>NZ_JAAGLR010000535.1 GCF_010548245.1 Streptomyces sp. SID11385
GCGCGGCAGGCGGCGTGGGCGCTCGGGGTGCACGAGGGGCGGCTCGACGCCGCGCGGCCACCGGCGTGGCAGGGGGCGGCGGCGCAGGTCATCGAGGCGGACGAGGAGGAACGGCTCGTGGGGGCCGCGGTGCGGCAGCAGTACACGGCGGTACGGGAGGAAACGCACCCCGGGGCCTTCGGCGAGCGCGCGCCGCTGTGAGCGCAAACCCGGGGCGGCCGGATTTGACCCGGCCTTGAATTAATCGGTTGGTCCGCACCCCGGCGTATCGCTCAGGATAGGGAGGCTCCCGACCCCTCTCCGACAGGCGCAGTGTGCTCATACGACTTCTGCGGGCCTCGCTGGCCCCCTACAAACGGCCCATCGCCCTTCTCGTCCTGCTCCAGTTCGTCCAGACCTGCGCCGCGCTCTACCTGCCCACGCTCAACGCCGACATCATCGACAACGGTGTCGTGAAGGGTGACACGGGCTACATCATGGGCTTCGGCGCGCTGATGCTGCTCGTCGCCGTCGTGCAGATGGCCGGGAACGTCGGCGCGGTGTTCTACGGGGCCCGTACCGCCGCCGCGCTCGGGCGGGACGTACGGGCGCGGATCTTCGACCGCGTGCAGTCGTTCTCGGCGCGCGAGGTCGGCCAGTTCGGCGCCCCCACCCTCATCACGCGGACGACGAACGACGTGCAGCAGGTGCAGATGCTCGTCCTGATGTCGTTCACGCTCATGGTCTCGGCGCCGATCATGTGCGTCGGCGGGGTGATCCTCGCGCTCGGCCAGGACGTGCCGCTCTCCTCGATCCTGCTCGTCGTGATCCCCGTGCTCGGCGGCTCGGTCGGGCTCATCGTGCGCAAGCTGCGCCCCCTCTTCCGTACGCTCCAGACCCGGCTGGACACCGTGAACCGAGTGCTGCGCGAGCAGATCACCGGGAACCGCGTCATCCGCGCCTTCGTGCGCGACGAGTACGAGGGCACGCGCTTCGACGGCGCGAACGGGGAGCTGACGGAGGTCTCGCTCGGCACCGGGCGGCTCTTCGCGCTCATGTTCCCGACCGTCATGACCGTCGTGAACCTCTCCAGCGTCGCCGTCGTGTGGTTCGGCTCGCACCGCATCGACAGCGGCGGGATGCAGATCGGGGCGCTGACCGCGTTCCTCTCGTACCTCATGCAGATCGTGATGGCCGTCATGATGGCCACCTTCATGTTCATGATGGTGCCGCGCGCCGAGGTGTGCGCCGAGCGGATCGAGGAGGTGCTCGGCACCGCGTCGAGCGTCGTGCCGCCGCAGGCCGGGGTCACCGAGCTGCGCCGGCACGGGCGGCTCGAACTGCGCGGCGCGGGCTTCCGCTTCCCGGGGGCCGAGGAGCCGGTCCTGCGCGGGATCGACCTCGAAGCGCTGCCCGGCGAGACGACGGCCGTGATCGGCTCGACAGGCAGCGGCAAGACGACGCTGCTCGGCCTCGTACCGCGCCTGTTCGACGCGACCGAGGGCGAGGTGCTGGTCGACGGCGTGGACGTGCGCGAGGTCGACCCGGCGCTGCTCGCGCGCACGGTCGGGCTCGTCCCGCAGAAGCCGTACCTCTTCTCGGGGACGGTCGCGAGCAACCTGCGGTACGGGAACCCGGACGCGAGCGACGAGGAGCTGTGGCACGCGCTGGAGGTCGCGCAGGCGAAGGGCTTCGTGGAGAAGCTGGAGCACCGGCTCGACGCGCCGGTGGCGCAGGGCGGCTCGAACTTCTCGGGCGGCCAGCGGCAGCGGCTCGCGATCGCGCGCGTGCTCGTGCGGCGCCCGGAGATCTACCTCTTCGACGACTCCTTCTCGGCGCTCGACTACGCGACGGACGCGGCGCTGCGCGCGGCGCTCGGCCACGAGACGGCGCGGGCGACGGTGGTGATCGTGGCGCAGCGCGTCGCGACGATCCGCGACGCGGACCGCATCCTCGTGCTCGACGAGGGGCGGATCGTGGGCGTGGGGCGGCACCACGAGCTGATGGAGACCAATGAGACGTACCGGGAGATCGTGCTCTCCCAGCTGACGGAAGCGGAGGCCGCGTGATGGCCGGTCCCGGTGGACGGATGGCGGCTGCGGCCGGAGCCCAGGGGCTCGACGACTTCAAGGGGACGGCGAAGCGGCTCGCGCGCCGCTTCGCCCCGCACAAGGCGCTCCTGACGGGGATGCTGCTGCTCGGGATAGTCAGCGTCGCCGCGTCGGTGTCGGGGCCGAAGATCCTCGGGCACGCGACCGACCTGCTCTTCGGCGGGGTGATCGGCGGGCAGTTGCGCGCCGGGCAGACGAAGGAGCAGGTCATCGAGGCGGCGCGCGAGCGCGGCGACGGCGGGTTCGCGGACCTCCTCAAGGGGGTCCATTTCACACCCGGCGAGGGCATCGACTTCGGCGCGATCGGCGAGGTGCTGCTCATCGCGACGCTCGTCTTCGCGCTCGGCGGCGTGCTCATGTCGATCTCGGTGCGGCTCTCGAACCGGGCGATCAACCTCATGATCAGGCGGCTGCGCGAGGACGTGCAGACGAAGCTGTCGCGCCTGCCGCTCTCGTACTTCGACCGCCGTCAGCGCGGCGAGGTGCTGAGCCGCGCGACGAACGACATGGACAACCTCCAGCAGACGCTGCAACAGACCCTCGGCCAGCTCGTCAACTCGGTGCTGACGATCATCGGGGTGCTCGCGGTCATGTTCTGGATCTCGTGGCTGCTCGCGCTCGTCGCGCTCGTGACCGTGCCGCTCTCCGCGCTCGTCGCGACACGCGTGGGCAAGCGCTCGCAGCCGCAGTTCGTGCGGCAGTGGAAGTCGACGGGCGAACTCAACGCGCACATCGAGGAGATGTACACGGGTCACACGCTCGTGAAGGTCTTCGGGCGCCAGGAGGAGTCGGCGGAGGTCTTCCGCGAGCACAACGAGGCGCTGTACGACGCCTCGAACCGGGCGCAGTTCACGAGCGGTGTCATGCAGCCGCTGATGATGTTCGTCTCGAACATCAACTACGTCCTCGTCGCCGTCGTCGGCGGGCTGCGGGTCGCCTCGGGCGCGCTGTCGATCGGTGACGTGCAGGCGTTCGTGCAGTACTCGCGGCAGTTCTCGATGCCGCTCACGCAGGTCGCCTCGATGGCGAACCTCATCCAGTCCGGGGTCGCCTCGGCCGAGCGGATCTTCGAACTGCTCGACGCCGACGAGCAGAGCGCGGACCCGGCCGAGCCGGAACGGCCCAAGGAACTGCGCGGGCGGGTCGCCTTCGAGCACGTCTCCTTCCGGTACGAGGAGGACAAGCCGCTCATCGAGGACCTGTCCCTGGAGGTCGATCCGGGCCACACGGTCGCGATCGTCGGCCCCACGGGCGCGGGCAAGACGACGCTCGTCAACCTGCTGCTGCGCTTCTACGACGTGACGGGCGGGCGCATCACGCTCGACGGCGTCGACATCGCGCGGATGCGCCGCGACGACCTGCGCGCCGGGATAGGGATGGTGCTCCAGGACACGTGGCTCTTCGGCGGCACGATCGCGGAGAACATCGCGTACGGCGCCGCGCGCGAGGTCACGCGCGAGGAGATCGAGGAGGCGGCCAGGGCGGCGCACGCGGACCGCTTCGTCCGGACGCTGCCCGAGGGGTACGACACGGTCATCGACGACGAGGGCACGGGGGTGAGCGCGGGCGAGAAGCAGCTCATCACGATCGCGCGGGCCTTCCTCTCGGACCCGGTGATCCTCGTGCTCGACGAGGCGACCAGCTCCGTGGACACGCGGACCGAGGTCCTGATCCAGAAGGCGATGGAGCGCCTCGCGGCCGGGCGCACGAGCTTCGTCATCGCGCACCGGCTCTCCACGATCCGCGACGCGGACACGATCCTCGTCATGGAGAACGGCGCGATCGTGGAGCAGGGCACGCACGAGGAACTGCTCGCGACGGACGGCGCGTACGCGCGGCTGTACGCGGCGCAGTTCGCGCAGGCGGTGGCCGAGGTCGAGTAGCGGGGCGCGGGGCCCTCGGCGGCACGGGGCTCCCGGCGGCACGGGGCCGTCTCCACGTACGGGCGTGGGGGCGGCCCCGTCCCCGTACCGGCGCCGTCCTCAGTCCAGGTACCCCCTGAGCTGGTCGGCGTAGGCGTGGGAGCGGAGTTTGGCGAGGGTCTTGGCCTCGATCTGGCGGATGCGTTCGCGGGTGACGCCGAAGAGGGCGCCGATCTCCTCCAGGGTGCGGGGGCGGCCGTCGTCGAGTCCGTAGCGGAGCTGGACGACCTGGCGTTCGCGTTCGCCGAGCGTCGAGAGGACGTCTTCGAGGTGGCGGCGCAGCAGGAGGAGCGCGGCGGACTCGGGGGGCGAGGGGGCGTCGCCGTCCTCGATGAGGTCGCCGAGCGCGACCTCGTCCTCGCCGCCGACAGGGGTGTGCAGCGAGACAGGCTCCTGGGCGAGGCGCAGGATCTCGCCGACGCGTTCCTTCGTGAGGCCGAGGAGGGCCGCCACCTCCGCGTGGCTCGGCTCGCGCCCGCGCTCCTGGAGCAGTCCGCGCTGGACCCGTACGACGCGGTTGATCAGCTCGACGACGTGCACGGGCACGCGGATCGTGCGGCCCTGGTCGGCGAGCGCGCGGGACATCGCCTGACGTATCCACCAGGTGGCGTACGTGGAGAACTTGAAGCCGCGCGTGTAGTCGAACTTCTCGACGGCGCGGATGAGGCCGAGGTTGCCCTCCTGGACGAGGTCGAGCATCGTCAGGCCGCGCCCCGCGTAGCGCTTGGCGACGGAGACGACGAGGCGGAGGTTGGACTCGATGAGGCGGCGTTTGGCGGCGCGGCCGAGGACGACGAGGCGGTCGAGATCGAGGGCGAGGCGGGTGTCGAGCGGGCCGGGCCCGGCGAGTTTCTCCTCGGCGAAGAGGCCGGCCTCGACGCGGCGGGCGAGGTCGACCTCTTCGGCGGCGGTGAGGAGCGGAATGCGGCCGATCTCGCGTAAGTACTGGCGGAAGAGGTCGGGCGCGTGGCCGCCGGGCGGGGCGGGGGTGCGGTCGCCGGTCCGCTGGGCGGGGACGCCGGGCAGGGGCTGGGCGCGGAGCTGAGTGGACACGGGGACCGGCCTCCTGGTGTTCGCTGCCACGTACCCCCGAGTGGTCCCGCGGGGCGGGCGGGTCCCGGGAACCTTCTTCAGTGTGGGACAGAGCGGGAGCGGTCACGAGGGGCGTGCGGGGACTTTTTGCGACCGGCCCGTGACGGGTGGTCAGCGGGTGGGGCGGGGGTGTCCCGCGGGGCGGGCGGGGCGCGAGGGGTGCTCGGGCCGCCGGGCCGCGCGGGTCTCAGAGGGCTGCCGCGCCCTGCTGCTGGAGGGCGCGGCCGTACTGCTCCAGGACCCACAGTTCGCTCTGCACCTCGGCGGCGCGGGCCTGGTCGCCCTGCGCGGAGACGCGGGTGAAGGTGCCCTGGAGTTCGGTGACACGGCGCTGGACGGCGCGGACCCGGACCCGGACGAGTTGTTCGCTCGCGTAGACGTCGTCGACGACGCGGCGGCGGATCGGTTCGACGGCGAGTTCGGTGACCATCGCGCGGACGCGGTCGTCGGGGGCCGCCTCGCGCACGGCGGTGAGGTAGGCCATCGCGTCGTGGACGCCCTCCTCGGCGCCGCCCGCGTCGGCGATGGCCTGGCGCACGGCGGCGTACGGCTCGGCGGTGAACTCGTCGATCTCGTAGGCGTCGAAGGCGGGCGAGACGAGTTCGGGCCGCTGGAGAGCGAGTTTGAGCAGTTCCCGCTCGGTCATGTGCGCGGGGTTGCGCAGGATGAGCGCGGGGCCGGAGGTGCCGGGGCGCTGGGGGGTGCTCGCGGCGGCCATGGCAGGGCGGCGGGGGCCGCCGGGGAGGGGTTCGCCGCGGTGCTCGCGGGCCCAGCGGGCGACGGTCGCGACGCGGCGTACGACTTCCTGCTGGTCCATGGGGCCGTAGCCGAGCATCCCGGCGAGCTGGACGGCGACGGCGTGGCGCAGCGCGACGTTCTTGACGCTCGCGACGACGGGCGCCGCCTCATCGAGCGCGGCGGCGCGGCCCGCAGGGGTCTCCAGGTCGTAGCGCGAGACGATCTGGCGCAGCGCGAACTCGAAGAGCGGGACGCGCGGTTCGACGAGTTCGGCGACGGCCTGCTCGCCCTTGGCGAGGCGCAGGTCGCAGGGGTCCATGTTGTCGGGGGCGATCGCGATGTACGTCTCGGCGGCGAACTTCTGGTCGTCCTCGAAGGCGCGCAGGGCGGCCTTCTGCCCGGCCGCGTCGCCGTCGAAGGTGAAGATCACGCGGGCGCTGCCGTTGTCCATGAGCAGGCGGCGCAGGATCTTGATGTGCTCGGTGCCGAAGGCGGTGCCGCAGGTCGCGACGGCGGTCGTGACGCCGGAGAGGTGGCAGGCCATGACGTCGGTGTAGCCCTCGACGACGACGGCGCGGCTCGCGCGGGCGATGTCCTTCTTGGCGAGGTCGATGCCGTAGAGGACCTGCGACTTGCGGTAGACCGGCGTCTCGGGGGTGTTGAGGTACTTGGGGCCGTTGTCGTCCTCGCGCAGGCGGCGGGCGCCGAAGCCGACGATGTCGCCGCCGATGTCCTTGATCGGCCACATGAGGCGGCCCCGGAAGCGGTCGATGGGGCGGCCGCCGCGGCTCTCCTGGGAGAGGCCCGAGGTGATCAGCTCGCGGTCGGTGAAGCCCTGGCCGCGCAGGTAGCGGGTGAGGTGGTCCCAGCCCGCGGGGCTGTAGCCGACGCCGAAGTGCGCGGCGGCGCTCTGGTCGAAGCCGCGCTCGGCGAGGAACTTGCGGCCGATCTCGGCCTCGGGCCCGGCGAGCTGTTCCTCGTAGTACTGCGCGGCGGCGCGGTGGGCGTCGATGAGGCGGATGCGCTCGCCGCGCTGCTGGGTGGGGTTGTAGCCGCCCTCCTCGTAACGGAGGGTGATGCCTGCCTGGCCCGCGAGGCGCTCGACGGCCTCGGAGAAGCTGAGGTGGTCCACCTTCATGACGAAGGTGATGGTGTCGCCGCCCTCCTGGCAGCCGAAGCAGTGGAAGAGGCCCTTCGCCGGGCTGACCTGGAAGGACGGCGACTTCTCGTCGTGGAAGGGGCAGAGGCCCTTGAGGTTCCCGCCGCCGGCGTTCTTGAGCTGGAGGTACTCAGCGACAACGGAGTCGATCGGGACCGCGTCCCTGACCGCCTTCACGTCCTCGTCCTTGATCCTGCCAGCCACGGGGGAATTCTACGGGGTCGCGGAGGGGCCGCGGTCTGCCGGCCGGAAGCTCACTCTCCGTAGGTCTCCACCTCGCAGTGCCTGATGTCCGCGACCTCCCGCCCGTCCGCGGGCTTGATCTTCAGCGTCTTCGTCTTCCCCTTGGCGACGCGCACGCCCATCCCGGACGCGTTCGCGGTCCCGTCCGTCAGGAAGGCGCCGTTGACATCGGAGAAGGTGACGGAGCCGCTCCAGCTCTCCGTCCTGGTCCCGGAGTTCTTGAGGCGGACCGTGGCCCAGGGCCTGGCCTTGGTCACGCAGGAGACGAGCGTCGCCTGGACCGGGGAGCCGGGGGTGTTCGCGTAGGTGTCGTCCTCGGTGGGTGTCGAGGTCGGCGCGGTCGTGTGGCGCCGGTTCGTGCCGCTGTTGTAGCCCCGGTTGAAGCCCGAGGTGTAGTCGTCATCGTCGTCGTCGGTTGAGGACGTGGAGTGGCTGGAGCCGTTCTGGCGCTGCGAGGAGCTGCTGCACCCGCCGCCGTGACCGCTGCCGTGCCTGCTGTGCGAGCTGCCGTGGCCCCGCCCCGTCGAGAAGCCCGTCAGGGCGAGGACCGTTATCGCCGCCATCGCGGTCAGTCTGATTCCCCGTGTCGTTTTCACGCCCGGCACCTTACGGACCAGGACCGGGGCGTGCACCGTGTGTGTGCGAACGCGCACAGATTTGTTACGCGGGCGGCAGGAAGGACTCCAGCGGCACGTTCGGGTCGGCGAGCGCCTCGGGGTCGGGGCGGGCGCCGGAGCGGATGAGTTTCTGGAGCGGTTCGGTGACGTCCCACACGTTGACGTTCATCGCGGCCCGCACCTGCCCGTCGAGCAGCCAGAAGGCGAGGAAGCGGCGCTTGGCGGCGTCGCCCCGGACGAGCACCTGGTCGTACTGGCCGGGGGGCGCCCAGCCCGAGTACTCCAGGCCCAGGTCGTACTGGTCGGAGAAGAAGTACGGGACCCGGTCGTACGTGACGTCCCTGCCGAGCATCGCGCGGGCCGCGAGCGGGCCGCCGTTGAGCGCGTTGGCCCAGTGCTCGACGCGCAGGGGCGCGCCGGGGAAGAGGCCGAGCGGGACGGAGGCGACGTCGCCCGCCGCGTAGACGTCCGGGTCCGAGGTGCGCAGCCCCGCGTCGACCGCGATGCCGCCGCCGTGCTCGGGCGCGGCGAGCGCGAGTCCGGCGGACTCGGCGAGGGCGGTACGGGGCGCCGCGCCGACGGCCGCGAGGACGTCGTGGGCGGGGTGCTCCTCGCCGTCGTCGGTGAGCGCGGCGAGGACCATGCCGTCCTGGCCGACGATCTCGGTGAGGCGGGCGCCGAAGTGGAAGCGGACACCGCGCTCGGCGTGCAGGTCGGTGAAGAGCCGGCCGACCTCGGGGCCGAGCACGTGGTGCAGCGGGGTGGGCGCCGCGTCGATGACGGTGACCTCGGCCCCGTACTCGCGCGCGGCGGCGGCGACCTCCAGGCCGATCCAGCCCGCGCCCGCGATGAGCAGGTGGCCGTTGTCGCGGCCGAGGCTCGCGAGGGTGCGGCGCAGGCGCTCGGCGTGGGCGAGGCGGCGCAGGTGGTGGACGCCGGCGAGGTCGGTGCCGGGGATCTCCAGGCGGCGCGGCTCGGAGCCGGTGGCGAGGAGGAGCTTGTCGTAGTGGAGGAGCGTGCCGTCGCCGAGCGTGAGGGCGTGGTTGGCCGCGTCGAGCGCGACGGCGGGCTGGCCGAGGTGGAGTTCGACGTCGGCGCCCGCGTACCACCCCGGCTCGTGCACGAAGACGCTCTCGCGGGCGTCCTTGCCGAGCAGGTAGCCCTTGGAGAGCGCGGGGCGCTCGTACGGGTGCTCCCGCTCGTCGCACACGAGGATCACCCGCCCGGTGAAGCCCTCGGCGCGCAGCGTCTCCGCCGCTTTGGCGCCGGCCAGGCCCCCTCCGACGATGACGAACGTCTGATCCGCGTCGACCACGGCGTGCCTCCGGCATTGGCGGGTGGGGAATCTGACGGTACCCCAGTCGGTGGGGCGCGGGTCATGGTGGGGAGCCGTTGCGGGGGCTCCGCCCCGGGCCCCCGCTCCTCGAATTTCCCAGCCTTCGGCCGGGAGGTGCCCCCGAAGGGGCTGGATTCATCGCCGCGCCCCTCTGGAATGCGTTGCCCTGACGTCTACTGCCGTGTCAGTTCGGCGTGGAGCGATCTGGCCGCCGCGTCCGTCAGGGAGGCGATCTGGTCGATCAGGACGCGCTGGCGGGCGGGGTCGGTCGCGGCCTGGTCGAAGAGGGCGCGGAACTGGGGGTCGAGGCCGTGCGGGGCGCGGGCGGCGAGCGCCGCGGCGAGTTCGGTGACGAGGACGCGCTGGCCGGCGCGGAGCTCTTCCTGGTCGGCGCGCTGGATCACGTACAGGTCGGCGACGGCCTTGAGGAGCCCGCACTCCAGGCGGGCCGTGCGCGGGACGACGAGGGAGGCCGCGTAGCGGCTGAGCGGGCCCGGTCCGTGGGCCGCGCGGGTCGCGGTCTCGGCGGCGAGGCAGAAGCGGCCGATGAGTTCGCTCGTGGCGTCCTTCAGCCGGGCCTGGGCCGTACCGGTGCCGTCGTAGTGGTGCGGCCACCACTCCTCGCCGAGCAGGCGGTCGAGCGCGGCGTCGAGTTCGGCGCGCTCCGTGTCGGCCGGTACGTGGCCGCGGTCGAGCGCGACGCGGTGGATCTCGGCCCGCTCGGGCTCGGAGAGCAGCGCGTTGGGGTCGATGTGGCCGGCGTGCAGCCCGTCCTCCAGGTCGTGCACGGAGTAGGCGACGTCGTCGGACCAGTCCATGACCTGGGCCTCGAAGCACGTGCGGTCGCGGGGCGCCGCGGCGCGGAGCCAGCGGAAGACGGGGAGGTCGTCCTCGTAGACGCCGAACTTCGGGTGCGCGGGGTCGCCCGGGTGCGCGCCGCGCGGCCAGGGGTACTTGGTGGCGGCGTCGAGCGCGGCGCGGGTGAGGTTGAGGCCGACGCCGGCCTGGGTGCCGTCCGGGCCGGGCACGAAGCGCTTGGGCTCGATGCGGGTGAGGAGGCGCAGGGACTGGGCGTTGCCCTCGAAGCCGCCGATGTCGCGGGCGAGTTCGTCGAGCACCTGCTCGCCGTTGTGGCCGAAGGGCGGGTGGCCGAGGTCGTGCGAGAGGCAGGCGGCCTCGACGAGGTCGGGGTCGCAGCCGAGCGCCCCGCCGAGGTCGCGGCCGACCTGGGCGCACTCCAGGGAGTGGGTGAGACGGGTGCGGGGACTGGCGTCCCAGGCGTGGCCGCGCGTGCCGGGGGTGACGACCTGGGTCTTGCCCGCGAGTCTGCGCAGCGCGGAGGAGTGCAGGACCCGGGCCCGGTCGCGCTGGAAGGCGGTGCGCCCGGGGCGCTTGTCGGGCTCGGGGGCCCAGCGCTCGGTGTCCGCCGTGGCGTAGTCCGCCGTGTCGTGGGCCGGCCGGTTCGTCTCGCCATCGGCCTGCCGGAAAGTCGCTGCCATGCCCCAGAGCCTAAACGGAAGGGGGGACATCCCGGACAGATGTACGGGCCGGGGCGGGCGGGGGCCGGGGCGAGGGCGGGGGCCGGGCCGGCTCCGGGGCGTTGTCAGTGGCGGGTGCGAGACTCGGCGGCACGAGAGGGACGTACGGACGTACGGACGTAAGCGACGCACGCAAGAGACGGACGAAAGCGGGGGCGATCATGTCGTTCAGCGGGCCGGTGGCCGATCTGCACCGGTATCTCCAGGAGGCGCGCGAGGCGGTGCTGTGGAAGGCGGAGGGCCTTTCGGAGTACGACGCCCGGCGCCCGTCGACGCCGACGGGGACGAATCTGCTGGGGCTCGTGAAACACCTCGCGGCGGTGGAACTGGGGTACTTCGGGGACACGTTCGGGCGGCCGTACTTCGCGAAGGGCGAGGAGCCGGACTTCCACTGGACGCGCGAGCCGGAGGGCGATCTGTGGGCGCGCCCCGAGGAGTCCAGGGACGCGCTCACCGGCCTGTACCGGGCGGCGTGGGCGCACACGGACGCGGTCCTCGCGGAGCTTCCGCTCGACGCGGAGGGGCGGGTGCCGTGGTGGCCGGAGCACCGGGCCGTGACGACGCTGCACCACGTCCTGGTCCGCGTCCTCGCCGAGACCCAGCGCCACGCGGGCCACGCCGACATCACCCGCGAACTGCTCGACGGGCGCGCGGGGGCGGGGCGGGGCGACACGAACCTGCCGGAGTGGGACGGCGCGAAGTGGACGGCGTACCGGGAGACGGTGGAGCGGGCGGCGCGGGAGGCGGACCCGGAGGGGGCCCGGCGGGCGGCCGAGCGGCAGGGGGCGGGCGCGTGACGCAGGCGGGCGCGGCCGGGGTGGAGGTCAGGAGTTCGGTCAGTTCCGGCT
>NZ_JAAGLR010000564.1 GCF_010548245.1 Streptomyces sp. SID11385
CCCGCCGCGAGCGCCAGCCCGGTCACGGCGACGGGCCGCAATCCCACGCGGCGCGCGAGGCCGGTCGCGAGCGGCGCGGCGCCCCCGTACAGCACGGTCGTGAGCGCGAGCACCCCGCCGATCGCCGACCGCGAGAGCCCGTCGCGCGCGTGCAGGGGTTCGGTCAGGAGCCCGCCGGCGGTGAGGAAGGCGCCGGAGAGGAGAAGGACGCAGCAGGCGGCGGCGAGGTGGAGGGCGCGATGCGGAGCGGGCGTAGGGATCATGCTCCGACCGTGCCGCGGCCGGGACCGGGGCGGGAGGCCGCTCGTGGTCGCGGTGTGCGACGATCCGGCCATGGCCGCCCGCGTCGCGATACTCGTCAGGGACGGCGTGCTGCCGCTCGAACTCGGCCTCGTCCACCAGTTGTTCGGCGCGGCGAGGGACATCGCGGGGCGGCGCCTGTACGAGGTCATGACGTGCGCGCCGCGCGCGGGCCGCGTCCGTACGGACGCCGACTTCCCCGTGCACGCCCCGCACGGCCCGGCCGCGCTGGCCGGAGCGGACACGATCCTGGTCCCCGCCTCGCACGAGACGGACGAGTCACTGCGCGCCCCGGGCCGGACCCGCTGGGAGGCGGAGCTGCTGGCGGCGGCGGCGCGCGGCACCCGTATCGCCTCGATCTGCACCGGCGCGTTCGTCCTCGCCTCGCTCGGCCTCCTGGAGGGCCGGCGGGCGACGACGCACTGGAAGTCGGCGGCCCTGCTCGCCGCGTCCTTCCCGGGGGTACGGGTGGACGAGCGGGTCCTCTACGTGGACGAGGGCGCCGTCCTGACCTCGGCGGGCGAGGCCGCCGGCATCGACCTGTGCCTCCACATGATCCGCGCGGACCACGGCGCGACGGTCGCCGCCGACGTCGCCCGTACGACGGTGGTCCCGCCGCACCGCGAGGGCGGCCAGGCCCAGTACATCCCGGCCCCCGTCACCCCCACGACGGGACCGGCCACGGCGGCGGCCCGCGCCTGGGCCCTCACCCGCCTCGCCGAGCCGCCGAGCCTCGCGCGATGGGCCGCCCACGCGCACCTGAGCGTCCGCACCTTCACCCGCCGCTTCCGCGCCGAGACGGGCACGACGCCCGGCGCCTGGCTCCTCGCGGCCCGCCTCGACCGGGCCCGCGCACTCCTGGAACGCACCGACTGGACGATCGCGACGATCGCCACCCGCACGGGCTTCGGCACCCCCGCCAACCTGCGCGGCCACTTCCGCCGACGGCTGGGCGTGAGCCCGCACACGTACCGGGCCACGTTCCGCACCGAAGCACCTCGGCACGGTGGCCGGCTCGGCGCGAACCCGCGGACGTACCGGGCCACCTTCGGCACCGAAGCACCCCGGGACTAATCTCGAACACTGAACAAAGCCGACATCCGCCCCACCGACCCAGGAGGTCACCCGATGCCCACCCTCCCCTCCGCCCCCATAGCCGCCGCCGGCCTCCTCGGCGGCTACGCCACGGCCCGCTTCACCAAGAACCGCCGCCTCGGCGGCGCGGTCCTCGCCGCCGCCGCCACGGTCACCCACCTCCAGTGGCGCCGCACCACCACCCCCCGTACCGCCACCGCCCTCACCGCCACCTACCTCACCGCCTTCGGCGCCTCCCACCCCCTCGCCAAAAAACTCGGCGCCTGGCCCTCGGTAGCGGTCGTCACGGCGGGGGCGGCGGGGGCGGCGTGGGTGGTGTCGGACAGGAGGCGGAAGTAAGCGGACCGTTACGCGGGCCTGGCGCGGGGGCGGCCCTCCCGGGGAGAGAGGAGACTTCTCCTCGGAGGGCCGCCCCCTGGCTGGTCCGGCCGCCGCCCACGCTACTCAGGCGTCGGGGGGCTCCACGAAGAGCTGGGTCAGCTCGATGGTCTTACCGCCTGGCAGCTCGATCGTCGTGATGGTTCCCTTGGGGCTTTGGACGATCGCCGCCGCGCAGTGTTCGCCCTGCGGCAGCGTGATGCCGTACTCCACGGTGCCTCGCTTCGGCTTCCTGCTCCGGCCATGACCGGTGTCGGCCTGCATGGAATCTGACATTTCTCCCTTTCGGGGCTGTGTTTTCGCGTGCTTCGCGTGGGGGCGGCTCCGCGAGCGTCCCCGCGTACCTTTTGCCTGCTTCGTGTGGCGCCTCTCTGTACTCCTTCCGGTTTCCTGCGCGCCTGTTTTCAGGGTTTCCTTCGTGCCGCTGCGGTAAGGAGCAAGGTGAGGCTCTTGTCCGCGCTGGCTTGCTGGAGGGCCAGCGCGGCAGCCATCACGACCGGGGGCTCGTGCTGCCGCGCGAAGGTGGTGACGAGGGCGTCTGCCAAGGGCTCTTGATCCGCCGAGCGCAGAAGGCTTGTCGCCTCGCACAGCTCCACGGCCGTCATGCTCGCTGCGGTATCGAGTGCCAGGCTGAGCGCCGCCTCGGTATCGTGAGAGCCTGCTTCCCCCCTCTCCATCCGATCGAGCAGCCGGCGTGCGAACTGACCCGCTCGCCCCCCCGCCGCCGGCGCAGTTCTGGACGCCTCGCGGGCCTCCTTGCTGCTGGCCGCGGTGGGGGGAGCGGAGTTGCCTCCCTCCAGATTGTTGCCACGTTGCCGGTCGGCGTTGCCGCCCCTGACCGGCAACGTGGAGGATTCGTGGGTCGTGCCAGCGTGGCCGGAGGAATCCGTCGTGCCGAGCTGCGTGTCTTGCCGTTGTCCGGGCAAGTGTTCAGAGGGGGTCTGTTCCTGGCCCTCAGGGGACAGGCCGGCCCGCATCAGCTGTTCGCGCAAGTCCTTGTTCTCGGCGGCGAGGGTGTCGGCAGTGGCCCATGCCTCCTCGCATGACTCGCAGTTCCTGCTCTTTTCTGCCTTCTCGCGCATGTCGAGAAGCTCGTCGAGCGTCAAGGGGAGCGACTGTGGTGGACAGTTCCGCTTGGCCACCAGATAGAGGGCTTCGGCGAAGGCCTTCGGAGGTGTGCGGATGCCGTTCTTGTACCGGGAGTACTGGTCGGGCTGGATGCCTGGGTAGAACTCCTCTAGCGCGGCCATCACTTTGACTGCTGATCCCAGGCCCGAGATGTCATGGAGGCTCCGGAGCTGCCTCGCGAACTGCTCCGTGGCGGGCGTCCGTGGCTTGGCGCTCCGCTTGCCCTTGCCGCTCTTCTCCGGGCGGGCTTTCTCCTTCTCCGGGGATGGCTCGGGCAGGCGTGGCCGTGGCCCGGACGCCGCTTCCCTGGCCCCTGAGCTGTCCCGGCCGGGCGGAGTGGAGCGCTCCGCCCGGCGGCGGGAGCGCTCCAGTTTCTCGCCAGAAATGAGGCCGGTCCCAGGAGCAGATCTCGTCCCGGGAAGGGGGTGTGTGCGGGGAACGGCGGGACGAAGGCCCTCTGGGTCTGGCATGAAGCCTCACTGTTTCAAGGGGATCGGGGAGGCGAACCTCAAGGCAAGGTGCCGAGAAGCCTAGCGCGCTCTATGCGAGGGAACTCGTCCTTTCGTGCAAAGAAGTTGTTGCTCGTTAATGAGCAACTCCGTGCATGAAAAACGTAGTTGCGTTTGGGCGAGCAATGCCGGTCGAAGGTGGACGGGATGGGCGTCTCGGGTGCATGGTGTTGCTCTGCCCGCTGCGACCTGGGATGACAGGTGATCCGCGTGATCGCGTGACGGATCCTCTGTCGTTGCTCGTCGCTGGTGATTGTTGCCAGCGGGGGCTTGGAATGAGTTTCCGATGGGGGCCTCCCCTTATCTGGAAAGCCGCACTTTCGAGTCCATTCAGCCGCATGTCTGTACACAGGGGATTTTCCGTATCCAGCAGGCGGAAATCAGAAAGATCTGGAGGAAAAGAGCAGCATGACGATCGTCGCCGAGCAGTCCCGGGAGCTCCCGGACTGGCGTAACCCTGTGATCCCCGGAATGAACCGGCCCGGAGGGCGGGTGCGGGTCGCGCTGTGGCTGGTCTCGGTCGTGGGGGAGGGGAACCCCTTCACAAAGACCGAGCTGCGCACCGCCTTCCCGGACGAGTCCCAGATCGACCGGCGCCTGCGCGATCTGCGGGACTGGGGCTGGGTGATCCACAACAGCAGGGATGACGAGTCGCTGCGACCCGAGGAGCAGCGCCTGGTCAAGTGCGGGGTGCCGGTGTGGATGCCGCATCAGGAGCGCCCTCAGGAGGTGGGAGCGAAGAGTGCGCTCAACGCCGCTGAGCGCACGCGCATCCTCAGTGCGGACGACCACATGTGCCGGAGCTGCGGCATCGCGGCCGGCGAGGAGTACGAGGACGGGGTCGCCACCGCGAAGCTAGTCCTCTCCCGGCGCGACGTCGTGCACCGCGAGGGCCCGGTCACGACCACGCGGGTCACGCTGTGTGAACGGTGCGCGAAGGGCGGTCTGGCGCAGAAGGCAGACGTAGCCGGCTTCCTGTCGGCCGTGGATCAGCTTTCTCCCTTGGAGCGCCGCGCCTTCGCGCGCTGGGTGGAAGCCGGCAAGCGGGCACGGGGCGAGATGGAACGGCTGTGGGGCCGCTACGGGACTATGCCGGCCGACGCGCGCCAGGAGATTCTGCGCAGCCTGACGAGCGAGACCGAGTAGAGCCGGCGTTCCGGGTGGCGGCGTTGGCGGACGCCGCCACCCCCGAAGTCCCGCATCCCCATGACGTACACGAGACAGTGAGCAGAGAAGAATGACCGTGCACAACGCATCACAGCTCCCGCCGCGCGCCGAGGAGATCAGCCGGCTCATCAAGGAACGGCTGGACGACGTGCGCAGCACCGGTGGCACACGGGAGACCGTGACCCTTGAGTGGGGCAGTCAGCCCCTTCACGTCGAGGTCATCGATCTGCCCCTCACCGACGTGTACTACAACCCCGAGACCCACCGGATCAGGGCGCAGCGCGGTCACGATCCGGAACTGGACGCAGAGCTGGAGGCCGAACCGTACGGGGAGGCCGGGCAGCGGTACCTCGGTGAGCTGCTGCGGGCACTTCCCTCGGACCCGGGGAAGCCTGACCCGGCGTTCGAGACCCTGAAAAAGGATCTCGAAGAGTTCGGCCAGAACGACCCGGGACTCGTGACGCACCACGGCGTCCTCGTCAACGGCAATACCCGGGCTGCCGCACTGCGTGCGATCCGGGCGACGTCTATCCGGGTCGGAGTGCTGCCCGCCTCCTTCACGAGCCGCGACGTCAGCGCGGTCGAACTCGCCCTCCAGCTCCGCAAGGACAACAAGCGGGACTACTCGTACATCAACCGCCTCCTGGCCATGGAGGAGCAGGCCGCCCTGGGGCACACCCCGATGCAGATCGCCAAGGAATTCCGTGTCCAGGAGAAGACGTATCACCAGGAGCGGTGGATTCTCAGCACGATCCGGGAGCTGATCGACCGCAGCACCACACCCGAAGGCGCCAAGCTGCGGCTGGTCGACTTCGAGTTCGACCAGGAGAAGCTGAAGGAACTGGAGCGGCTTTACAAGAAGATCTCGTCGGCAGAGCCGGACGAAGCGGAACTGATCAAGGAAATGCGTCTGGCCGGCATCCTGCTGGACTTCTCCAAGACCGACGTGCGCCACATCGATCAGAACTTCGTCAAACAGCAGTACCTCGCGGAGACGCTGCCCCCCGCCCTGCGCGATCTGGCGGGGGGCAGCGCACCGGCCGAGGTCGCGATTCCTGGGCTCGGAATCAGCGTCTCCGCCGCGTCCAGCCGTGTCGCCGAGGCGCGCGCGCTCAACGACCGGATCATCCAGTCGCTGGCTGCCCGCAAGGGCACGGTCCAGGTCAGCGAGGAACGGAAGACCGAAGTCGAGGCGGTGCTCTCTGGTGCGAAGGCAGCCTTCGACACCGCCATCGACAGGGCCGGCCGCGACGCCCGTATCCGCAAGCGCAAGCAGCTCGCACCCGCCCGGCTCGCCGAGGCCAGCGCTTTCATCGACCAGACCACGGACGAGCTGGTGAAAGCGCGCACGAGTCACAGTCTCGACGAGGAGGCGTTCGACGATGCGCTCGTCCAGCTCCGCAGGTCCCTGACGAAGCTGGCCCGCCAGGCCGGTCGCGTGCCTGGAGAACCAGGCGACGGCGTCGCGTGGCTGCTCAGTGCCGTGACTGCTGAGGGCGGTCGTCCGTGACGGAGGACGCATCCCTGTACCTGGGCTTCGACCCGCAGCGGACGGGGGTGCTGCTGCGAGTGCCAGAGCAGCGCCAGCGCGATCTCGTGCAGCTCTCCGGCCTGTTCCCCACGGGCAGCCAGCAGGACCTCTTGACTGCGCGGGTGGAGCTGGATGATTTCCTCGGCCGCGTCCAGCACCTCGCCACGTGGCCCGATCCCGCCGGTGTGCGGTGGGCCGATGACCTCAAGGCCCTCTTCCTCGGCAACCACACGGACGCTCAGCGCGTGCGCGAGCGCCTCGGCGGCCAGGAGACTTCTGGCGGGACGACCGCTGACGACGTGCCCGCGGTGCTCGGGCCCGAGTGGGTCGCCGATGTCACGCCCTTCCAGCGGCGTGACATCGCCAAGCTGCTCTCCCTGCACCACGGCGCCAACTTCAGCGTGCCCGGCGCCGGCAAGACACGGGTAGGACTCGCTGTCTACGCGGCTCAGCGCGAGCGCAAGAAGGCGACACGTCTCCTGGTCGTGTGCCCCAAGTCGGCCTACGAGTCCTGGCGCTTCGAGACCGGCATCTGCTTCCGGCAGAGCCTGCGCGTGCACACTGTGGGCGAAGGGGCGATGGACCCCTGGGCCGAAGTCGTCCTGATCAATTACGAGCGTCTTGAGCGTTCGCTGCCTCTGCTCTCCGCCTGGCTGTCCGCCGAACCCTCGATGATCGTCCTCGACGAGGCGCACCGCATGAAACTGGGTGTACGGGGGACGTACGGCGCGGCCTGCATGGCGCTCGGCCCGCTCGCCCGCCACCGGCTCATCCTCACCGGGACCCCTGCCCCCAACGGCCGCCGCGACCTGGAGAACCTGATGGGCTTCGTGTGGCCGGGCCATGGCCAGCGTGCCGTGGAGGCCGCCGTGGCCGGCGGTGACCTTGCTCAGGCCAGCAAGGCGCTCCAGCCCCTCTTCACCCGTACGACGAAACGGGAACTCGGGCTGCCGCCCATGGACGTGCGGCTGCGCCTCGTGGACATGCCGACGCTGCACAAGGAGATCTACGAAGCGCTGCTCGACAACGGGACGGAGGCCAGAGAAGACCTGAGCGCCCTCGGCCGGACCGCACTGCGTCTGCTCATGGCCGCGACCAGCCCGGCCCTGCTCGTCGAGGGCAGCAGCAGATACGAGCCGCTCGCCTACCAGTTGCCCCCGCTGGAAGTCCCCCGGCACAGCTCTCTGTACGGACTCCTCCAGCAGCTGCCTGATTACGAGCTGTCGCCGAAGTACGCGGAGGCCGTGGCGATCGTCGCCGAGAACGCACGGCAAGGGAAGAAGACGCTGATCTGGACCACTTTCGTACGAAGCCTCACCACGCTTGAGCGCTTGCTCGCCAAGTTCGGGCCCGCCTCGGTCTACGGCGGCACCCCCGACCGGGAGGAGCAGTTGCGGAGGTTCCGGGAAGATCCCTCCTGCATGGTCCTGATCTCCAACCCGGCGACCCTCGGGGAAGGGATCAGCCTGCACCACACCGTGCACGACGCCGTCTACGTGGACAGGGACTTCATGGCTGGCCGCTTCTTGCAGAGCCTCGACCGCATCCACCGGCTGGGACTCGCGCCCGGCACGGAGACCTCCGTCACCGTGCTGGCCGCCCGGGGGACCGTGGACGAGGTCGTCGCCGCACGGCTCGACCAGAAGCTGGAGTTCATGGGCGCGATCCTCGATGACCCCGGAGTCCAGGAGCTGTCGGATCTGGAGGAGGAGCCTTCGGTCGCCGCCGGACTGGACTCGGCGGACATGGCGGCGCTGCTGAGCCACATGAGCAGGGGGTCAGGAACAGAGACCGTATGAGCGGTAGGCTGCGGTGTGGTCTGCCGTCTGAGGCTGGCCACGCCGCCTGAAGCTGGAGAATTCCTGTGCTGTCGTGATCACGTTGTGCAGTCGCCCCTTCAGGCGGCTGCACTGTGCCCCCGACGAGGAGTTCAGCCATGGCTGGCGGTTATCCGCGCCCGCAGTTCGAGAAGCCGCTCACTTCCGTGGAGATCTGTGCGGGCGCGGGCGGGCAGGCGCTGGGGCTTCACAACGCGGGTTTCGAGCACGAGGCCCTCGTCGAATGGGACACGAACGCGGTCGAGACGCTCAGGACGAACTCCGTCAAGACCTTCGGGTGGTCGCCGGAGAAGGCTGAACGGCTACGCGCCATGGATGTGCGTGATTTCAGGGACGAAGACGAGTTCAAATCCCTGAAAAAGGCGGCTGACGCGGGACAGTGCATCGATCTCTTCGCCGGGGGCGTTCCCTGTCCGCCCTTCTCTCTGGCGGGCCGCCAGCTGGGTCCAGACGACGAGCGTGACCTCTTTCCCGACGCCCTGGAACTGATCGGCCTGCTCAAGCCGAAGGCCGTCATGCTGGAGAACGTGCGCGGCATCCTTGAGCCGCCGGAAGTCTTCATCGAGTACCGGCGGGAAATCATCGAGAAGCTGAAAGGCCACGGATACAGCGTTCCGGAGGTCCCTGCCGAAGCTTCCGCCCGGATGCAGTCCAGAGCGATGCACCCGGTATGGCGCCGCCTGGACGCCAATAAGTTCGGCGTGCCCCAGCTCCGGCCCCGGGCGATTCTCGTCGCCTTCAGGGAAGACATCGCTCACTGCGGCGATTTCCGCTGGCCGGTGCAGTCGGCAGAGGAGGCGGAGAGCGTCTTCGATGTGCTGCGCGAGGAAATGCGGGAGCGCTACGAGCCCTACTGGAACAAGCGCCCTCTGGGCCCGGGAAGCCTCACCGGAAAGCAGGCGTTCGAAAGGTGGGAGACGGCGGCGAGTGCGGCTGACGCGCGCAAGCTCAAAGTCGCCCCCACCCTCGTCGGAGGGTCACGCAAGCACGGGGGCGCCGACCTCGGCCCTACCCGCGCGAAGAGGGCCTGGCAGGTCTGGGGGGTCAACGGCGAAGGACTGGCCAACGACCCGGCCGCGTGCGACCCCGAGCGGGACCTCTTCCGCGACAACGGCCCCATGCTGACCGTGCAGCAAGCCGCGGCGATCCAGGGGTTCCCCGCGCACTGGACTTTCGAAGGCAAGAAGACCACCCGGTACCGGCAGGTCGGCAATGCCTTCCCGCCGCCCGTCGCGGAAGCGGTCGGCCGCGCGATCGCCGCGATCCTGCGGCCAGGTGAGGCCGCGGCGGAACTGCTCAGGCCCTACGAGATGGACGGGGCTGTCGCGCTTCGCGCGCGGGCGGAGGAAACCCTCCAGGTGACCAAGGACCCCGACGCTCAGGAATCACTTCTCAACGCCGCGGCGGGCAACGACCGTCGCCGCGATCCGGTCAGCGCACTCTTCTGAGGTCTCGTGCTCCCAGAACCGGAGCACGAGCCACCCCGCTTCACGAAGTCTCTGGTCGGTGTCACGGTCGCGCGTCACATTGCGCACGACCTTCTCCGACCAGTAGCCCGCGTTCTTCTTGGGAGCCTGGTAGTGCTCGGGGCAGCCGTGCCAGTAACAGCCGTCGATGAAGACCGCGACCCGCGCCGGCCGGAAGACGAGATCAGCGGTACGTCGCAGCTCAGGCAGCGGGCGGGCGCAGACCCGGTAGCGAAGACCCCGGGCATGGACCAGCCGCCGGATCAGGAACTCGGGCTTCGTGTCGCGGCTGCGGATGGCCTGCATATTGCGGCGACGGCCGGGAGACGAGGCCCACGAGCCGGCTGGCCGGTCTGGCCAGCTCTCGTCGCTCTCTTCCGCCCTCGCTTCTCCTGGCATGGCTTCGAGGCTAACGCCCCTCACCCCACCCCATGACACCCCTCGTACCCCGCCCCCGACCCGCACCAGCACTCCGCTCCCGGGTGGGGCGGCCAAGTGGTGGCGAGGGCTCGGGTGGCGAGGGTGGTGGTGTAGAGGGGGAGGAGGGTGGGGGTGGTGGGGTGGGTGGACTCGGCGGCGGCGAAGGCCTCGTAGGAGGGGACCGTGGCGCGGACGATGCCGAGGTTGGGGATGCCGGAGGCGGCGAGGTCGCGGAGGGCTGATTCGATCGCCGCCGTGTGGGCCTCGTAGGAGGGGTACTCCGTGGCGAGGGCCGGGTAGGAGGTCAGGAGTTCGGTCAGTTCCGGCTCCGGCCAGTGCAGGACCGCCACCGGGAAGGGGCGGGACAGGGCCGCGCGGTACGTGGCGAGTTCGGCGTGCAGGCGGGTGATCTCGGCGCGGAGTTCCTCGGGGCTGTCGGAGCCCAGGACCCACGTGCGCTTCGGGTCGTGCAGCTCGTCCAGCGGTACCGACGCCGGGTTCAGCGCGTCCGCCATCGTGTCCCACGCGTCGTGCTCCACGCCGAGCAGGCGGCGGACGCGGTGCCTGCCGATGAGGAGCGGGCGCGCCTCGTACGGCGGCGGGGCCGAGCCGTCGAGCAGGAGCGCCACCGCCTCCTCGTACGTGGCGTGCGCCTCCTCCAGCTCGTCGTGCGCCTCCAGCGCCTGCGCCACCACGATCCACGGGGCCGGCGTGCGCGGGGCCGCGGCCCGTACGCCCGAGACGATCGCCTGGGCCTCCGCCTCGTGCCCGTACTCCCACAGGTTCGCCGCCTTCAGCGCGCGGATCAGCGCCGGGTCCTGGGGCGCACCCGCGAGCAGACCGTCGTACAAGGTGCTCGCGCGGGTGCGGTCGTCCGCCAGCTCGAAGTGGGCCGCCGCGCGCAGGAGCAGCGGCTCGGCGTCCTCCGGGTGGCGCTCGGCCAGTCGTTCCAGGCGCTGGGCCTGCTCCAGGTGGGCTTCGCGGTCGCTCTCGCCCTGTCGCGCCGCCGGTACGGGGGCGACGGGCGGGGCCTGGGGGGTCTCGGCGGGGGTTTCGGGGCGCATGGCCACACGGTAGCGCCGGGCACGCCCCGAACGGAGTACCAACCGGCCGGGAACCTTTTCGCGACCCCGCTCGTCTGGAGGGGTGCCAGGCAACGTCGGACCGGGGAAAGGGGGGACGGAATGCCGCGTCTGCTCGCGCTCGTCCTGCTCGTCCTCGCCGGTTCCCTCGGCGCGGAGCCCGGCCTGCTGCCCGCCGCCGTCGCCGTCACCGCGGCGGCCCTCGCCGTCTGCCTGCTGAGCACCGCGCTCGGCGTCCCGCTCGTCGCGCCCACCGCGATACGCACCACGATCCGCGACCGCGCCCGCCGCACCGCCTTCCTTCCTCAACGGGACCCCGACGCCTCCGGACGACCACGTCCCCGGGCACCCGGCCGCCGCCTCACCGCGCCGGCCGGCTGACCCGGGCCCCGGGGCCCCCAGGGCCCACATCCCACCCGCTTCCGTACGGAGACCGCCGTACGGGGCGTCCGTGCGGCGATCCGCCGTACGGAGGTCCGCCGCGCCGCCGCACAGGTCCGCTCATTTCCCCTGTGAGGCCCCGGAGGACCCATGTCCCTGCCCGAGTTCCACCCGTCCGGCTCCGGCTTCTTCGGCCTGTGCGCCGGCGTCGTCGACTATCTCGCCGACCTGCTCCAGCCCCTCGCGGGCACGGCCGCGACCGCCGCCGCGATCGTCGTCCTCACCGCCTGCGTACGGCTCCTGCTGCTGCCGCTCTCGCGCACCGCCGCGCGCGGCCAGCGCGAGCGCGCCGAGCTGGCGCCCGAGATCGCCGCGCTGCGCCGCACCCACGCCAAGGACCCCGAGCGCATGCAGCGCGCGCTCATGGAGCTGCACCGCGAACACGGCGTCTCACCGCTCGGCGGCTGCCTGCCGATGCTGTGCCAGCTGCCGTTCTTCTTCGTGCTCTACCACGTCTTCTCCAGCTCCCGCATCGGAGGCGAGCCCAACCACCTGCTCCCGCACCGCCTCTTCGCCGCCCCGCTCGGCGACCACTGGGGCGACGCGCTCGCGCACGGCGGGCCCTTCGGCGCGCGCGGGCTCGTGTACGTGGCGCTCTTCGTGCTCGTCGCCGCCGTCGCCACCTTCAGCAGCCGCCGCAACAAGCGGCAGCTCGCCGGCGCCGGCTCGCCCCTCGCGGCGGCCGACGGCCAGCAGGTGCCCGGCATCGGCGCGCTCACGCGGTTCATGCCGTACATGGCCTACTTCACGCTGGTCAGCGTCGCCGTCGTCCCGCTCGCCGGGGCGCTCTACATCGTCACGAGCACGACGTGGAGCGCCGTGGAGCGGGCGGTGCTGTACCGGGAGCGGAAGCCGGCCACGACGGAGCGGGACGGGAAGACGGTGACCGCCTGAGCGAGGGCGGGAGCGGGGCACGTCGTGGAACCCCGTACGTGCCCCGTACCCGTCGCCCCTACCGCCCCGCCACGTACTCCTCCAGCGCCGCCACCACCAGCGCGTGGTCCTCCACCTGGGGCAGGCCCGAGACGCCGATCGTGCCCACCGGGCCCGAGACGCCGCGGACCAGGATCGGGAGGACCCCGCCGTGGGCCGCGTAGCGGGACGGGTCGAGGCGGGAGGCGTCCTCGAAGGTCGTGCCCTTGGCGCGGAAGCGGGTGCCGACGAGCAGGGAGCTCTCGCCGTACCGCTCGACCACCCGCCGCTTGCGCGCGAGCCAGTCGTCGTTGTCCGCCGTCGAGCCGGGCAGCGCCGCGTGGAAGACCTGCTGGAGGCCGCGCCGCAGGTCGATCGCGACCGGCGCGCCGCTCTCGCGCGCGCGGCGGACGAGGACGCTGCCCAGCTCCCACGCGTCGTCGTGCGTGTACGTGGGCAGTTCGAGGCGGTTCTGCTGCGCGAGGAGATCCGCGATCTCCTCGGCCGTGGCGGGCAGGGCGCTCATCGGGCCACCTCCACGGTGACGCCCTCGGCCGCCGAGCGGCGCGCCGCCTCGATGACGTCGAGCGCCGCGGCGGCCTGCCGGGCCGTGACCGGGTTCGGCGCGCCCTCGCGCAGGGCCGCCGCGATCGCCGCGTAGTACGCCGGGTAGTCGCCCGGCTCGGTCGGTACGGGCTCGCCGCCGCCGGTCAGCGGGGACTCGCCCGCGCCGAGCCTGCCGAACAGCTCGGCCGGCTCCGTACCCCAGGGCTGCTCGCCGCCCGGGCGCTCGCCGGCGCGCAGCGCGGCCTCCTGCGGGTCGAGCCCGTACTTCACGTACCCGGCGCGCGAGCCGAGGACCCGGAAACGCGGCCCGAGCTGCGCCGTCGTCGCCGAGACCCACAGGTGGGAGCGGGTGCCGGAGGCGTGCGTGAGCGCGAGGAAGGTGTCGTCGTCGGCCGCCGCGCCCGGGCGCCGCACGTCCGACTCGGCGTACACGCGCGTCACGGGGCCGAAGAGGGTGAGCGCCTGGTCGACCACGTGGCTGCCGAGGTCGTAGAGGAGACCGCCGAACTCGGCCGGGTCGCCCGACTCGCGCCAGCCGCCCTTGAGCTGCGGGCGCCAGCGCTCGAAGCGCGACTCGAAGCGGTACACGTCGCCGAGCGCGCCCGTGTCCACGAGCTTGGCCAGGGTGCGGAAGTCGTTGTCCCAGCGGCGGTTCTGGAAGACGGAGAGCAGCAGTTCGCGCCGCTCGGCGAGGGCCGCCAGCTCGCGCGCCTCGGCCGCCGTGCCCGCCACCGGCTTGTCGACGACGACGGGGAGCCCGGCTTCGAGCGCGGCGCGCGCGAGCGGGACGTGCGTCTTGTTGGGCGAGGCGATGACGACGAGCCCGTACTCGCTCGCACGGGAGAGGACGTCCTCGGGCGTGTCCGCGAACCGCACCCCGGCGAACTCGGCCCGCGCCTGCGCGCGGCGGTCCTCGTTACGGGTGACGATCGTGTCGAGACGCAGCCCCGGGGTCGCGTCGACGAGGGGGGCGTGGAAGACGGAACCCGCGAGGCCGTAGCCGATCAGGGCGACGGGGAGGGGTGCGCTGGGGGAAGAGGTCGGGCCACTCATACGGGTCACTTTCGCAACAGTGTTGAATAAGTGCAAGCACGCATCGGCACGACACAGGAGGCAAAGGGTGAGCGGCGTGGCCGAGGGACCGCGACAGGCGGGCGGGCGGGGCGGCGTCCGGCTCGCGGACCTGCGCGGGCACAACACCGCGCTCGTGCTCGACCTCGTGCGCGGCGCCGGGCGGGACGGGATCAGCCGCCCGGAGCTGGCGAGCCGCACCGGGCTCACCGTGCAGGCCGTCAGCAAGATCACCGGGCGGCTGCGGGACGGTGGCCTGCTCGCCGCCGCCGGGCGGCAGGAGTCGACGGGCGGCAAACCGGCCACGGCGCTGCGCCTCGTGGGCGGGGCGGTGCAGGCGCTGGGGGTGCACCTCGACCGGGATGGCGTGCTGGTCGTACGGGCCGATCTGACGGGCCGCGTCCTCGCGCGGCGGCGCGTGCCGCTCGACCTCGGGCGGGGGGCGGGGGAACTGCTCGACGCGGTCGCGGGGGCGATGGCGGAGGTGGGGGACGGGAGAGGGGCCGGGGACGACGGCGCCCCGCTCCTGCTCGGTGCCGGGCTCGCCGCGCCCGGTCCGCTCGATCACCGTACGGGGGTGCTGCACAAGGTCAGCGGCTTCCCCGGGCTCGACGGCCTGCCGCTCGCCGCCGCGCTCACGGAGCGGCTCGGGCTGCCCGTCGTGCTCGACAAGGACACCAACGCGGCGGCGCTCGGCCGGGCGCTCGCAGGCGAGGCGCGCGCCTTCGCCTACCTCCACCTCGGTACGGGGCTCGGCGCGGGGCTCGTCCTCGACGGGCGCCTGTACCGGGGGCCGCGCACGGGCGCGGGGGAGCTGGGGCACCAGGTCGTACGGCTCGACGGGCCCCGTTGCGTGTGCGGGAACCGCGGCTGCGTCGAGGCGCTGTGCCTCGCGGCGCTGGCGGTGGGGGACACGGCGGAGGCCGCGCGGGTGCTCGGCACGGCGGCGGCGAACCTGGCGGGGCTGCTCGATGTCGAGCTGATCCTGCTCGGCGGCCACCGGATCGCGGCGGCGCCCGAGGCGTTCGTACGGGGCGTGACGGCGGCGCTCGACGCGCGCGCGAGCCGTACCGGGACGGAGCCGGTGCGGGTGCGGGTGGCGGAGGGGGCGGCGGAAGGGGTGAGTGCGGCGGCGGGGGGTGGTGACCGCGCGGTCGCGGAGGGGGCGGCCCAGCTCGTTCTGGCGCCGCTGTTCGGGCGGCTGCCGGCTGAGGAGTGAGGGTGGGGGTGACGGGGCGGGGTCAGGGGCGTGGCGGGGGCGGGCGCGACAGGGCGGGAGGGCCTTGTCGGCGCCGGGGCGGGGTCGGGGCGCGGTCGCCGGGGCGGCCAGGTTTGGTCGTACCTGGTCGGGAAACGGGCGAGAAGCGCCGCATAAGATGGCCGCACCGGTCCCGTCCGCCCCCGCAGCCGCCAGGAGTACCGCCCATGCCAGAGCGCAAGCACATCGAGTCGTGGCTCACCGACATGGACGGTGTGCTGATGCACGAGGGCGTACCGGTGCCGGGCGCGGACGCGTTCCTCCGCAAGCTCCGCGACTCGGGACGGCCTTTCCTCGTCCTCACCAACAACTCGATGCACACCGCGCGCGATCTGCACGTGCGGCTCAAGCGCATCGACCTGGAGGTCCCGGTCGAGAACATCTGGACCTCGGCGCTGGCGACGGCGAAGTTCCTCGACACGCAGCACCCCGGCGGCACCGCGTACGTCATCGGCGAGGCCGGGCTCACGACCGCCATGCACGAGGCGGGGTACGTACTCACCGACGCGGACCCCGATTTCGTGGTGCTCGGCGAGACCCGTACGTACTCCTTCGAGGCGCTCACCCGGGCGATCCGCCTGATCAACAACGGGGCGCGCTTCATCGCGACCAACCCCGACAACACGGGGCCCTCGCCGCAGGGCGCGCTGCCCGCGACGGGCTCGGTGGCCGCGCTCATCACGAAGGCGACGGGCAAGGAGCCCTACTTCATCGGCAAGCCGAACCCGCTCATGATGCGCACGGGCCTCAACGCGATCGGCGCGCACTCGGAGTCCTCGGCGATGATCGGCGACCGGATGGACACGGACGTCCTCGCGGGCCTGGAGGCGGGGATGGAGACCTTCCTCGTCCTCACCGGGCTCACGACGGTCCCGGACATCGACAAGTACCCGTTCCGGCCGACCGAAGTGGTGGACTCGATCGCGGACTTGGTGGACCGCGTCTGAGCGGTGGCGCCGCCGGGCCGCTCAACGGGGCCGGTACGGGGCGGCGTTGGCCTTCGCGCGTCGACGCCCGCGAGGCCTGACGTTGGCCTTCTCGCGTCGACGCCCGCGCCGCGCCGGGTCGGCCTTCCCGCTTCGATCCCCGCGCCGCGTCTGCCGCGACAGCGCGTGCCCGCACTCCCCTTGGGGTGTGCGGGCACGGGTGAGTCCGGGCGTGTGTCAGCCGTTGATCTGGTCGTTGGCCTCGGCGGCGCTGTTGGTCTCCTTGCGCGCCCGCTCCAGCGAGTCGACGAACTTGCTGAGCGTCGGCCGGAGTTCTTCCCAGTCGTCGCGGAAACGGTCCGCGCGCGGGCCCTTCCAGTAGGACGGGCTGGTCTTGGTGGCGTTGTTCAGCGCGGTGATCAATTCGTGCAGGTTCGTGTGCTGGTGCCCGAACGTCTTCGAGAGCGTCCGCAGTTGCGAAGTATCGGCGCCCTTCATGCCATCGCCGGCCATGAGAAGCCTCCCCGTGTTCCGATGGGCGGCCTTTCCGCCCGCCGCGACGACACTAACGCAAGCCGCGTCGGCGGGGCACGGCGAATGCCCCAAGCTGCTTGCTGTCGTGGCCATTTGCTCCTTAGCGTGAGGGCGGCGAGGTGTTCTCGCACGGCTTCGAGCAGGAGGAACGACGTGGGGAATCCCCCTGAACAGCCCAAGGTGGACAATCCGATGAAGCAGCGCCTGGAGACGCTGAAACGCAATGTCCAGCAAGAGGTGGGAAAGATGGAGAAACACCTCAAGAAGGCGTCCCAGGACGTCGGTGAAGGAACCAAGGACAAGTCCTGGGTCGGCAAGACCGCCGACGACTGGCATACGGACATCGAGGGAAATCGCGGCCGCATGCTGGGCGAACTCAAGAAACTCGTCCCCGCGATTCAGCGCAAGATCGACAGCATGCCGGACAAAGTACCGCTCAACGAGGCCAAGTTGATGCGGATGGACATGCGGTGAATCGTCGGTGCGCCGCCACCTTGGAGCGGTTCCCGCTGCCTGGGCGGCGTGCCGCCCACCGCTCCCGCCGCGTCTGCCGCGTCGCCGAACGGGCCGGCGCTGTGACCTCACCGGGTGGTCGATATCGTCGGCCGAGGCGCGTGGGCGCGTGCGCGGTATCCGCCGGGAGCACGTGGGGTAACGCGTCTGTCCGACGAGGGACTTCGGGGGAGTCATGCGGATGAATCGTCACCGCGTCAAGGTCAAGGTCGAGGTCATGGTTCTGGCCGGGTCACTCTGTCTGCTCGCCGCCGCGTGCGGAGGCGACGGCGACGAGGACTCCAAGGCATCCCCGGAAGCCGAGTGGTCCGATCACGTGTCCCTCGATGTGAGCACGGGAAATCTCGTACCGGGAAAGTCCACGGCGCTCCAGGTCGCGACCGGGAACAGCAGCAGGTCCATCACGCGCGTCCCACTCGAACTCAGCTTCAGAACGGTGGGGTTGGCGCTGCCCCGAGAAAGCGCGCTCAAGGTCGAGTACCGCGACGCCGACGACGCGCCGTGGAAGCGGCTCGCGCTCTCCGTCCGGAGCGGCGCTCTGCGGGGCAGCGTTCCTGTGAACGTGCCCCACGGCACCGTGCGGCGCTTCTGGCGGATCACCCCCGGTTTCGAACCCGACGGCATTCTCCAGACCTTGAAGGTGAGCGGAAGTCTGGGCGGGAGGGGGCAGGTGGTCCATTCCGTGTGGGAGCAGCCCCTGCCCGCGGCCACCGTCCTCCCCGGCCGCGAGGGGGGCGAGTCCGCCCCGCTCTCCGGCTCCGCCTGGACCGAGTACACCTTCCGGGTCCGCAATCTGTTGCCGGGCACGCTCCAGGGTGCTCAGGTGAGGGCGGAACTCGCCTGCGTCGGGAAGGACCAGAACGACGAGAAGCCGTGCGAGACGGCGGAAGGGGTGCCCGGCTTCGAGGCGCAGTACTTCGACGGTGACGGATGGAAGTCGCTCGCCGCAGAGGGGAGTTCGTCCGCGTCCCCGGACGCGCGACCCGGGAACGATGTCCTCCTGCGCGAAGCCGCGACGATCCCCGCCAAGGGGGAGAAGCGGTACCGCTTCCGGCTCAAGGCCACATCCTCGCTGGGGGAACGGTTCGACCACGCCGAACTGGGACTGTGGATGGTCTACCCGAAGGCGAAGAAGGGGCAGAACGGCATGCTGGGCTACGCGTCCATGACGAGCAGTTTCGGCACGGACTAGAACGCGGGCGGATACGTACGCGGGGGTACTGTCGGGGGCGCGTGCCGCCCGGGACGGACACGGGACGGCGCGGCGGGACAACGTACGTGCACAGCAGCCGACTTCGGGAGAGACGATGAGCCAGCGCCACATCCGGTCCCTGCTCGCCGCAGGGGCGGCGCTCGTGGTGGTCACCGCCTGTGGGAGTGACGGGGGCGACAGCAAGCCCCGGCCCAGTGCTTCCGTGCCGGAGGTGGCGCGCTACTTCCAGATGAGCGTCGCGCCGCAGGACATTCCGCCGGGAAAGCCGGCCCACCTGCCGTTCCGGTTCAAGAACGACGGCGACGTACCCTTCGACGCCCGTTTCGAATTCCGGGTCACGCCGCTCCATCAGCCCGCGCTGAAGACGGACCAGTGGGAGCTCGGCGTGACCGACGACCCCGTCAAGGCGTCCGGGACACCGGTCGAGCTCGCGAAGGGGCCCGGCACCGGAGGGCTGAGCGGGACCACTTCCCTGAAAGTGCCCCAGGGCAATTCGACGCGCTACCTCACGTTGAGCAGCGACCGGCACGTCGAGCAGGCGGGGGAAGGCGTGCGCGTGAACGTGCGCGCCACCGTCGACGGCAAGGTCGTGGGGAACGTCACGCAGGACATCGACTTCCTGACCGTCTCCGCGGACACGACCGAGCGGAACAAGCCCCTCGAAAAGGCCGGTGCCTGGACGGAGTTCACCTATTCCCTGAAGAACCTCACGCGTACGGAACTGGCCGGCCTCCAAGGGGACCTGGCGCTCGGCTGCGTCAGCGGGAGCGGCGGTCCTCTCGCCGACCAGGTCTCCTGCGTGTCCCAGGGGGACCGCGAACAGCCCCCGTTCACCGCCGTGGAATGGCGCGCGGACGGGGACTGGAAGCCGGTCCCGGGCATGGGCGGAGGAAACGAGAAGGAGAACGCTCCCGAAGTGGCGGGCACATTTGGCGAATTCGGGCTTTCCGCTCAGGGCAGCCAGGAACTCCGGATACGCGTCAAGCCTTCCGCGGCCATGGAACGCGAGGACAAGACGGGGCGGCTCCTGCTCACCCTGGCGCACCGGGACAAGGGCAAGACGCGGCAGTACGCCGAAGTGCGGCAGGAGTTCCCGCTGTCGTAGGGCGAGCAGGCGGGCGGGCGAACAGGTACGCAGGCACACAGGTACGCGGGCGGGCCCGGGCCTCCCCCGGGTCCCTCGCCTGCTGCCCCGCCGTCAGACCCCCTCACTCACCCTTGCCCTGCGTCCCCCAGTCCCGCACGTTCCTGCGCGCCTCCAGGTCGCCCCAGATGTTGTTGATCACCGCGGGCTGCTCCAGCCATTCGCCGTAGGCGGTCCGCTGGGACGGGGTCATCTTCTCGACCGGCTTGACCGAACCGTCCTTGTTGAGGAAGTTGTCCGCCTCCGAGTGGATCTTCGGGGCGGCCGACTCGGTCTTCGGGTCGCCGAGCACGTTGTGGCCGTCCGCCGAGAGCTCGACGGGCCGGTACGTGACGTCCGGGTAGGCGACCTTGTCGTACCCGTGCTTCATACCCCGGTCGGCGATGTCGCGGTAGGTGGCCTGCCAGGAGGTGTCCGCCACCTGGGCCTTCATCTTCTTGTAGTCGGTCATCATGTCCTTCGGAACGTCCTTCTCACTCACGTGGAAGGCGTCCTTCAGGAGACCGGTAGCGGTGTCCGTGGCCAGGCCGTAGATCGCCCCGACCCCGGCGCCCTTCATCCCGGCCACCCCGGCCCCGCCCAGACCGCCGGCCGCGACTCCGGTCACCTGATCGATGACGCCGTCGCGGAAGGCGTTGGTGTCGGCGATCCACTGGTCGATGTCGTCCTTGTGGGACTTCTCGGCCTTGTTCATGGCGTCCGCGTAGAAGCCGTCGAGGAAGCCCTGTTTCGCGCTGAGCCAGCGCGTCATGTCCTCCGAGCCCTTCCCCGGCCTGATCGACTCGATCTGCTCGCCGATGCGTGCCTGCTGCACCGCGAAGAGCGAGGAGATCGTCCCCGCGCCCTGCGCGTCCTTCGCGGCCTCGACCATCATGTCGGACCACAGGTCCGGGCTCACCTCGACGCCGGAGAGCCCCAGGTCCTGCGACTTGAGGAACTTCGCGTAGTCCCACTTGTCGCCCTTCCAGAACTGGTCGGCGACGGGCGAGGCGATGCTGTTGGACATGCTCTGGAAGTTGGCCGTGATGATGCTCGTGAAGAGGGCGCTCGTGCCGTCGATCGGGGCGACGCCCTTCATGTCGCCCTTGGCATGCAGGTGGTTGGCGACGAGCAGGTGGGCGACGTTCTTCTCGGCGAGACGCGGGTTCGTCTCGTGCAGCTTCACGGCCCCCGCGTTCAGGACGCCGAGGAAGGCCTCGCCCCGCTCCTTCGGCTGGTCGACGCGCCACGGCCCGGCGGGGTAGAGGGCCTTCTCGACGAAGTCGAAGTTGTGGTCGGTCCATTCGCCGGCGGCCTCGTCGTTCTTCGCGATCGCCGCGAAGAGCTGGGTGTACCCGTCCTTGCCCCACTCGCCCGCGCTCATCCCCGAGTTCTTCTCCATCCACTCGGTCTCGGCGGCGTTCTTGCTGTTCTTGCTGTCGAAGACGCGGTCCCCGAGCGCGACGAGGAAGTCCTTGTCCTGCTTGCCGCCGGGAAGCAGGGGGGTGAGGAGGTCGGGGCGGAAGAGGTCGCGGCCGTCCTTCATACCGTCGAACCAGTCGTTCCACGCCTTCTGCTTCTGCTTCGCCGTCTTGCCCTCGAAGGCGACCTGCGTGTACGTGCCGAACGTGTCGGCCAAGACCTTGCGGTCCTCCTCGCGCTGCTTCGGGTGGTCCTTGTAGCGCTCGTTCATGTGGTCGCCCATGCTGAGCGACAGCATGGAGAGGGCCTGCGGGCCGAGGGCGTCGTAGAAGCCCTTGAGGTAGTCGGCGTCGGCCGAGTTCGCGGTCAGGGTCGCGAAGACCTCGGGCGAGATGTCGCCCTTCTCGATCTGTTCCTTCCACTTCTCGCCGGCCTTTTTGCCGTCCGCCGTCGCCTGCTTCGCCGCGCCGACCTTCGCCTCGTCGATCTGCACGTATCCCTTGACGCTGTACTTCGTGTGCTCGGCGATCGAGAGGTGCAGGCGGCGCCGCAGCCCCGGCAGCTGGTTCTCGGCCCAGCCCGCGATGGTACCGAGCCGCACGAGCGGCTCGGTGTCGATGCCGTACTGCCCGAAGCTCGACTTGATCCACGTGACGGAGCCGCGCAGCTCCTTCTGGTCGGAGTCGAGCGAGGCGATGGTCTTCGCCAGCTTGTCCGGGTTGATGCCGGAGAAACCCATGGTGAACTGCCCCCGTTGTACGTCCGCTCGTGGGCGCGGGCCCCGCGCGGGGCGCCGCACCGCTGCCTTGACCGGGCCAGTATCGCCCACCCCACGAGCCGGGCAACCCGAGCGATAAGGCGAACCACGCCTCGGTGCGGACGCGTTGGGGATATCTCGGCCCCCGCCCCCTACCCTTCGTCCGGCAACACCGCCTGTGCCGGGCTCAGTTCGCCGCCCAGGACGAAGAAGCCGCGGCCCGTGGGGCCGCCGCCGCTGCCCGAGGGGAGGCGGACGCCGAAGACCTCGCCGTCCTGCGCGCCCGAGGGGGAGAGGATGAGGCCGTTGCGGCTGCGCCTGGCCTGCACGACGAAGCCACGGTACTGCGAGGACAGCGTGTCGGCCGCGCCCGCCGCGATGACGCCGATGCCGCCGTCCATGCCGTCCTTGACCAGCTCCTCCAGCGCCTCGTCGAGCGGTGTGTCGTAGAGGAGTTCGGCGTCGTCGGCCAGGATCGCGTACGCGCCGCCCGCGCTCTCCACGTGCCCCTTCAGCTCCGTCTCCGACGCCGATCCGTCGAGCACCGCGAGCACCCCGTCCCGCCCCTCCAGCGCGCGCAGCGGCGAGCGGCGCGGCGTGACGACGATCAGCTCGGTGCCCTGCCGCAGCAGCGCGTGGGCAGCTGTCAGCAGGGTGCTGGACCGGCCCGAGCGCGGCGGTCCGGTGATCACGAAACCGGGCCCGTTGGCGTCCAAGTCCACGCCCATCGGCGCCAACTCGTCCCCGCCCACGGCGAAGAGCGCCCACAGCGGCGAGGGCGGCGTGAAGTCCGGTACGAGGTCCATCGCCGCGCCCGCCGCGATGCGCGAGGGCAGGACGTCCACGCGCAGCGGGCGCGGCGCGTGCCGCCGCGCGGGTGCGACGGCACGCGCGAGCCGCTGCAACTCCGCGACCTGCGCCTGCCCCGTGCGGTCCGCCGCGAGCAGCGCGACCTGCGACTCGCGCACACCCTCGTCCGTCGCGAGGAGGATGCGCCCCGGCTGCATCTCGCCGGGCACGTCCCTGGCGCGGATGCCGACGAGCCCGTAGTCCCCGGTGTCGGCGAGCCGCAGCACGAGCCGCTGCCCGAAGATGGAGGACACGTCGCCCGTCAGGCCCGTCCGGTCGGTCGTGAGGACGACCTTGATGCCGAGCGCGGGGCCCTCCCTGAACAGCCGCCGCGCCGCCTCGACGAGCCGCCCGTAGTCGTAGTTCTCGAAGGCCGTGCGGAACGCGTCCCAGCCGTCCACCAGGACGAGCATGACCGGCAGCCGCTCGCCCTCGGGGGCCACCGCCCGCTGCTCCGCCGCGCTCGACTGCCCGTGCTCGGCGAGCAGCGTCTGCCGCCGCCCCAGCTCCGCGAGCAGCCGCCCGAGCAGCCGGTCCACGCGTCCCGTCTCGTCCCGCGTGACGACCGCGCCGCAGTGCGGCAGCGCGGCGAGCGGCAGCAGCGCGTTGGCGCCGCAGTCGATCCCGTACACGTGCACGTCCTCGGGCGAGCAGGTACGGGCGAGGGAGCCGGCGAGCGTGCGGAGCACCGTCGAGCGGCCCGAGCGCGGGCCGCCCGCGACCATGACCTGCTCGCCGTCCAGGAGGTCGAGCGCGAGGACCTCGCGGGCCTGCCGGGCGGGCAGGTCCGTGATGCCGAACGGAACCGGCGGCAACTCGCCCGGACCGAGCGCGGGTTGGCCCGACTCCGGCAGTTCCGCGAGCGTGACCTGGTCCGGGATCGGCTCCAGCCACGGCTTGCGCGGCTCGGGGCAGCCCAGGAGCCGCGCGCCCTCCGCGATCGCGTCCACGAGCACCGCGAGATCGGTGACCATGGTGCCGTCGTCGGCGTCGCCGCCCCCGCCCCCCGGCAGCGCCCGCCCGTAGTCCGACCAGTCGAGCAGCCGCACCGCGACCTCGGCGGCGGCGCCGCGGTCACCCGGCCTGCGGCCCCCGATCCGCGCCGACTGCACCCCCGTGAGCGACTGCGAGCCCGAGCGGACATAGCAACGGCCGGGCGTGGACTTGGAGATGAGCGCCGACTCGGGCGCCTCGATGACGTCCCGGGATTCCTCGGCGTTCGTCACGCGCAGCGCGATCCGCAGGTTCGTGTTGGCGCGGATGTCCTGGCTCACGACACCGGCCGGGCGCTGCGTGGCGAGCACCAGGTGCACCCCGAGCGAACGACCGCGCCGCGCGATGTCGACCAAGCCCTCGACGAAGTCGGGGAGTTCCGCGACGAGTGAGGCGAACTCGTCGATGACCAGCATGAGTCGCGGCATCGGCTCCAGGCCAGGCCGCAACCGCCGTGCGTCGTTGTAGTCCTCGATGTCCTTCGTCGCGGCGGCGAAGAGGATCTCCTCGCGGTGCCGCAGCTCGGCCGCGAGCGAGTCGAGCGCGCGCTCGGTCAGGTGCGCGTCCAGGTCGCTCACCATGCCGACCGTGTGCGGCAGGCGCGCGCAGTCCTGGAAGGCGCTGCCGCCTTTGTAGTCGATGAGGACGAAATTGAGGCTGTCCGGCGTGTTGTTGAGCGCGAGCGAGGTGATCAGCGTCTGCAACAGCTCCGACTTGCCCGCGCCCGTCGTGCCCGCGATGAGCGCGTGCGGGCCGTCGCGCCGGATGTCGAGCACGAAGGGCCCGTCGGCGCCGACCCCGATGACGGCGGAGGTCGTGGACCCGCCGCGCCGCCACAGCGCGGCCACGTCCCGCCCCTGCGGGTCCGGGAGTCCGACGAGGTCGAGGAGGCGCGCCGCCGTGGGCAGTGCCGCGTCCGCGTCGTCGCGGCTGATGTCCCGTACGGGCGCGAGCGCACGCGCGACCCGCGCGCACCACGCCGTGCTCACCTGGTCGGCAAGGACCTCGCCCGCCGACTCGTACCCGTACCCCAACAGCCGTACAAACGCGGAGGGTTCGGCGGGCCAGCACACCGCCGTGCGGCACTCCTCGGGCAGCACCCGCTGGTCCTCGTCCACGCAGATCGCGTAGATGCCGACCGCGGGTCCCTCCTGGAGCAGCCGCGGCACCCCGGGGACGCGGCGCAGCAGCCGGGCGCCGTCCAGGACGAGCAGGATGTGCGACTCGGGGCGCAGTGCGGCCTGCGCGACGGAGTTGCGCGCGGCCTCCTGCCTGCGCTCCAGTTCGGCCGTCACCTCGGCGACCCTGCGGCCCACCGTCTCGCCGTCCGTGCCGAGCAGCGCGACACAGCCCTGGCCCTGGCGCGGCGCCGCGTGCGGCAGCCAGTGCGCCCACTCCCAGCGCTCGGCCGCGTCCTTCGCCGAGGAGAGCACGATGAGCGAGAGGTCGCGCGGGGAGTGCAGGATCGCGGCCTGCGCGGCGAGCCAGCGCGCCGAGGCCACCGCGCGCTCGCGGTCGCCCGCGACCCCGATGACACCCAGCTCGGTGAGCGGCAGCGTCAGCGGCACGCTCGCCACGACGGGCGGCTCGGGCTGCCGGTCGCTGCTCGCGTACCCGCCCTGGACGAGGTCGATCTCGGCGGGCAGGTCGGCGAGCCCGACGCGCAGGTGCAGCGCGTCCACGTCCGTGATCCGCCGCTCCCACAGCCGACCGCGCGGCCCCGTCGCGAAGAGCAGGGCCTGCGCCGGGTCGGGGAAGCCGGCACGGCGCCGGGCCTGGTCGCGCGCGCTCAGCTCGGCGAGCTTCTCCTCGTGCGCGGCGAGCGCCTCGCGATACTCCTTCATCTCCGTGCGGCGCCGCTTCTTGCCGTGCCGCCGGTCGCTCCACCACTGCCCGAACATCATCAGCGGGGACATGAGGCAGAACAGCAGCATGTAGGGCGACTTCATCATGAAGTACATGCCGAGGCCGAAGAAGAACGGCAGGATCATGGACAGGACTTGGAGCCGCTGCCCCTCGCTCTTGCCGGGCTCCTGGGGGATGTCGAGCCGGGGCCTGGCACGCGGTGAGATCAGGCGCGGCGGGCGGTTGTAGGCGAGCCCGCCCTCGCCGGTCGGCGTCAAGTGCGCGTCGGGCAGGCCGGGTTCGGTGAGCGCGAACACCGAGTCCCCGCAGGAGAGCAGGGCTTCGGGCGGCCAGGGGGTCTCCTCGTCGACCTCCTCGCCGTCGAGCGTGAGCGTCACACCGGGGGCCGGTGCGACGGTGACGGCGCCCACGTGGTCGACGGTGAGGCGCGCGGCGAGCGCGGGCAGGGCAGGCTCCTCCACCCGTACGGTCGCCGCCGGGCCCGAGCCGAGCGTGCTCGCGCCGAGCGAGACCCGCGCCACGCGCCCCGCGGCCGGGC
>NZ_JAAGLR010000592.1 GCF_010548245.1 Streptomyces sp. SID11385
TCCCCAGCCGCGCATCTCGGCGGCGCGCGCCGCGCTGCGCACGTAGGCGACGACCTCGCCGTCGCAGACGCGCGCGAGCGCGGCGAGCGCAGAGGAGGCGGTGGCGCCCGCGCCGAGGATCGCGGCGCCGGGGACGCGCGTGACGCCGCGCTCGGCGAGCGCCGCGAGCAGCCCCGGGATGTCGGTGTTGTCACCGCTGCGGCTGCCGTCGGCCTCGAAGACGACCGTGTTGACGGCGTCCACCGAGGCCGCGGTGTCGCTGATCCGGTCGAGCAGCGGCAGCACGGCCCGTTTGAGCGGCATGGTCAGCGAGAGCCCGGCCCACTCGGGCCCGAGCCCTTCGACGAAGCCGGGCAGGGCGGCCTCGCCGGTCTCGATCCGCTCGTACGTCCAGCCGCGCAGGCCGAGCGCGCGGTAGGCGGCGAGGTGGAGCTGCGGGGAGAGCGAGTGCGCGACGGGCGAGCCGAGCACGGCGGCGCGGCGCGCTTCCCCCGGGTGGTCATCGCCCGGCGTCGGACGCATTGAACTTGGCCTCCAGCTTCTTGAACTCCGGCAGCGTCTTGGCGAACTGGGTGTCTTCCTTGCCGTCCACGGCGACGAAGTACAGCCAGCCGTCCTTCGTCGGGTTGAGGGCGGCGGCGAACGCCTCTTCGCCGGGATTTCCGATCGGCCCGGGCGGCAGGCCCTTGTGGTAATAGGTGTTGTACGGGTCGGGATCGCTGTTGATCTCTCTCGTGGAGATCTTGATCTCACTGCGCCCGGTGAGGTAGTTGTAGGTCGAATCGAACTGGATCTTGCCGTTCGTCTCGGTGTTGCCCGGCTTGAGCCTGTTGTAGATGACCTCCGCCATCTTGCGGAAGTCGTCGTGCGTCTTGCCCTCCGCGTTGACCATGCTCGCGACCGTGACGAGATCGAGCGGACTGTCGAGGTCGAGTTTCTTGGCCTGCCCGACGACGTCGATCTTCTCGTACTGCTTATTGGCCTGGGCGATCATTTTCCGGAGCACGTCCGCAGGCTTCTGGCCCTTGCTGACGGAATACGTCGAAGGATAGAGAAAACCCTCCAGCGGGTCCTTTATGTCCTTGTCGTCATTGGCCCACTTCGGCAGCCCGAGCTTTTTGCTGTCGCTCTTCGCGACGTCGGCCGTGGTGCCCTTCTTGAGGCCGAGGCGGCCGTCGATCTGGGCGTAGATCCAGGAGTTGCGGTACCCCTCGGGAATGACGAGGGTTTTGCGGCTCTTGGGGTCCAGCATGAGTTCCACGGCGCTTTTGCCGGACATGCCCTTGTGGAGGGTGTAGAAGCCGGACTGGAGCGTCGTGCCCTTGTCGCTCGCCTTCTGCGCCGCCGTGAACGCCTCGACGCTCTTCACGACGCCCTTGTCCTTGAGCAGGTTGCCCATCGCGATGCCGCTGGACCCGTCGGGGACCTCGACCACGACGGTGCCGCTGCCCTCGCCCGCGTAGTCCGGCGGCGGACCGAAGCGGTCCTGGTAGAGCCCGTAGCCGTAGTACGCGGCCCCGCCGCCTCCGCCGACCAGGACGACGGCGACCACGAGGCAGGCGCAGCCGCCCCGGCGCTTCTTCGGGGTCTCGCCGCCGCGCCGCCCCGTGCGTCCGTTCCCTTCGCCGTCCTCGTCGTCCTCGTCGTCGGCGAGGTCGTCGCGGTCGTCGTCGCGGCCCTTGGTCCGGCGTCCGGTGGCGCGGCCCGCGTCGCCGTCGCTCGCGAAGAAGGGGTGCTCGGGCTCGTCTGGGTCGGGGTCCCACTCCCCGCGCTCGGGCGCGGGGGCGGGGGCCTGCTCCTGGACCTGCGGGTCCTGGGGTGCCTGGGTCCGCGGTGCCTGGGGTCCGCGGTCGCCCGGCGGCTGCGGCGGCGGGTACGCCTCGGGGGTCGCGTAGGGGTCCTGGGCCTGGGGATAGGCGGGCTGCGGCACCGCGCCGTAGGGGTCATGGGGGTCGGCCCCGTAGGGCACCTGCTGCTGCCCGGTGTCCCAGCCGTTGCCGTAGGACTGCGGTCCCTGCTGCTGCGGGTAGCCCTGCTGCTCGTACCCCTGCGGCTGGACGGGCTGCTGCGGCTGGCCCGGGTAGCCGGGCTGCCCGCCGTACTGCTGCTGCTCGTAGCCCTGCTGCTGCCCGTACGTCTGCTGTTCGTAGCCCTGCGGGGGCTGCTGCTGCCCCTGGGGGTCTTGCTGTCCGTACCCCGCCTGCGGATACTGCTGCCCGTAGCCCTGCTGGGGTGCTTGCGGGATCGGCCGGCCCCAGGCGTCGTACTGCTGCTGAGGCTGGGGCGGAGTGGGCTGCTGCGGGGGATACTGCTGTCCCTCGGGGCCGTAGGGGGGCTGCTCCTGCTGCCCCCAGCCCTGGTCCCCGTACAAGGGGTCCTCCGGGTGCCAGGGCTCCTGGCCCTGGCCACGCCCATACTCAGTCATCGGTCCCCTAGGGCCTGTCCGACAGTGACGCCGCGTCCAGGGTCCCGAGACACGGAACCGGGCGGCCGCGGAACGGAGTCCCGGCGGTCGCCCGGTGGCGTCTTCACGGTCTCCGTCCCCGCTGTGCGTCCGCTGTTCGAATGCGAGCGCACCGCGGGAACGTTACCGTACCGCCATCAGCCCGAGGCCACGACGTCTTCCCCCGGGGGCAGCCCCGTGCGCTGTTCGGATTCGAGCGCGGTCTGAAGGATGATGACCGCTGCTGCCTGATCGATGACGGACCTGCCCTTTTTGGTGTTGACGCCCGAGGCCCGCAGGCCCTGACCGGCTGTCACCGTGGTCATCCGCTCATCGACCAATCTCACCGGAACGGGCGCGACCAGCTGAGCCAGGCCGCCCGCGAAGGCGCGTACCTTCTTGGCGGCCGGGCCCTCGCCGCCGCGCAGCGAACGCGGCAGCCCGACGACCAGCTCGATCGGCTCGTACTCCGCCACGAGCGCCTTGATCCTGCGCTGCGCGGCGGGCACGTCCCGGCCGGGGACGGTCTCGACCGGGGTCGCGAGAATCCCGTCGGGGTCGCAGGAGGCGACCCCGATCCGGGCGTCCCCGACGTCGATCGCGAGGCGGCGTCCTCGTCGCATCGGCGTCAGGCCGTCTCGGTGACGAGCCGCTCGACGGCGGCCACCGCCTCGGCCACGGCCTCGGGGTTCTGCCCGCCGCCCTGCGCCACGTCCGGCTTGCCGCCGCCCCCGCCGCCGAGCGTCTTGGCGGCGGTACGGACCAGGTCACCGGCCTTGAAGCCGCGCTCGCGCGCCGCCTCGTTGGTCGCGACGACGGTGACCGGGCGCCCGCCCGTGACGGCGAAGAGCGCGACGACCGCCGGGCGGTCGCCGGGGATGCGGCCCCGCACGTCGAGGACGAGCTTGCGCAGGTCGTCGGCGGTCGTGCCGTCGGGGACCTGCCCGGTCACGAGCGCGGTCCCGTGCACGTCCTTGGCGCCCGCGGCGAGCCCGGCGGCGGCCTGGAGCACCTTCTCGGCGCGGAACTTCTCGATCTCCTTCTCGGCGTCCTTGAGCTTGCCGAGCATGCCCGCGATCTTCTCGGGCAGTTCCTCGGGACGGCCCTTGACCAGCTCCTGGAGCTGCGAGACGACCGTGTGCTCCCGGGCGAGGAAGTTGTACGCGTCGACGCCGACGAGCGCCTCGATACGGCGCACGCCCGAGCCGATGGAGGACTCGCCGAGCAGCTTCACGAGGCCGAGCTGGGCGGTGTTGCGCACGTGCGTGCCGCCGCACAGCTCCTTGGAGAAGTCCCCGATCGTCACGACGCGGACCCGCTCGCCGTACTTCTCGCCGAACTCGGCGATGGCGCCCTGCTTCTTCGCCTCGTCGAGGGACATGACCTCGGCCTGGACGTCCATCTCGTGCGCGAGGACCTCGTTGATGCGCTGCTCGACATCCGTCATGACGGCGGTCGGGACGGCCGCCGGGGAGCCGAAGTCGAAGCGGAAGCGGCCGGGCTGGTTCTCGGAACCGGCCTGGGCGGCGGTCGGGCCGAGCGCGTCGCGCAGCGCCTGGTGGGTCAGGTGGGTCGCCGAGTGGGCGCGCGCGATGGCGCGGCGGCGGCCCTGGTCGATCGCGGCCCACACGGGGGCGTCGACGGTGACCTCGCCGACCTGGACGCGGCCCTTGTGGACGTGCACCCCGGGGACGGGCTTCTGCACGTCGCGGATCTCGACGATCGCGCCGTTGTCGAGCCGGATGCGGCCGGTGTCGCCGATCTGGCCGCCGCCCTCGGCGTAGAAGGGGGTGCGGTCGAGGACGACCTCGACCTCGTCGCCCTCGCTCGCCGCGGGCGAGGGGACGCCGTCGACGAGCAGGCCGACGATGCGGGCCTCGCCTTCGAGCTGGACGTAGCCGGTGAAGTCGGTGGCGCCCGCCGCGTCGGCGATCTCGCGGTAGGCGTGCAGGTCGGCGTGGCCGGTCTTCTTCGCCTGCGAGTCGGCCTTGGCGCGCTCGCGCTGTTCCTTCATGAGCCGCCGGAAGCCGTCCTCGTCCACGGAGAGGCCCTGTTCGGCGGCCATCTCCAGGGTGAGGTCGATCGGGAAGCCCCACGTGTCGTGGAGGAGGAACGCCTTGTCGCCGGGGAGCACGGTCGAGCCGGTCGCGCGGGTCTCGGTGACGGCGGTGTCGAGGATGTTCGTGCCGGCCTTGAGGGTCTTGAGGAAGGCGGCCTCCTCGGCGAGCGCGACGGTCTCGATGCGCTTGCGGTCGGTGATCAGCTCGGGGTACTGCTCGCCCATCGTGTCGATCACGACGTCCACGAGGTCCTGGACGACGGGTTCGGTGGCGCCGAGCAGGCGCATGTTGCGGATGGCGCGGCGCATGATGCGGCGCAGCACGTAGCCGCGGCCCTCGTTGCCGGGGGTGACGCCGTCGCCGATGAGCATGACGGAGGTGCGCATGTGGTCGGAGACGACGCGCAGCGAGACGTCGCTCGCGCCCGCCGCGCCGTAGGCGACGCCGGTCAGCTCGGTGGCCTTGTCGATGACGACGCGCAGGGTGTCCGTCTCGTACATGTTGTGGACGCCCTGGAGGATCATCGCGAGGCGTTCCAGGCCGAGGCCGGTGTCGATGTTCTGGCTCGGGAGGTCGCCGAGGATCTCGAAGTCGTCCTTGCCGCGCCCGGCGCCGCGCTCGAACTGCATGAAGACCAGGTTCCAGATCTCCACGTAGCGCTCGTCGTTGACGGCCGGGCCGCCCTCGACGCCGAACTCGGGGCCGCGGTCGTAGTTGATCTCGGAGCAGGGGCCGCAGGGTCCGGGGACGCCCATGGACCAGAAGTTGTCGGCCTTGCCGAGGCGCTGGATGCGCTCGGCGGGGACGCCGACGACGTCGCGCCAGATCTGCTCGGCCTCGTCGTCGTCCTGGTAGACGGTGATCCACAGCCGCTCGGCCTCCAGGCCGAAGCCGCCGTCGGCGACGGAGGAGGTCAGCAGCTCCCACGCGTACTTGATGGCCCCTTCCTTGAAGTAGTCGCCGAAGGAGAAGTTCCCGCACATCTGGAAGAAGGTCCCGTGCCGGGTGGTCTTGCCGACCTCCTCGATGTCGGGCGTGCGCACGCACTTCTGCACGCTCGTGGCGCGCGGGGCGGGCGGCTTGACCTCGCCGAGGAAGTACGGCTTGAAGGGGACCATGCCCGCGGGGACGAGCAGCAGCGTCGGGTCGTCCGCGATCAGCGACGCCGACGGCACGACCTTGTGCCCGCGCTCCTCGAAGAAGCGCAGCCAGCGGCGGCGGATTTCAGCCGACTCCATCAGTGGTCCTCATTCCGGTTGTTCGGGGTGGTGGGGTGCGGGTGCTTCGGGTCCCCGGGGCGTCCGGGGTCCGCGGGCTCGACGCGGCCCTCGATGACACGGGCGGCACCGCGCCCTGCCTCGAGTGCGGGGCGGCGCGGGGCGGGAAGGGCGGGCGGCTCGCTCGTGAGGCCGAGTGCCTCGTCGAGTTCGGCCTCGCGCACGGCCATGCCGTCGCGCACGTCGGCGGCGAAGGCGCGGAGCCTGCCGCCGGCTTCGACGGCGCGGTCCGCGGCCTGGGCCACGAGGGACTCGGGGGCCAGTTTGCGGAGCTTGGCGTGCGCCTTGGAGGTGGCCCAGACCCCCGCGGCCGCTCCGGCGGTGAACCAGAACGTACGGCGGAACATCGCGGCAGCGGTCCTTCCGGTGGTGGTACGGGGCGGGCGGGCGTCAGTCGCCCTTGCGCCGGGGGCGGCGCCTGCCCTTGACGGTGCGGCCGACGACGGTGCGCGGCGGCGGTGGTTCGGCGCGGCGGCCGAGGGCGCGGCGCACTCCGTAGCCGAAGGCCGCGACCTTGACGAGGGGGCCGCCGAAGGTGGAGGCGACGGTGGTGGAGAGCGCGGAGGCGTTCGAGGTGACTTCCTGGACGTCCGAGGCGATCGCGTCGACCCGGTCGAGCTGGGTCTGCGCCGAGCGCACGGTCGCGGAGGCGTCCGTGAGCAAGGGGACGGCCTGCTCGGTGACTTCGGCGACCATCTTCGTCGTGGCCCTGAGCGTCTGCGCGAGCCGCGCGAGCGCGACCGCGAGGAAGGAGACGAGAATCGCCCAGAACACGGCCACCAGGAGCCCTGCCACCTCTCCTCCGGACACTGCGCACCGCTCCTTCCGCTCGTTCGTGCGACGCGTTCGCGCGAGCGCACAGTCGTGGCACCGAGCCTATCGCGACGCGGGGTCGCTCCCGTCCGCCCGGCCCCGCGCCCCTCCCCTCGCGCGGGCGGACGCGGGGGCCGGGCGCGAACGCGAGCGGCCCGCTCCCCCGGCCGTGCGGACACGGCGGGGAGGCGGGCCGGAGTGCTGCGCGCTGCGCGGCGATCCCGGGGGATCGTCAGCGGGCGTAGTACTCGACGACGAGCTGCTCGTCGCAGATGACCGGGATTTCCTTGCGGTTCGGGTCGCGGTCCAGGCGGAAGGCGAGGGCCTTCAGGTTGACCTGGAGGTAGCGCGGGGTCTCGCCGTCCGTGTCGTAGCCACCCTCACGGGCGACCTGGAACGGGTGCTTCGAGCGGCTGCGCTCGCGGACCATCACGACGTCGTCGGGACGGACACGGAAGGAGGGCTTGTCGACCTTCGTGCCGTTGACCTCGATGTGGCCGTGGACGACCATCTGGCGGGCCTGGTAGATGGTGCGGGCGATGCCCGAACGCAGGACCAGGGCGTCGAGGCGACGCTCCAGCTCGATGACCAGGGCCTCGCCGGTCTTGCCCTCGGCCTTGCGGGCGCGGTCGTAGGCGCGGGCCATCTGGCGCTCGGAGATGTCGTACTGCGCGCGCAGACGCTGCTTCTCCAGCAGACGGACCTTGTAGTCGCTGTTCTGCTTGCGGCCACGGCCGTGCTCACCCGGCGGGTAGGGACGGGCCTCGAAGTACTTGACGGCCTTCGGCGTCAGCGCGATGCCGAGCGCACGGGACTTCTTGACCTTGGGACGCGACTGGTTAGGCACGTTCTCCAGACCTCCGAAATAGGTTAGGTTAGGCTCACCTTACTCAAGGAGATCGCATGTCTCGCCCTGGGAACACCACGCGCATCACGAACGCCCGTCGCGCTCGAAAAGGCGACGCATCGACGGAGGTCCGATCAGATCGTGGTCAGCCGCGTCCCCGCCCTGACAGCCACGGCGGCCAGGACGCCCACGACGGAAGTCCTGAGGGGGACTCCCAAGGGGAAAGGGGGCTTGAATCCACCCGGATGCCGTCAGCAGCCGAGCGCACACGAACTCTCGTACAGGGTACATGCTCGGCGGTGCTGCTCCTGCCGGGCCCCGAGGCCGCCGGCTCGCTCCCGCTCGTGCCCGAACTGCGCACCGTGACGGCCGAGGGCGACATCCACCTCGTCTACTCCGCCACGGCCCCCGTCGTACGGGCCGCCTCGCGCGCCCGCGGCGACGAACTGCCCGTCGTCCTGGAGCTGACCGACGTCGCTCCCGTCTCGGTCCCCCACCGGGTACGGGGCCGGGCCTGGGTCTCCGGCTGGCTCACCCGGCTGCCCGACGACGCGCCCGAGGCCCACGCGGTCGCGGGACCGGCCGGGCCCGGAGGCCCCGCGTGGGCCACGCTGCGCCTGGAGCCGTACGAGATCCGCGTGGACGACCTGTGGGACGTCGCCCGCGTCGAGATCGAGGAGTTCGCCGCCGCCGCGCCCGACCCGCTGCGCGCGTACGAGGCCGAACTCCTCCAGCACCTGCACGCCGCGCACGCGCCCCAGGTGCGGCAGCTGCGCGGCCTGCTCGGCGAGCGGGCCGCGGCCGACTGCCCCGCGGTGGTGCCGCTCGCGCTCGACCGCTTCGGGCTGCGGGTGCGCTTCACCGGCGTGCGCTGCTTCGACGCGCGCTTCGACTTCCCCGAGCCGGTCGCCGACGTGCACGGGCTGCGCCGCGCGATGGCCGCGCTCTTCGACGCGGCGGAGGACTTCGCCGCCGCGGACGACTCCGACAAGCCCCGCGGCTGAGCGACGCCTCAGGAGCCCGTGCGGACGGGACCACGGCCTCGGGGAGGAGCCGCCGTCCGAGGGGGGACGGGCCGGAGGCCGGACGAGTGGGTACGGCTCAGGCCCGCCCGCGCTCCGCCGCCTCGCGCACGTACACGTTGCGCGCCCGGATCAGCCGGGGCATGTACCGCCCGAGCGCGACCCGTTCGGCGATCCGGCCGAGCGGTCCGAGGGGCGCGGCGAAGTCGACGACGTCCCGCATGACGGTGCCGCCCGCGCCGTCCGGCGCGAAGTGGTGGGCGTGGTGCCAGCGCGCGAAGGGGCCGCGCACCTGCTCGTCCACGAAGTACCCGGGCCGCTCGTACGCGCTGATCCGTGAGGTCATCCGCCAGCGCACGCCGTAGTGCCGGGCCCGCCAGGTCACGGTGTCCCCCGGGCCCATGCGCCCGGACGTCACCCCCGCGACGGCCCGTTCACCCGATCCGGCCATGGACGCCTGGTGCAGATCGACGTCGAGCGAGACGTCGAAGACCACTTCGGGCGGCGCCGCGATCCGGGTCGTCAGCTCGAAGTGCTCCACCGCCGCTACTCCCGTGTCCCGCGCAGGCGCTCCCGCACCATTTCCACGACGTCCGCGTACCGCGCCTCGGTGCCGTACCGCGTCGGCGTGTAGTACTGCCGGTCCTTGAGCGCGTCCGGGGCGTACTGCTGGGCGGCGATCGCGCCCGGGACGTCGTGCGGGTACACGTACCCCTGTGCGTGGCCGAGTTTCTGGGCGCCCTTGTAGTGGCCGTCGCGCAGGTGCGGCGGGACGGGCCCCGCGAGGCCCTTGCGGACGTCTTCGAGCGCGGCGCCGATCGCGAGGGTCGCCGCGTTGGACTTGGGCGCGAGCGCGAGCGCGATGGTCGCGTGGCTGAGGGTGAGCGCGGCCTCGGGGAAGCCGATCATGGCGACGGCCTGCGCGGCGGCGACGGCGGTGGGGAGCGCGGTCGGGTCGGCCAGCCCGATGTCCTCGCTCGCGGAGATCATGAGGCGCCGGGCGATGAAGCGCGGGTCCTCGCCGGCCTCGATCATGCGTGCCAGGTAGTGCAGCGCCGCGTCCACGTCCGAGCCGCGGATCGACTTGATGAGGGCGCTCGCGACGTCGTAGTGCTGGTCGCCGTCGCGGTCGTACTTCAGCGCCGCCTTGTTGACCGTCTCCTCCAGGGTCTGGAGGGTGATCGCGGGCTCCTTCTTGGCGAGCGCGGCCCCGGCACCCGCCTCCAGAGCGGTCAGCGCGCGGCGCGCGTCCCCTCCGGCGACCCGCAGCAGGTGCTCCTCGGCGTCGTCGGGGAGCGTGACCGCTCCCTTGAGCCCCCGCTCGTCGGTGAGCGCGCGGCGCAGCAGGGCACGGATGTCCTCATCCGTGAGCGGTTCGAGGGTCAGGAGCAGGGAGCGCGACAGGAGCGGGGAGATCACGGAGAAGTACGGGTTCTCCGTCGTCGCCGCGATGAGGGTGACCCAGCGGTTCTCGACGGCGGGCAGCAGGGAGTCCTGCTGGGCCTTGCTGAAGCGGTGGATCTCGTCGAGGAAGAGGACCGTGTCCTTGCCGTAGCCGCCGCTCGCCCTGCGGGCGCCGTCGATGACCGTGCGCACCTCCTTGACCCCGGCGGTGATCGCGGACAGTTCGACGAAGCGGGCGTTGGTCGCCTTGCTGACGACGTACGCGAGCGTCGTCTTGCCCGTCCCCGGCGGGCCCCACAGGATCACCGAGGAGGCACCGGCCGGGCCGCCGTTCGCCTCGCCCACGAGCCGCCGCAGCGGGGAGCCCGCCCCGAGCAGGTGCTGCTGGCCGACCACCTCGTCCAGGGTGCGCGGGCGCATCCGGACGGCGAGCGGGCTGTTGCTCGGGTCCTTCTCCTGGCGCTCTTCGGCGGCGGCGGTGAACAAGTCGGGTTCCACGCCGAAAGCCTAAAGGACGGCACCGACAACGCGTCGCGCGCGCTCGGCACCGTCCTCACCAGGCCGTACGGACCGGCTCAGCTGGTCCAGAAGTCCCACCAGCGCAGCAGGATGAGCAGGCCGATGATCCCGAGGTGCAGGACCGGCAGCACCCAGGGGAACTCGCCGAAGAAGCCGCGCGCCCAGCGGGGGGCCGGAAGGTAGCCGTTGCGGACGTTGTGCGCGGTGACGTACCAGAACATGATGATCGTCGCGACCCAGGCGAGGCAGCACCACAGGCACAGGGCGTTGATGTTGTACAGCGACTGGTACTGGAGCCAGGTGACGAAGCCGGCGCCGAAGAGCGTGCCGAAGTTGAAGGTGAGCCAGTACCAGCGCGGCATCCGGGCCCCGGCGAGCAGGGTCATGCCGACGCAGATCACCACGGAGTACGTGGCGAGCCCGAGCATCGGGTTCGGGAAGCCGAAGGCCGCCGCCTGCTCGCTCTTCATGACGCTGCCGCAGGAGACGACCGGGTTAAGGCTGCACCCGGGGGTGAAGCTCGGGTCCTCCAGGAGCTTGAACTTGTCGAGCGTGATGACCCAGGCGGCGAGCAGGCCCGCCGCGCCCGTGAGCACCAGCATCACGGCGAAGGCACGCGAAGCGCCGAGCCGGGAGACCGGGCCCTCGGGGTGCCGGGGGTCGTGCTCGTGGCCGAGCTCGTCGCTGACTTCCATCGTGTCGCTCATCACGCCGTTTCCGTCGCTCGGTTGCTGGGGGCCTCTGCATTGTGCCCCACCCGCCTGAGAACGGGAGGGCCCAAAGGGGTACCGGAAACGCCACCGCCCCGCCGGACAGCCCGAGTTCACCCCCGCCGCACGTGAGGCAATCCACTCCGGCGAGTGGTTTCGGAGGTCGCCCGTTGACGGATACGGGCAGGTACGGGACGGATACGCGCCGCAGGCGCACGGGACGGGGCGGCACCCCGGCCGTGCCCCGCCGGCGTACCGCCCGTACCGTCGCTCCCCGCTCGGCCCAGCGGTCAGCCCAGCAGGCGCTGGATCTCCGCGACCGCCTGTGCGAGCGGCACCGCGTGCTGCTCGCCGGACTCCAGGTCCTTGAGCTGGACGCTGCCGTCGACGAGGTCCCGCTCGCCCGCGATGAGGGCGAGGCGGGCGCCCGAGCGGTTCGCGCTCTTCATCGCGCCCTTCAGGCCGCGACCGCCGAAGGAGAGGTCGGTCGCGATCCCGGCCCGGCGCAGCTCGGTGACCTTCTCGAAGAGCACCCGGCGGGCGGCCTCGCCGAGCGGGATCGCGTACACGCTGGTGACGGGCGGGAGGTCGAGCGTGACGCCCTCGGCCTCCAGGGCGAGGACCGTGCGGTCCACGCCGAGCGCCCAGCCGACCGAGGGCAGCGCGGGCCCGCCGAGCATCTCGGAGAGCCCGTCGTAGCGCCCGCCGCCGCCGACGGCCGACTGCGAACCGAGGCCGTCGTGGACGAACTCGAAGGTGGTGCGGGTGTAGTAGTCGAGACCCCGGACGAGCTTCGGGTCGTCCTCGTAGGCGACGCCCGCGCCGTCCAGGAGCGCGCGGACCTCCTCGTGGTACGCCTTGCAGGCGTCGCACAGGTAGTCGGCGAGGAGCGGGGCCCCGGTGAGCTGGTCCTGGACCTCGGCGCGCTTGTCGTCGAGGACGCGCAGCGGGTTGATCTCGACGCGGCGGCGGGTCTCCTCGTCGAGGTCCAGGGCGCGCAGGAAGTCCTGGAGCGCCGCGCGGTAGACGGGGCGGCAGGTGGTGTCGCCCAGCGAGTTGAGCAGGATGCGGTGCCCCGTGAGCCCGAGCGAGCGGTACGCCTGGTCGGCCAGGATGATCAGCTCGGCGTCGAGCAGCGGGTCCTCGGCGCCGATCGCCTCCGCGCCGACCTGCGAGAAGTGGCGGTAACGGCCCTTCTGCGGGCGCTCGTAGCGGTACTGCGAGCCCGAGTACCAGACCTTGACGGGCAGGTTCCCCGTCTTGTGGAGGTTCGACTCCAGGACCGCGCGCAGCACGGCGGCCGTGCCCTCGGGGCGCAGCGCCAGTTCGTCGCCGCCCTTGGTCGTGAAGACGTACATCTCCTTGCTCACGATGTCGGTGGACTCACCGACACCGCGCGCGAAGAGCCGTACGTCCTCGAATCCGGGCGTCTCGATGTAGCCGTATCCCGCGTCCCGCAGCGGGGCCGCGATGGCCTCGCGGACGGCGAGGAAGCGGCCCGAGTCGGGGGGCAGGAGGTCGTAGGTGCCCTTGGGTGCCTTGAAGGTGCTCACGGTTGTTCGCTGTCACATTCCTCGTCGGGGGAACGCCGTCGCGGCGCTCTCCTGGCCGGCCGCCACCTGCCGCAGATACGGGTTGGTGGCGCGTTCGCGGCCGATGGTCGTCTGGGGACCGTGTCCGGACAGGACCACGGTCGAGTCGTCGAGCGGCAGGCACACCCGGGCCAGCGAGCCGAGGATCTCGTCCGGGTCGCCGCCGGGCAGGTCGGTGCGTCCGATGGAGCCGGCGAAGAGCAGGTCCCCGGAGAAGAGCACGGACGGCAGGTCCGCGCCCTCGGGGGTCCTGAACGTCACCGACCCCTTGGTATGCCCGGGCGCGTGCGCGACGGAGAAGTCGAGCCCGGCGAGGCTCAGGCGGGCCCCGTCGCTCAGCTCCTCGACGTCGGAGGGCTCGCCGACCGTCAGCTCTCCCAGGAGCGGCATCCCGATGGAGCGGCCGATACCGGCCTCGGGGTCGCTCATCATGAAGCGGTCCGCGGGGTGGATCCAGGCGGGGACGTCGTGTGCCCCGCAGACCGGGACGACCGAGGCGACGTGGTCGATGTGGCCGTGGGTGAGGACGACGGCGACGGGCTTGAGCCGATGCTTCGCGAGCGTCTCCTCGACCCCCGCGGTGGCCTGGTGGCCCGGGTCGATGATCACGCATTCCTCACCGGCGGCGGGGGCGACCACGTAGCAGTTGGTCCCCCAGGCCCCGGCGGCGAAACCGGCAATGAGCACGTTCGTCCTTTGTGTCCACGGGTGGGCGGGGCCGCAGCGGGCGCGCGGCCGGGTTCGAGACTACCGGCGGTGCCGATTCCACAGCCAACCCGTATACGGTACGGGGCACACACGGCCCCCGTCCGAACAGCGTTGCGGACGAGTAGACGACGAGGAGACACCCGGTGGTCAGCAACGATCAGCGGCGGCGCCAGCTCGCCCGGGAGAAGTTCTTGCGCCAGCAGGAGCGGCGGCAGACGGCACGGCGGCGCGCCCGCCGGCGCAACGCGGTCATCGCTTCGACCGTCGTGGTGGTGCTCGCGGCGGGCGGCGGCGCCTGGGCCGCCGGAGCCTTCGACAAGGACAGCTCGAAGGACGACGGCAAGAAGACCGAGGCCGCCGCGACACCGAGCGCGAGCCCGAGTAAGGCGCCCGACCCCTGCGACAAGCCCGCGGCCGGCGCGGTCAAGAAGCTGTCGTACAAGAAGGAACCGGCGCTCACGGTCGACAAGTCGGCCGACTACACGATGACGCTCGCGACGACGTGCGGCGACATCGGCGTCGCGCTGGACGCGAAGAACGCCCCGCACACCGTGAACTCCTTCGACTACCTCGCGGGCAAGGGCTACTTCGACCACACGAAGTGCCACCGCCTGACGACGGCGGGGATCTACGTCCTCCAGTGCGGCGACCCCTCGGGCAACGGCACCGGCGGGCCCGGCTACACGCTCCCGGACGAGAACCTGAAGTCCAAGAAGCTCAAGGGCAACGTGTACCCGGCGGGCACCGTCGCGATGGCCAACCAGTACAACGCGCAGACGAAGGAGGGGCGGCACACCGGCGGCAGCCAGTTCTTCCTCGTCTACCAGGACAGCCAGCTGCCGCCCGACTACACGCCCTTCGGCACCATCTCGGCGGACGGCATGAAGGTGCTCAAGAAGATCGCGGACGCGGGCGAGAACACCGGGCAGGGCGACGGGGCGCCGAACGCGACCGTGGTGATCGACAAGGCCACGGTGCGCAAGTCCTGATCACCGGGGGCGGCTTTGCCGTGCGTGCGGGCAAGTCCGCCGCTCAAGAATGCGGACAGCCGCCCCACAGGTCGCCTATGTTGGCCGTGACGAAAATGTGGACGATGCCGAGGGCCCCCCACCAGGGGCCCGGCATCATGTGGATGGAGGCGCTGTGAGCAGCGACCCGTGGGGCCGAGTCGACGAGACCGGGACCGTGTACGTGCGGACCGCCGAGGGTGAGCGGGAGGTCGGTTCCTGGCAGGCCGGTTCGCCCGCCGAGGCCCTCGCGTACTTCGAGCGCAAGTACGAGGGACTCGTCGTCGAGATCGGGCTGTTGGAGCGCCGTGTGCGGACGACGGATCTCTCGGCGAAGGACGCCCAGGCCGCCGTGGAGCACCTGCGCGATCAGGTGCGCGGCGCGAACGCGGTGGGTGATCTCGAAGCGCTCGACAAGCGGCTCGACAAGCTCCTGTCGACGGTCCAGGAGCGCCAGGAGGTACGCAAGGCCGAGCGCGCCAAGCAGAGCGAGGAGAGCCGCAAGGCCAAGGAGGAGCTGGTCGCCGAGGCCGAGCAGCTCGCCGGGAGCGAGCAGTGGCGGGTCGCCGGGGAGCGCCTGCGGGCCCTCGTGGACATCTGGAAGGGGCTGCCGCGTCTGGACCGCAAGTCCGACGACGAGCTGTGGCACCGCTTCTCGCACGCCCGCTCCGCGTTCTCCAAGCGGCGCAAGGCGCACTTCGCGGCGCTCGACGCGCAGCGCGAGGACGCCCGCAAGGTGAAGGAGGGCCTGGTCACCGAGGCGGAAGCGCTCTCGGGGTCGACCGAGTGGGGCCCGACGGCCGCGCGCTACCGCGAGCTGATGACGCGCTGGAAGGCGGCCGGGCGCGCGCAGCGCGAGGCGGAGGACGAGCTGTGGACCCGCTTCCGGGCCGCGCAGGACGTCTTCTTCTCGGCGCGCAACGAGCTGTTCGCCGAGCGGGACGTGGAGCAGGGCGAGAACCTCAAGCTCAAGGAGGCGCTCGCCGACGAGGCCGAGAAGCTGCTGCCGGTCAAGGACCTCAAGGCGGTCCGGGCCGCGTTCCGGGGCATCAACGAGCGCTGGGAGGCCATCGGGCACGTGCCGCGCGACGCGCGGCCGAAGGTCGAGGGCCGGCTGCACGCCGTGGAGCGGGCGATCCAGGAGGCCGAGGAGACCGAGTGGCGCCGTACCAACCCCGAGGCCCGCGCCCGTGCCGCCGGTCTCACCGGTCAGCTCCAGGGCGCCGTCGACAAGCTGCGCGCGCGGATCGCGCAGGCGGAGTCGGCGGGCAACGCGACGAAGGCCGCGAAGCTGCGCGGTGAGCTGGAGCGCGCCCAGGAACTGCTCGACCAGGCGCTGAAGGGCCTGGAGGAGTTCGGGGGCTGAGCGGCTCCGTACAGGTACGGGGAGGGGCCCGCCGGAACGTTCCGGCGGGCCCCTCCCCGTAACCCGCTACGGCCTGCGGGCCGAGGTCACGCGGTACACGTCGTACACGCCCTCCACGCCCCGCACCGCCTTGAGGACGTGCCCGAGGTGCTTGGGGTCGCCCATCTCGAAGGTGAACCGCGAGGTCGCGACCCGGTCGCGCGAGGTCTGCACCGCCGCCGACAGGATGTTGACGTGCTGGTCGGACAGGATGCGTGTGACGTCCGAGAGGAGCCGCGAGCGGTCGAGCGCCTCGACCTGGATGGCGACGAGGAAGACCGAGGACTGGGTCGGGGCCCACTCGACGTCGAGCATCCGCTCCGGCTGCTGCGAGAGCGAGTCCACGTTGACGCAGTCCTTGCGGTGCACCGAGACACCGTTGCCGCGCGTCACGAAGCCCACGATCGGGTCGCCGGGGACGGGCGTGCAGCAGCGCGCGAGCTTGACCCACACGTCCTCGACGCCCTTGACGATGACGCCGGGGTCGGACTTGGCGCGCCGCTTGCGCCGGGCGCGCGAGGGCGGCTGTGACTCGGCGAGGTCGTCCTTGGTCTCCTCCTCGCCGCCGTAGGACTGGACGAGCTTCTGGAGCACGGTCTGCGCGGGCACGTGGCCCTCGCCGATCGCCGCGTAGAGCGAGGAGATGTCCGCGTACCGCATCTCGTGCGCGAGCGTGACGAGGCTGTCGCTCGTCAGGACGCGGTGGATCGGCAGGTTCTGCTTGCGCATCGCGCGGACGATGGCGTCCTTGCCCTGCTCGATCGCCTCCTCGCGCCGCTCCTTGGAGAAGTGGCCGCGGATCTTGTTGCGCGCGCGGGGCGATTTGACGAAGCCGAGCCAGTCGCGCGAGGGGCCCGCGCCCGCCGCCTTGGAGGTGAAGACCTCGACGACGTCGCCGTTGTCGAGCGTCGACTCCAGGGGGACGAGGCGGCCGTTGACGCGCGCCCCGATCGTGCGGTTGCCGACCTCGGTGTGCACGGCGTACGCGAAGTCGACGGGCGTCGCCCCGGCCGGCAGCGCGATGACGTCGCCCTTGGGCGTGAAGACGAAGACCTCGTTGCGCGAGAGGTCGAAGCGCAGCGACTCCAGGAACTCGCCGGGGTCCTCGGTCTCCTTCTGCCAGTCGAGCAACTGCCGCAGCCACGCCATGTCGTTGATCGCGCCGTCGTCCTTGCCGGACTTCTTCGGCGCGTCGGTGCGCACCTTGGAGGCGCCCGCGACGGCTTCCTGCTTGTACTTCCAGTGCGCGGCGATGCCGTACTCGGCGCGGCGGTGCATGTCGAAGGTGCGGATCTGGAGTTCGACGGGCTTGCCGCCGGGCCCGATGACCGTCGTGTGCAGCGACTGGTACATGTTGAACTTGGGCATCGCGATGTAGTCCTTGAACCGGCCGGGGACCGGGTTCCATCGCGCGTGCACGGTGCCGAGTGCCGCGTAGCAGTCGCGGACGGTGTCCACGAGGACGCGGATGCCGACGAGGTCGTAGATCTCCGCGAAGTCGCGGCCTCGTACGATCATCTTCTGGTAGACGCTGTAGTAGTGCTTCGGGCGGCCCGTGACGGTCGCCTTGATGCGGGCCGCGCGCAGGTCGGACTGCACCTCGTCGGTGACGACCGCGAGGTACTCGTCGCGCTTGGGGGCGCGCTCGGCGACGAGGCGGACGATCTCGTCGTACATCTTGGGGTAGAGGATCGCGAAGGCGAGGTCCTCCAGTTCCCACTTGATGGTGTTCATGCCCAGCCGGTGGGCGAGCGGGGCGTAGATCTCCAGGGTCTCGCGGGCCTTCTTCTCCTGCTTCTCGCGCTTGAGGTAGCGCATCGTGCGCATGTTGTGCAGGCGGTCGGCGAGCTTGATGACGAGGACGCGCGGGTCCTTGGCCATCGCGACGACCATCTTGCGGACCGTCTCGGCCTGCGCGGCCTCGCCGAACTTGACCTTGTCGAGCTTGGTGACGCCGTCGACGAGGAGCGCGACGGTGTCGCCGAAGTCCTCACGGAGCGTGTCGAGTCCGTACTCGGTGTCCTCGACGGTGTCGTGGAGCAGCCCGGCCATGAGGGTCGCGGGGTCCATGCCGAGTTCGGCGAGGATCGTGGTGACGGCGAGCGGGTGCGTGATGTACGGGTCGCCGCTCTTGCGCTTCTGCCCGCGGTGCCAGCGCTCGGCGACCTGGTAGGCGTGCTCGATCTGGCGCAGGGTCGCCGTCTCGATCTTCGGGTCGTTGCCGCGCACGGTGCGCAGCAGGGGCTCCAGGACCGGGTTGTACGGATTGGAGCGCTGTACGCCGAGGCGGGCGAGGCGGGCGCGGACGCGGTTGGAGGAGCCGCCGCGGTGCGTCACGGGCGGCGCGGGACGCGGCTGAGCGCCCGAGGGGCGCCCGGAGGCGCCCTGGGCGGCGCTGCCCGGCGCCGGCTTCTTGGCGGGCGGGGCGGGCTTCGGCGCGGCCTCGGGGTCCTGGGCGCCGGTGGTGAGTGACTGGGCCTCGTCTGGCAAGAGCGCTCCTCCTGTAGGCCCCTGGCGACCTGCCCGTGGGCGCGAGCGCGTGGTGCGTGCGTCCCGGACGTGGTCCGGAGGCTGCCATCGTAGCGAGAGCCGGGCGCGCTGCCGCGCGTGCGGGCGGCTCAGCGGGCGGTACAGGGCCACTGCACCGCTTGCGGGGGAAACATCCCCTTCGGGGGCTTTATTTCACTTTCGCCACGACGTCCATGGTCGATCGCCGGGGGGTCGTGGTCAAGCGGTGCGGCGAAGGGGCCGGTCCGCCGCGGCGGCGGACCGGCCCCTTCGTGTGTCGCTGGGTGCCGCTCAGACCTGGAGCAGCGCCTCCAGGGGTGCCCCGTCGAGTACGGGGGCGAGCCGCGCGCGCCCGTCGAGGAAGCCGAGCTCCATGAGCACGGCGACCCCGGCGACCTGCGCTCCCGCGCGGCGGATGAGGCCGAGGGATGCCTCGGCCGTGCCGCCGGTGGCGAGGACGTCGTCGATGATCATGACCCGGTCGTCCGGGCCGAGATCCTCGGCGTGCACCTCGATCTCGGCGCTGCCGTACTCCAGCTCGTACCGCTGCGAGAGCGTGGCCCCCGGGAGCTTGCCTGCCTTGCGGACCGGCACGAAGCCGAGGCCGGCCCGGACGGCGGCGGGGGCGCCGAGGATGAACCCCCGGGCCTCCAGCCCGACGACCTTCGTCGCGCCGTGCTTCTGGCACAGCTCGGCGAGGGTCTGGGTGAGGGCGGCGAAGGCGTCCGGATCGGCCAGGAGCGGGGTGATGTCCTTGAACACCACACCCTGCTCCGGGTAATCCGGGACGTCTCTGATACGGCTGAGCAACAGCTCGCTGATGTCGGTCATCGGCGCTTTCCGGTCGTACGTCCGCCCCGGCCGTCACGGCCTCGGGCGGGGGCGCTGCCCCGGGCGGGGGCGACGACCGGGCCGGCGGCCGCGGTGGCCCCCTGCGGTCCGTCCCCGTCCCGCGGGCCGTCGCCGAGGGCTTCGCCCCGCTCGGCGGCGGCACGCTTGGCGAGCACCCGCTTGGTGAGGGCCTTCATCTGCGGCTCGTGGCTCTTGAGGTCGGAGACGAGCGGGGTCGCGATGAAGATCGAGGAGTAGGCGCCGGCCGCGAGGCCCACGAACAGCGACAGGGAGATGTCGTTGAGCATGCCGGCGCCGAGGAAGCCGCCCCCGATGAAGAGCAGCCCGGCGACCGGGAGGAGCGCGACGACCGTGGTGTTGATCGAGCGCACCAGGGTGCCGTTGATGCTCTGGTTGGCGACTTCCGCGTAGGTGAACCTCGTCTGCTTCGTGATGCCCTTCGACTGTTCCTTGAGGCTGTCGAAGACCACGACGGTGTCGTAGAGGGAGTACCCGAGGATGGTGAGCAGACCGATCACGGTGCCCGGGGTGACCTCGAAGCCGACGAGGGCGTACACCCCGACCGTGATGGTGATGTCGTGGATCAGGGCGACGAGGGCCGCGACGGCCATGCGCCACTCGAAGGCGATCGCCAGGTAGATGACCACGAGCACCATGAAGATGCCGAGGCCCGTCCACGCCTTGTTGGCGACCTGCTCGCCCCAGGAGGGGCCGACGAGGTCGGCGTTGATGTCCGCGGCCTTGACGTCGAGGTCCTTGGCGAGCTGGGTCCTGATCTCGTCGGACTTGCTCGTGTCGATGTCGCTGATCTGGACGCGCATCCCGCCATTGCCCAGCTCCTGCACGATCGCGTCGTGCCCGGAGGAGTCCTCCGCGGACTGCTCGGCGACGCTCACCGAGGCGCTGGTCTTCGGCGTCGTGAAGACGGCGCCGCCCTCGAACTCGATGCCCAGGTGCAGGCCGCGCACGGAGAGCCCCACGATCGCGGTGATCGTGATGAGGATGGAGATGCCGTACCAGATCTTGCGCTTGCCGATGAAGTCGTACCCGATTTCACCGCGGACGAGCCGGGCGCCGAGAGTACCGAGTCGCGACATGTCACGCCTCCTTGGGGTGATCGGCGTGGACGCGAGGGGTGCGCGTGCGGCGCAGCGGCGGCTTGGCGCCGAGCCGCTTGGGGTCGAACCCGGACCAGGGATGGCCCTGGCTGAAGAACTTCCGGCGGGCCAGGAGCGTCAGGAGCGGCTTCGTGAAGAGGAAGACGACCACGACGTCGAGGACCGTGGTGAGCCCCAGGGTGAAGGCGAAGCCCTGGACCTTGCCGACCGTGACCACGAAGAGCACGGCCGAGGCGAGGAAGGAGACGAAGTCGGAGACGAGGATGGTGCGCCGGGCGCGCGGCCAGCCGCGCTCGACGGCGGGGCGCAGGCTGCGGCCCTCGCGCACCTCGTCCCGGACTCTCTCGAAGAAGACGATGAAGGAGTCCGCGGTGATACCGATCGCGACGATCGCTCCGCAGACGGCCGGGAGGTTGAGCGCGAAGCCGATGCCCGGGCCGAGGAGCGTCATGATCGTGTAGGCGAGGATGCCGGAGACCACGAGGGAGGCGACCGCGATGAGCGCGAGTCCCCGGTAGTAGACCACCAGGTAGATGATGACGAGCGCGAGGCCGACGGCGCCCGCGATGAGCCCGGCGTCCAGCTGCTCACCGCCGAGGGCGGCGGTCACCGTGGTGACGGTCTCCTCGTGGAAGGTGAGCGGGAGGGCGCCGTAGGAGAGGACGTTGGCGAGGTCCTTCGCCGATTCCTGGCTGAAGCTGCCGGAGATCTCGGCGCTGCCGCCGAGGCGCTCGCTGACGCTGGGCGCGGAGACGACGTCGCCGTCGAGGACGATGGCGAACTGGTTCATCGGGGACTGCTGCTGCGCGAGCTTGCCCGTGATCGAGGAGAACTTCTTCTTGCCCTCCCCGTTGAACTTCATCTGCACGATCCACTGGTTGCGCTGCGTGTCGAGCACCGCGTCGGCCTTGGACACGTTCTTGCCCTCGACCTCGGCCGGGCCGAGCAGGTACTTGGCCCACTGGCCGCCCTCGTTGCCGCAGGCGACCATCGACGCCGTGGGCTTGACGCCCGTGGTGGCCTTGACGCGCTGGGCCTTGTTGGAGCAGTCCAGGGTGCCGAAGAGCGCCGTCGTCTTGTCGTCGGGCGCGGCGGAGGCGCTGGGCGAGGGGCTCGCCGCGGCGTCGTCCTTCGTGTCGCTCTTGGCGCTCGGGGAGGGCGTGGAGTCCGCCTTGAGCGCCTGCGGGACGGCGCGGCCCTGCGGGGAGGCGTCACCCGAACCGGCGGAGGCGGTGGACCCCGCGCCGGAGGAGGCGCCCGCGTCCGGCGAGGCGCTGGAGCCGTCCGCGCCCGCGCTCGACTTCGGCGAGGGGCTGGTCTTGCCCGAGGGGCTCGACGTGGCGGAGGGGCTCTCGCTCGCCGAGGGATCGGCGGCCGGGGTGCCCGCGGCGACCTGGAGGACCGGGCGGAAGTAGAGCTGGGCGGTCGTACCGACCTGCTCCCTCGCCTGCTTCTCGTTGGTGCCGCGCGGGATGTTGACCACGATGTGGTCGTTGCCCTGGGTCTGGACCTCGGCCTCGGAGACACCGAGCCCGTTGACACGGCGGTTGATGATGTCGACCGCCGTGTCCATGTTGGTCTTGTTGACCGCGTTCTTCTGCCCCGGCTCGTTCTGGGCCTTGAGCGTGATGCTCGTGCCGCCCGCGAGGTCGATGCCGAGGCGGGGCGTCGTGTGCCCGGAGAGGAACATCCCGCCCGTGAGCGCCACGAGGGCGACCAGGATCAGAGCGAGTGCGCGGCCAGGCTTGGACTGGCTGCTGCTGCGCCCTCTGCTCTTGTTAGGTGCTGCCACCTTCTCGTTTCTCCCTGTCCAACCGCTCCGCACGGTGTGAACCACCGGCTGTGGCGGCCCTGAAGTGATGTGGGGAATCCGCGTCCGTCCGCCCCCGACCGGGCAAGGTCGTCATGGTCGTGGGCGTCCGGGTGCCACCGTCCGTGCAGGCCCGTGGGCCACGGCATGCCCCGGGGCCGCGCCCGGCCGCTCGCCCGGCGCGTGCCTCGGTCCGTGCCTACTTGCCCTCGGCCTCGCTGTCGGCCTTCTTGGCGGCAGTGTCCTCGGCCTTGTCGGCGAGCGCCTCGGCGGGGGCGGAGTCCTTGGACAGGTCGATGCGCGTGTCCTCGTCCTCGTGCTCGGCCGCCTCGCCCTCGGTGAGCGAGGACGCGTCGTCGGGGACGACGGCGTCGAAGTCCTCGCCGTCGTTCACGACGCGCTCCCACTCCTCGTCGCCGACGACCGCGCCGATGGCGTTCTTGGCGTAGCGGGCGTGGACGCCGGGGGCGACCTCCAGGAGCACGGTGTCCTCACCGACCTCCTTGACGAGCGCGTACATGCCGCCGATCGTGCGCACGCCGGAGCCGGGCTGCATCTCGCTGCGCATGTTCGTAGCGGCCTGCTGCTTCTTCTTCGCGGAGCGGGTCATCAGGAACATCGCCCCGATGATCAGGATGAAGGGGAGGAGGGAGACGAGAGACACGGTGGAGATTCCTTAGCACGACCGCGCGATGCTGCGGCCTGTCGGGATCGGAGGGCACGCCGGCCACAAGGGACGGCATCGGCGGAGTCTAGGCGAGTCTCCGCCGAGGGAACAACGTTCAGCATCGCACCGCAGTTCCTTGTGTGGCCACACTCGTGCGGCTCGGGCCGTGATCTCACAGGGCCCGGGGCGACGACGCGCGCGGCTCACGCCGGGAAGAGACCGGCTTGTCCTGGTGCGCCCTTCGGTGGCGCGAGCCCGAGGTGGGCCCAGGCCGCCGGGGTGGCGACCCGGCCGCGTGGCGTGCGGGCGAGCAGGCCCTCGCGCACCAGGAAGGGCTCCGCCACTTCCTCCACCGTCTCACGTTCCTCACCGACGGCGACAGAGAGAGTGGAAAGGCCCACAGGTCCGCCGGAGAAGAGCTTGAGCAGCGCTTCGAGCACGGCGCGGTCGAGGCGGTCGAGCCCGCGCGCGTCGACCTCGTACACGCCGAGGGCCGCCGAAGCGATGTCCTCGGTGATGTGCCCGTCCGCCTTGACCTGCGCGTAGTCGCGTACGCGGCGCAGGAGCCGGTTGGCGATACGGGGTGTGCCGCGCGAGCGGCCGGCGATCTCGGCGGCGCCCGCCGGGTCGATCGCGACGTCGAGGAGCCGCGCCGAGCGATGGATCACACGTTCCAGCTCGGCGGGCGCGTAGAACTCCATGTGCGCGGTGAAGCCGAAGCGGTCGCGCAGCGGCGGGGGCAGCAGCCCGGCCCTGGTGGTGGCACCGACGAGGGTGAACGGCGGGAGTTCCAGCGGGATGGCGGTGGCCCCGGGGCCCTTGCCGACGATGACGTCGACGCGGAAGTCCTCCATCGCCATGTACAGCATCTCCTCGGCGGGCCGGGACATGCGGTGGATCTCGTCGAGGAAGAGGACCTCGCCCTCCTGGAGCGAGGAGAGGATCGCGGCGAGGTCGCCCGCGTGCTGGATCGCGGGGCCCGAGGTGATGCGGATGGGGGCGGCCATCTCGGCGGCGATGATCATGGAGAGGGTCGTCTTGCCGAGCCCGGGGGCACCGCTGAGCAGGACGTGGTCGGCGGTGGCGCCGCGCGCGCGGGCGGCCTTGAGGACGAGGTCGAGCTGTTCGCGCACCTTCTCCTGGCCGATGAACTCGTCCAGGTCCTTGGGGCGCAGGGCCGCCTCGACGGCGTTGTCCTCGGTGTCGGCCCCGGCGTCGACGAGCCGGGGGTCGGCGCCGACGGCGCTGTCCGGTGTCTCGTCGTCCCAGTTCACGGTGGCCTCTGTTTCTCTCGTCGGTGGGCGCGGGGTGCGCTTCGGTACAGGCGGGGTGCGCTTCGGTTCGCGCTAGGTGCGCTTCGGTCGGGGCCGTCACGCTGGTCGGTCGGCGCCCGGGGTCGCGTCGGTCGGCGCGTGGCGCACGCCGCTTCCGCGTGCGTCAGCGGCGCGTCACGTGGTGCGGTTGAGCGTTTGCAGGGCGGCGCGCAGCAGCGGGCCGATCTCGGGGACGCCCTCCTGTGTCTCGGCCTGCGGGGTGACCGCCTCGACGGCCTCCTCGGCCTCGCGCGGCTGGTAGCCGAGGCCCACGAGCGCGGTGTGCAGTTGCTCGGTCCAGGGGGGCGGGCCGGCCGCGGCGCGGCGCTGGGCGCCGAGGGTGCCGGTGCCGAGCGGCTGCCCGAGCCGGTCCTTCAGTTCGAGGATGAGTTTCTGGGCGCCCTTCTTGCCGATGCCCGGCACGGCGGTGAGGGCCTTCTCGTCGGCGGTGGAGACGGCGAGGCGCAGCGCGTCGGGCGAGAGCGTGGCGAGCATGGCCTGCGCGAGCCGGGGGCCCACGCCGCTGGCGGTCTGGAGCAGTTCGAAGGTCTGCCGCTCGTCGTCGTCGGCGAAGCCGTAGAGCGTGAGGGAGTCCTCGCGCACGACGAGCGAGGTGGCGATCCGGGCCTGCTCGCCGATCCGCAGCGTCGAGAGCGTGTGCGGGGTGCACTGCACGGCCATCCCGATCCCGCCGACCTCGACGACGGCGCTCGTGGGGCCGAGGGCGGCGACGGGGCCGCTGACGAAGGCGATCACCGGTCGGCCTCGCCGTGCGCCGCGCGCCGCGCGGGGCGGGGAGTGGGGGTGTTCATCGCACGACCTTTCGTACGGGGGGCGCGGTGCGGGCGGCGGAACGGGCCCGCTCGTGCGCCTCCTGGAGCCTGTTCTTGGTGGGAGCCCGCCAGATGTGGCAGATGGCGAGGGCGAGGGCGTCGGCCGCGTCGGCGGGCTTCGGCGGCTCGGCGAGCCGCAGCAGCCGTGTCACCATCGCGCCGACCTGCGCCTTGTCCGCGCGCCCGCTGCCCGTGACGGCGGCCTTGACCTCGCTCGGCGTGTGCAGCGCGACGGGCAGCCCGCGCCGCGCGGCGCACAGCATGGCGACGGCGCTGGCCTGCGCGGTGCCCATCACGGTGCGCACGTTGTGCTGGCTGAAGACCCGCTCGATCGCCACGTACTCGGGCCGGTGCGTATCGAGCCACTCCTCGATCCCGGCCTCGACGGCGAGCAGCCGCCGCGCCAGCTCCGCGTCGGCGGGGGTCCGTACGACACCGACGCCGACCATCGTCAGCGCCCGCCCCGGCACCCCCTCGACGACCCCGACCCCGCAGCGGGTCAGCCCCGGGTCCACCCCGAGCACGCGCACCGCGCCACCCCCTCGCTCACCGCTTCGAACGGCCCCTGTCACGTGCGGTGCACGCTACTGGCCGCCACCGACACTAGCCGCAACGACAAGACGCGGGCCCGGGGCGTGTCGCCCCCGGCCCGCGCCGTGCGCACCTCGTGCGCCGCTCAGGCGTCGACCTTCTCCATGACCTCGTCGGAGACGTCGAAGTTGGCGAAGACGTTCTGCACGTCGTCGCTGTCCTCCAGCGCGTCGATGAGCTTGAAGATCTTGCGGGCGCCGTCCTCGTCCAGCTCGACCTGCATGGTCGGGACGAAGTTGGCGTCGGCGGAGTCGTAGTCGATCCCGGCCTCCTGGAGCGCGGTGCGCACCGCGACCAGGTCGGTGGCCTCGCTCAGCACCTCGAAGCTGTCGCCGAGGTCGTTGACCTCCTCGGCGCCCGCGTCGAGCACCGCGCCGAGCACGTCGTCCTCGCTCAGTTCGCCCTTGGGGACGATGACGACGCCCTTGCGGTTGAAGAGGTAGGAGACGGAGCCCGGGTCGGCCATCGAGCCGCCGTTGCGGGTCATCGCGACGCGCACGTCGGAGGCGGCGCGGTTGCGGTTGTCGGTGAGGCACTCGATGAGGACCGCGACACCGTTGGGCCCGTACCCCTCGTACATGATCGTCTCGTAGTCGGCGCCACCGGCTTCGAGACCGGCGCCGCGCTTGAGCGCGGAGTCGATGTTCTTATTGGGGACCGACTGCTTCTTCGCCTTCTGCACGGCGTCGAAGAGCGTCGGGTTGCCGTCGATGTCGGCGCCGCCCATGCGCGCCGCGACCTCGATGTTCTTGATGAGCTTCGCGAAGAGCTTGCCGCGCTTGGCGTCGATCACGGCCTTCTTGTGCTTCGTCGTCGCCCATTTAGAGTGGCCGGACATCTGCCTGTCTCCTTCGCGTTACCCATCTACCTACGAACCCGAGAGATCCTACCGGGGCCCGCCACCGCTCCTCGCCCGCACCATGGCGGCGAAGAGCGCGTGCACCCGGTGGTCCCCGGTCAGCTCGGGGTGGAACGCGGTGGCGAGGGCGGTGCCCTGACGCACCGCGACGGGCCTTCCCTCGTACGTGGCGAGGACCTCGACCCGCGCGCCCGTCGACTCGGCCCACGGCGCCCGGATGAAGACCCCGTCGACGGGCGGACCTTCGACGCCGGCGACGGGCACGGGCGCCTCGAAGGACTCGTTCTGCCTGCCGAAGGCGTTGCGGCGCACGATCATGTCGATGCCGCCGATCGTCTCCTGGCCCGCGCGCGGATCGAGGATCTTGTCGGCGAGCAGGATCATGCCGGCGCAGGTCCCGTAGACGGGCAGGCCGTCGGCGACGGCCGCGCGCAGCGGTTCCAGGAGGCCGAAGAGGCGCGCGAGCTTGGAGATCGTCGTGGACTCGCCGCCGGGCAGGACGAGCCCGTCCACGGCGGCGAGTTCCGCCGGGGTGCGGACGGGGACGGGCCGCGCGCCCGCGGCGGTGAGCGCGGCCGTGTGCTCCCGTACGTCGCCCTGGAGGGCGAGGACCCCGATCAGCGGCCCGGCGGCGTGTTCACCAGCCACGGTTGGCGTACCGCTCGGTCTCGGGGAGCGTGTCGCAGTTGATGCCGACCATGGCCTCGCCCAGGTTGCGCGAGGCGTCGGCGATGACCTTGGGGTCGTCGTAGAACGTCGTGGCGCGGACGATCGCGGCGGCGCGCTTGGCGGGGTCGCCGGACTTGAAGATGCCGGAGCCGACGAAGACGCCCTCGGCGCCGAGCTGGCGCATGAGCGCGGCGTCGGCGGGGGTCGCGACGCCGCCCGCGGAGAAGAGCACGACGGGCAGCTTGCCGAGTTCCGCGACCTCCTTGACGAGTTCGTAGGGGGCGCGCAGCTCCTTCGCCGCCGCGTACAGCTCGTTGTTGTCGCAGCCGCGCAGCTTCGCGATCTCGCCCTTGATCTGCCGCAGGTGGCGCACGGCCTCGACGACGTTGCCGGTGCCCGCCTCGCCCTTGGAGCGGATCATCGCGGCGCCCTCGGCGATGCGGCGCAGGGCCTCGCCGAGGTTGGTGGCGCCGCACACGAAGGGGGTCGTGAAGGCGAACTTGTCGCTGTGGTTGACCTCGTCGGCCGGGGTGAGCACCTCGGACTCGTCGATGTAGTCGACGCCGAGCGCCTGGAGGACCTGCGCCTCGACGAAGTGGCCGATGCGGGACTTGGCCATGACGGGGATCGAGACGGCCTCGATGATGCCCTCGATCATGTCCGGGTCGGACATCCGGGCGACGCCGCCGTCCTTGCGGATGTCGGCGGGGACCCGCTCCAGGGCCATGACCGCGACGGCCCCGGCGTCCTCGGCGATCTTCGCCTGCTCGGGCGTGACGACGTCCATGATGACGCCGCCCTTGAGCTGCTCCGCCATCCCGCGCTTGACGCGCGCGGTACCGGTCACAGGGCTGGTCTCAGTAGTTTCGGGCACGACGAACCTCACAGGAAGAACCGCTGGTGGAAGACACCAGAAGCAAACTCCCGGCGACCGTGCGCGGACAAGAGCCAATCCCGAGGTCGTGGCCCGCCCCGCCCGCCCCTGCGCCGCCCCGCGCCCGAACCCGCCCTGCCCGAAGCCGCCCCGCGCGAGCCCGCTACGCCGCCACGCGCTCCGCCAGCGGCCCCGGCGGCTCGTCGTCCATCTCGAAGGCCATCGGGAACGGCGCGTGCCCCGCGAGCCGGAACCACCGCACGGTCCGGTGCCGGCGCAGGGACCGCGCCGCCCGTACGGCGTCGTTGTGGAAGCGCCGGGCCATGGGCACCCTGCGTACCGCCTCGGCGAGTTCCTGGAGCGCCGCCTCTCCCCCGGGCGCCTCGCGCACTGCGGCGACGTCCTCGGCGTCGCCGAGCACGGCCCGCAGCGCCTGGCTCAACTCGCTCTCGGCGACCTCCCGTTGCTCCTCCTCCGCCTGCCGCGCCGCGAAGGCGGCCTCGTAGAGCACGAGGGACGCCGCGGGGTCGAGCAGTCCGGAGGTGGCGAGTTCCTGGGCCACGGAGACGCGCCGCAGCAACTGCGCGTCGAGCCCGGCCCGGGTCGCGTCGATGCGCGCGTGCAGGCGGTCGAGCCGCCCCGCGGTCCAGCTCAGGTAGACGGCGATGAGCAGCAGCGCGATACCGGCCCACACGAAACTTGTGATCACCGCACCAGCCTAAGGGGAGGCGGCTGGGGGCAGGGGCGGCTTCGGGGAGCGGCTCCCGGCCCGTACGCCGCGCGGGCGGTCCACCGCTCCCCCGCCCCCGCTACTCCCGCGCCAGCCCGAACCGCCGTCGCAGGCCCCGCTGTTCCTCCGGCGCGACCGAGGCCGCGCCGTCCGTGACCGTCTCGTAGACCGCGAGGATGTCCGCGCCCACCGTGGACCAGTCGAAGCGCCGTACGTGCGCGGTCGCCGCCTCGCGCAGCGCGGCGCGCCGCTCCGGGTCGCCGAGGAGGCGGATCGCCGCGTCGGCGAGCGCTTCGGCGTCCTCGTTCGCGAACAGCTCGCCCGCCGCGCCCTGGTCGAGCACCTGCGCGAAGGCGTCGATGTCGCTCGCGAGGACGGGGGCACCGGCCGACATCGCCTCGACGAGGATGATCCCGAAGCTCTCGCCGCCGGTGTTGGGCGCCACGTACAGGTCGACGCTGCTCAGGAAGCGCGCCTTGTCCTCGTCGCTCACCATGCCGAGGAACTCGACGCGGTCGCGGTACGCGCGCGGCAGCGGTTCGAGGGCTTCCTCGGCGTCCCCGCGCCCGGCGACGAGCAGCCGGGTGTCCGGGCGGGCTTCGAGGATGCGGGGCAGGGCGCGCATGAGGACGGGCAGGCCCTTGCGGGGTTCGTCGATGCGCCCTATGAACCCGATCGTGCCGCCCTGCCACTCGGACTTCGGCTCGGCGTCGGCGAAGAAGGAGACGTCGACGCCGTTGGGGATGACGACCGCGTCGCCGCCGAGGTGTTCCACGAGGGTGCGCCGCGCGTACTCGCTCACGGCGATGCGCGCGCTGATCTTCTCCAGCGCGGCCTGGAGGATGCCGTACGCGGCCGTCATCGCGCGCGAGCGCGGGTTCGAGGTGTGGAAGGTGGCGACCATGGGGCCGCGCGCGGCCCAGCAGGTGAGCAGCCCGAGCGAGGGCGAGGAGGGCTCGTGGATGTGGATGACGTCGAAGCGGCCGTTCTGGATCCAGCGGCGGACCCGCGCGGCCGAGAGGATGCCGAAGTTGAGCCGGGCGACCGAGCCGTTGTACGGGACGGGCACGGCGCGGCCCGCCGAGACGACGTAGGGCGGGAGCGGGGTCTCGTCGTCGGCGGGCGCGAGCACCGAGACCTCGTGGCCGAGCCGGATGAGGTGCTCGGCGAGGTCCCTGATGTGGAACTGGACGCCGCCGGGCACGTCCCAGGAGTACGGGCAGACGATGCCGATCCTCACGGGCCCACCTCGGCGGGCGGGCCCTCGTCGGCGGGACGGGGCGCCTCGGACGCGCCCGCCCCCGTGCCCGCGCGGGCCGGGTCCTTCGCCGGGTCGAGGTCGGCGAGCCAGAACTTCTGGAGCATGTGCCAGTCCTGCGGGTGCGCGGCGACGCCGCCCGCGAAGACGTCGGCGAGCGCCTGCGTCATGACCGCGGTCTTCTCGGCCCGCGAGCCGGCCTCGGGCGGCGTGATCTCGGGGTGCACGCGCCCGCGCATGACCGGCGAGTCGTCGTACCAGAGGGTGACGGGCAGGAGCGCGGCCCCCGTGTGCTGCGCGAGCATCGCGGGCCCGGCGGGCATCCGGGTCGGCTCGCCGAGGAAGTCGACGGGGACCCCGGAGGCGGACAGGTCGCGGTCGGCGACGAGGCACACCATGCCGCCCGAGCGCAGGCGCCGCGCGAGGGTGCCGAAGGCCGCGCCGCCGGTGTGCGGCAGGACCTCCATGCCGAGGCCCTCGCGGTAGGCGACGAAGCGGTCGTAGAGCGACTCGGGCTTGAGCCGCTCGGCGACCGTGGTGAAGGGGATGCCCAGCTCGGTGGTGACCCAGGCGCCCGCGAGGTCCCAGTTGGCGAGGTGCGGGAGAGCCAGTATCACGCCGCGTCCCTCGGCGAGGGGCACGTCGAGGTGGTCGAGGCCGTCGGGCGCGAAGCCGAGCCTGACCCGCTCCTCGCTCCAGGCGGGCAGCCGGAAGGACTCCATCCAGTACCGCAGGTACGAGCGCATCCCGGCGCGCGAGAGCCGGGAGATCCGCTCGGGGCTCGCGTCCGGCACGACGCGGCGCAGGTTCGCCTCCAGCTGGCGCACCGCCTTGCCGTGCTTCTTCCAGGTCTGGTCGGCGATCGAGCAGCCGAGCGCGACGGCGGCGGGCTCGGGGAGGGTGCGTACCGTCGCCCAGCCCAGGCCGTAGAGCCGGTCGGCGACGTCGTCCTTGTCCGGCAGGCGGCGGGCGAGTCCGCTCGGCAGTCGGCTCACGAGGTGGCCTCACTCTCCTGGAGGTGCCGGGCGGCCTCGTCGGCCTCGGCCGACTCGCGGCGCACGGTGACGACCCGCTGGACGATGGTGACGAGGGACCCGGCGGCGACGACCCACAGCGCGATGGGCAGCAGGATGTCGATGTGCGGGACGCCGAAGGTGACGCGGAAGCCCGCGAGCCCGGCGAGGACGAGGGTGATGACGAGGCGCTCGGCGCGCTCGACGAGCCCGTTGACGGCGACGGGGAGGCCGATCGCCTCACCGCGCGCCTTCGTGTACGAGACGACCTGGCCGCTCGCGAGGCAGAAGATGGCGACGGCGGCGAGCATGTCGTTGTCGCCCTTGCCCGCGTACCAGAGCGCGAAGCCGCCGAAGATCGCGGCGTCGGCGACGCGGTCGAGCGTCGAGTCGAGGAACGCGCCCCAGCGGCTGGAGATCTTCGCCTGACGGGCCATGTTGCCGTCCACGAGGTCCGAGAAGACGAACAGCGTGATGACGATGGTGCCCCAGAAGAACTCACCGCGCGGGAAGAACACGAGGGCCCCCGCGACGACGCCCGCCGTGCCGATGAGGGTCACGGTGTCCGGGCTCACCCCCCGCCGGAGCAGGAACGCGGCGAACGGCGTGAGGACACGCGTGAAGAACGCACGCGCGTACTTGTTCAGCATGGCCTTTCCAGAGGGTTCGGGTGCCCTGCGGCCACCACGGCCACCGGCTGCCCCATCGTAGTCACGCCCGGCCCGTGCCGTGGGCGCGGACCCGGCCGCCGTCCCGCGGCGCTCCCTCCACCGTACGAAGAACCGACGGTCCTACCGGCGCGACCTGACAAGCCCCCGTGCGCCCCCCGGCGCCGCCTCCCGCTTCGCTGAATCGGTGACGTCCCCCGTACGGCCGGATACGCTGATGAACTGATCAACAGGTGTGCGGGCGGCGGGAGTCGGGAAGGCCCCGACGAGACGGGCCGGCACGGCGCCGCAGTGATGGGGGCAGGATGAGCAGCTTCGACTTCAGTCCGGGGGCGCAGGTGCCGCTCGCGGGCGGCGCGGGCCAGACCGCCCCGACCGGCGCGCTCGCCTCCGCCGCGTACCGCGACGGCCCGGTGGACGCGATACTCGCCGCCAACACCGAGTGGCACAAATGCGCCGTCTCGGCGCCGCGGGTCAAGCTGCTGCGACCCGATCTCGGTGAGGCGTTCGCGCACGCGGTGCAGACCCGGCTGCTCGGCGGCGGGCGCAAGCCGCTCATCCAGTCTTTCGGGATGGAGCCGCAGGTCGTCGTCGAGCACTGCCTGGCGGCGAACAGCATCCGGCGGGCCAGGGACACCCGGCTGACCGTGATCATGGTCGTGTTCGGGGTGCTGTTCCTGCCGGGTCTCCTTCTCTACCTGGGCGTCTTCGCGCTGCGCCGCAGCGTCGCCGACTCGGCGAACAAGCGCGCCGGTCTCCTCGTGACGCCGCTGCTCATCGCGCTGGGCGTGCTCGGGGTGCTCTTCCTCCTCAAGATGCCCTTCGGCGGCTTCTGGGCCTGGTACCTGCGGGCCTGCGTCGTCGCGCCGCCGGTCGGCTGGTGGTTCGCCAAGCGGGCCTGCGAGGCGACGGCGCGGGATCTGCGGGAGCGCTGGGAGGGGCTGCTCTCGGGCGGCGGCATCGGCGCGAAGATCCCCGAGGCGGTGCCGCGCGACCCGAACCAGAAGGCCGCGGAGGTGCTGCGCCAGTCGCTCGCGCGGCTGTCGGCCGAGCAGCGCTCCAACTCGGTCTTCTACGCCGGCCCCAAGGGCATCCTCGGCCTCGGCACCCGCTGGGGCAGCTGGCAGCTCGCCGAGGAACTCGTCCCGCGCGAGCCCGGCAGCGAGATCCACCCCTTCCGCAGCTACGACGTGGTCCGCGCGATCCACGACCAGCTCAAGCTCCTCGCCCGCGGCCCGCTGCACACCGGCGGCTTCCCCGAGCCGGACGTACGGCACTGGATCGTCACCCCGATCGGCGAGAACGCGGACTCCGTCTCGCGCCCGGAGGGCACCCACGTCGACGATTTCCAGATCCGCGACCACGAGGTCCAGCGGATCTGCAACGAGCAGCAGTTCGACGCCGGGGACCGGCACTACCTCGGCACCCAGTTCACGCTCTGGGACGGCCAGCTCGTCATCACGATGATGACCACCGTGACGGTGCTCCACGAGACGCTGCGCATCGAGGTCACCGGGCACGCGCTCGGCCCCGTGCACTCGCTCTTCATGGGCAAGCCCTCGCCGAAGAAGATCACCAAGCCGAAGGCGGTGCGGTTCTGGGAGACGAAGGACCACATGCTCCCGCTCGTCGACGCGAGCGAGGTCGTCCGGCTCGCGGCCCGTGCCCCGCTCACGTGGTACCCGCCGGTGCTCGACTTCCTCGGCGGCAAGCTCTCGCTGCCCGAGCCCTTCGGCCTGCGCCACGCCTGGGCCGCGCAGCCCTGGCGGCACCGCTTCATGGCGGACGACGCGCTGCGCACGGCGACCCCGGTGCTGCGCGTCGTGCACCAGGCGGCGCTGCGGGTGCTCGACGAGCACGGCGTGGACACGACGAAGTTCGGGGCCCGCTCCGGCGTCCTGAGCGGCGGCGTCCAGGAGGCGGCACCGCGCAAGGCGGACGTGTACGACGCCTGAGGAGGCGCGCGGCGGGGGCGGGGGCCAGGCCGGTCCCCGCCCGCTACGGCCGGGTCCGCCCCGGCCACGCCTGCGCGAGCATCCGCCGGGTCTCGCCCAGGAGTTGCGGCAGCACCTTCGTCTGGCCCACGACGGGCATGAAGTTCGTGTCCCCGCCCCAGCGCGGCACGATGTGCTGGTGCAGGTGCGCCGCGATGCCCGCGCCCGCCACGGTGCCCTGGTTGATCCCGATGTTGAAGCCGTGCGCCCCCGAGGCGACCCGCAGCGTCTCCATCGCCTGCTTCGTGTGCACGGCGAGTTCGTCCGTCTCCTGCGGCGTCAGCGCCGTGTAGTCGGCGACGTGCCGGTAGGGGACGGCCATGACGTGCCCGCCGTTGTACGGGTAGAGGTTGAGCACGGTGTAGACGTGCTCGCCGCGCGCGACGACGAGGCCGTCCTCGTCGGACTTGCCGGGGATCTCGCAGAAGGGGCAGCCGTCGCCCGCCGCCGGGCCGCTCGGTTTCCCCTCGCCCTGGATGTACGCCATCCGGTGCGGGGTCCACAGCCGCTGGAACGCGTCGGGCGTCCCCACTCCGATCTGCTGCTCCGGCTCACTCGTCATACGAAGCAGCATATGGCGTCACCCGCGCGGGGCGTGTCGGCCGGTCCCCACCCCCACGCCCCCGCGCGAAGCTGTGCCGGTGCCCTCCCCCGCCCCCGTCCCGCACCGCGAGGCACCGCTCAGCCTCGCCGCCCTTCTCTTCCTCGCGGCGTACGCGGTACGCGTGCTCGCCGAGGACCTGCCCGCCTGGGCGCAGGACGTCTGTCACGGCGCGATGGCTCTCGCCTGGGCCGTCGCCCTGCTCGATCTCGCGGTGCGCTGGCGCCGCTCACGCCTCGGACGCGCTTTCCCGCGCCACCACCCGCTCACGCTCGTGGTCGCGGTGCTCCCGCTGCTGCGCCCGCTCCAGTTCGTGCCGATCTACGAGGCGGTACGGCGCAGACGGCGCCGCCCCGCGCTCTCGGTACCGGCCCGCGTCATCACGTACACCGGGATCGCCGTGCTCATGACGGGCTTCTCGGCGGCCCTCACCGTGTACTGGCTGGAGCGGGACGCGCCCGGGGCCTCGATCCGTGGCTTCGGGACGGCGGTCTGGTGGACCTGCTCGACGCTCGCGACGGTCGGCTACGGGGACGCGGTGCCCGTCACGGTGTGGGGGCGGGTGGTGGCGGTGGCCCTCATGGCGTGCGGGGTCGCGCTGCTCGGCGCGGTGACGGGCGCCTTCTCCACGTACCTCCTGCGCGTCTTCGACAGCGAGCCGGAGGAGGAGCGGGACGGGGACGGGAACGGCTGAGCACGTGAGACGGCCGGCCCCCACCGGGGACCGGCCGTCTCACGTCGTGCCTGCTCAGACCTGGACGCGCCGCTCGACGACGTCGAGGAGCTTGGCGATCGCCTCGTCCTTCGGGATGCCGTTCTCCTGCGAGCCGTCGCGGTGGCGGAAGGAGACCGTGCCCGCGTTCATGTCGTCGTCGCCGACGATGACCATGAACGGCGTCTTCTGCTTCTGGTGGTTGCGGATCTTCTTCTGCATGCGGTCCGAGGAGGCGTCCACGTCGACGCGCAGGCCCTTCTTGCGCGCCTCGGCGGCGAACTCCTTGAGGTAGGGGACGTGCGCGTCGCCGACCGGGATGCCGACCGCCTGCACGGGGGCGAGCCAGGGCGGCATGGCGCCCGCGTAGTGCTCCAGGAGCACGGCGAAGAAGCGCTCGATGGAGCCGAAGAGCGCGCGGTGGATCATGACGGGCCGCTGCCGCGAGCCGTCGGCGGCGGTGTAGGAGAGGTCGAAGCGCTCGGGCAGGTTGAAGTCGAGCTGCACGGTCGACATCTGCCAGGTGCGGCCGATCGCGTCGCGCGCCTGCACGGAGATCTTCGGGCCGTAGAACGCGGCGCCGCCCGGGTCGGGCACGAGCGGCAGGCCCTGCTTCTCGGCGACCTGCTGGAGCGTCGCGGTCGCCTCCTCCCACGCCTCGTCGGAGCCGACGAACTTCTCCTCGTCCTTGGTGGACAGCTCCAGGTAGAAGTCGTCGAGGCCGTAGTCGCGGAGCAGGTTGAGGACGAAGGTGAGCGTCTTGTCCAGCTCCTCCGCCATCTGCTCCCTGGTGCAGTAGATGTGCGCGTCGTCCTGCGTGAAGCCGCGCGAGCGGGTCAGCCCGTGCACGACGCCGGACTTCTCGTACCGGTACACGGTCCCGAACTCGAAGAGGCGCAGCGGCAGCTCACGGTAGGAGCGCCCGCGCGCGTCGAAGATCAGGTTGTGCATCGGGCAGTTCATCGGCTTGAGGTAGTAGTCCACGCCCTCGTCGAGCTGCATGGGCGGGTACATGCCGTCCGCGTACCAGTCGAGGTGGCCGCTCTTCTGGAAGAGGGCGCCCTTGGTGGTGTGCGGGCTGTAGACGAACTCGTACCCCTCCTCCTCGTGCCGGCGGCGCGAGTAGTCCTCCATCGCCCGGCGGATGATGCCGCCCTTGGGGTGGAAGACGGCGAGCCCGGGGCCGACCTCCTCGGGGAAGGAGAAGAGGTCCAGCTCGTTGCCGAGCTTGCGGTGGTCGCGCTTCTCGGCCTCGGCGAGGAAGTCGAGGTGCGCCTTCAGCTCGTCCTTGGAGGGCCAGGCGGTCCCGTAGATGCGCTGGAGCATCGGGTTCTTCTCGCTGCCGCGCCAGTACGCGGCGGCGTTGCGCATGAGCTTGAAGGCGGGGATGAGGCGGGTCGTGGGCAGGTGCGGGCCCCGGCAGAGGTCCTTCCAGCACAGCTCGCCGGTCTTCGGGTCGAGGTTGTCGTAGATCGTCAGCTCGTTGCCGCCGACCTCGACGGAGGAGCCGTCCTCGCTCGTCGAGCCGCCCTTGAGGCCGATCAGCTCCAGCTTGTACGGCTCGTCGGCGAGTTCCTCGCGGGCGTCGTCCTCGCTCACGACGCGGCGCGAGAAGCGCTGGCCGCGCTTCTGGATCTCCTGCATCTTCTTCTCGACGGCCTTGAGGTCCTCCGGCGTGAAGGGCTTCTCGACGTCGAAGTCGTAGTAGAAGCCGTCCTTGACCGGCGGGCCGATGCCGAGCTTGGCCTCGGGGAAGATCTCCTGCACGGCCTGGGCCATGACGTGGGCGGTCGAGTGCCGCAGGATGTTGAGGCCGTCCTCGGAGGAGATCTCGACGGGCTCGACGGTCGCGCCCTCGCCCAGCACGTACGCGAGGTCCCTCAGCTCGCCGTCCACGCGGGCGGCGACGACGGTGCGCTCACCGGGGAAGAGGTCGGCGGCCGTCGTCCCCGTCGTCACCACACGCTCGTCCCGCTCGGAATCGCGCTGGATGATCACACGGACGTCTGACACCGGTCTCTCCTGACTGGAAGTGGACAACGTGCCGAGACACGCGGCACGCGTGGCCCCCCATGCTACCGGGCCCCCTCTTCCAGCCCCTCCGCCGCTTCACCCCCCGGGCACCTCCGGCGATTGAGGAGCGGGGCGTGGGGCGGAGCCCCACAAAGGGGCGCACACGCGCAAGGCCCCCACTCCCGCACAACGCCCCACCCCCCGACTGACCTCCCGGCGGAAAGGGTATTGATTCGTCGGCAACAGGGGCGCCAACCACCCACCCGCCAGGAGAGGTTGACAAGAATGAGCTGGTACGAGGGACCACTCGCCGCCTACACCGCAACCCCCACCGGCCCCCGCACCGCGAAGGACCGCATCCTCTCGGCGGCGGTCGTCGTGCAGGACCACGCGGACGCCCCGCCCCGGGTCGATCGCTGGCTCGTCTGCCCCGGCGTCCCGGTGCCGCGCCCCGCGCGGACGGCACTGGGGCTGAGCGAGGACCACATCCGCCGCAACGGCCGCTGGCCGGCCCCCGTGATGGACGAGGTGGCCCGCTCGCTGCACGAGCACGCGCTCACGGGCCGTCCCCTCGTCGTCCTCGACGCCCCCGCCACGCTCGCCCTGCTCGACCGCGAACTGCGCCGCCACCGGGCCACCTCGCTGACGGACCGGCTCGGCCCGAAGCCGCTGCGGGTCCTCGACCCGGGGCTGCTCGACACGGAACTGGATCGCTTCCGCAAAGGTGCTCGTGAGCTGGAGAGCCTGTGCTCGGTCTACCGGGTGCCGGGCGGCGATCCGCGCGACCCGGCGGCGCGCGCGCTGGCCGCGCTGCGTGTCGTACGGGCCCTGGGGCGCCGTTTCGCGGCCCGGCTCGGGCGACTCAACGCGGCCGAACTCCACGCGCTCCAGGCCACCTGGAGCACCCGCGGGCCCGCCGCGCCGTGGTTCGGGCTCCAGGCCACGCGCGCCCCGGGGCCGGAGGAGGGCTGGCCGCTCGGCACCGCGCTGACGGGCGCCGCGTAGCGGCCGGAAACGAAAGCAGCCGGTCCGTCAACTCGACGGACCGGCTTACCCGGTGGGCGATACTGGGTTCGAACCAGTGACCTCTTCGGTGTGAACGAAGCGCTCTTCCACTGAGCTAATCGCCCGGGACGCAAGGAACCATACAGGCCCCGGCACCCTTCGTTCAAACCGCTTCCCCGCGCCCCCGGGCACCGTCGTCCGCCCTGGTGAGCAGGGCCCGCAGCGCGCGCTGCCCCGCGCGCATCATGAGCCGGTGGTTGAGCCGCAGCAGCGGCCGGCCCGGCAGGGACAGGAGCCGCAGCAGCGGTGTCACCACCTCGACCCGCTGATCGAACTCGGCGAGCGTGCCCGCGCCCCAGGGACTCAGCCGCCATCCCAGCTCGCCGCGGATGTCCCCGTCGACGGCCGCCCGCAGCACCCCCACGCCGTCCTCCCCCGGCGCCTCTGACGGGCCCGGCAGTTCACGGATCGTGACGCGCAGGTCGTACGGGAGCACGGAGCGGATGCGCGCCGAGCCGCTGCGGCCGTCGGGGGCGGTGCGCGCGGCGCGGACCTGCGGCCACCAGCGCGGGTACTCCTCGGGCCGCGCGAGGACCGCGTACACGCGTCGCGGCTCGGCGGGGAGCAGCCAGCGGCTGTGGAAGCGGTAGCGGTACAGGCGCATGGCGTGAGTCTGCCCGCGCGGGGGCCGCGGGACGCCTCGGGGAGCGCGGTGGCGTGTGGCGCGGGCGCGCGAGCGATGCCGGGAGGCGGCGGCCGGGCGCGGGTACGGCCGGGGCATGGCGCCGTCCCGGACATGACTGCGGCCCGGAGGCTCTGGAGCCTCCGGGCCGGTCCCGGGGTGGGCGATACTGGGTTCGAACCAGTGACCTCTTCGGTGTGAACGAAGCGCTCTTCCACTGAGCTAATCGCCCGGACGCAGGGAGAACATTACCCCATGTCAGGGGGTGCTCAGCCCGTGCCCGTCACCGGGGGCCGCCGGGCGGTCACTCGTTTATGTTCCAGGGCAGCTCCAGGCCGAAGCGGACCACGTACACGAGGACGAGCGCCGCGATGATCACCAGGCCGATGCCGGTGAGGATGATGTTGCGGCGGCGGACCCTGGGGTCGAGGGCCTTGTGCGCGGCCTCGGTGACCTTCCGCTTGGTCCAGCGGAGCACGAGCTGGGCCCAGACGAACTCGGTGGCCCAGATCGCCATGCCGCCGAAGATCACCACCCAGCCGGGTCCGGGCAGGACGAGCATGAGGACCCCGGCCACCACGACCGCGAGCCCGACGACGAAGACGCCGACCTGCCAGCTCAGGTGCAGCGTGCGGCGCTCCTGGACGAAGCGCGGGGCGCGGGAGCCGAGGCCCTTCTCGGGCTCCCCCGGCGTCGAGCCCTCCGGCTCGGGCGTCTGATCCTGCACGTCAGGCACGTTCCTCGTCTCGCTCATGAACCCCGTCCCCCCACCCTTCGGGCCGCCCTCGCGGTGGCCCCGGACTCTACCCGAGTGGCACGTCGACCGGAATGGAGGTATGACGACAAAAAGGACTCACCCGTACGAGTGACGCAAAGCACAAGAAACCGCCCAGAGGGGTTTACAACGGCACCGTAGGAGGCATGTCGATTTCGCCGACGTGCGAATCCCCGAGCGCACACTGAGCGAAAGGCCCTGGCGCTTATGAACACCACGGTGAGCTGCGAGCTGCACCTGCGCCTCGTTGTGTCGAGCGAGTCGTCCCTGCCGGTCCCGGCAGGGCTGCGGTATGACACGGCCGATCCCTACGCCGTGCACGCCACCTTCCACACCGGAGCCGAGGAGACCGTCGAGTGGGTCTTCGCCCGCGATCTCCTCGCCGAGGGCCTGCACCGGCCCACGGGTACCGGCGATGTCCGCGTCTGGCCGTCCCGCAGCCACGGTCAGGGCGTCGTCTGTATCGCCCTCAGCTCGCCGGAGGGCGAGGCGCTGCTGGAGGCCCCCGCGCGGGCCCTGGAGTCCTTCCTCAAGCGGACCGACGCCGCGGTGCCGCCCGGCACGGAACACCGCCACTTCGACCTGGACACGGAGCTGTCGCACATCCTCGCCGAGAGCTGAGTCAGCCGGAGACGGCTGCCGCCGGCCGCCGGACGTCAGGAGGCACACTCGACGACCCGCACCGCCCGACTCGGGGCGGCGGTACGGGTCCCGCCCCGCCCACGGCCTTCGCCGTGGGAGGAGTACGGCACGGCCGCCGTTCCGGTACGACCGGGACGGCGGCCGTGTCGTGTCCGGACCCGGCCGGGACTAGCATCGGCCGTCACCGGCGGGCAGGGGGCCCGCCTCGGGGGCAGGGGGTCCACGGTGCTGATCACCCACGACACGCGGTGCGCGCTGGAGGCGGTGGTCGACCTGGTCAACAGCGCTCCTGCCGAGGGACGGGCCGAGACGCTCGCGTCGGTGGCCGAACTGGAGGAGTTCGTCCGGGCGCACCACCTCAGCGACACCGGGGTGCTGGACACCTCCGACCTTCAGGCGCTGCACGACGTGCGGGCCCGTTTCGCGGAGGTCTTCGCCGCCCCGGACAGCGCGAGCGCGGTACGGATCATCAACGAGCTGGTGGCGACCGCGGGGACCACGCCCCGGCTCACCGACCACGACGGCTACGACTGGCACGTCCACTACTTCGCGCCGGGCGCCTCGCTCGCCGACCACCTCGCCGCCGACTGCGGGATGGCGCTCGCCTTCTTCGTCGTCGCCGACGAGCGCGAGCGGCTGCGCCGCTGCCAGGCCCCGGACTGCGGGCGTGCCTTCGTCGACCTCTCGCGCAACCGCTCCCGCCGCTACTGCGACAGCCGCACGTGCGGAAACCGCCTCCACGTCGCCGCCTACCGTGCCCGGCGCCGGGAAGCGACCGTGAACGAAGGCTCCGCTCACTGACCCCGCACCTCACCGGGCCGAGCTCGGAGGAACACGGCAGCGAGGCCGCCGGGGCCCGAACGTACCGGGGCGACGCGCTCAGCGCCCCGGCCGACTCATCTCGGCGCGCTCGTGCCGCGCCGCGCGGTCTCAGCTCAGGTAGAGGTCGTGGACCGCGCCCATGAGCAGGAGCAGACCGACCACCGTCAGGAAGATCATCAGCGGGGGCTGGGAGAGGGCGAAGAGGCAGCCCACCTCCTTGCCGGTGGGTGTCCGGTGCCCCTGCGTGACGACCTCGGGCCGCTCCTCGGGGGCCGGGGCGGGCGCGGGCGCCATCGGTGCCGGCCGGGCGGGGGCGGGGGTCCCGGAGGCGGTCGGTGGGCGGGGAACGGGAACGGCGACGCCGGGGCACTCTGCGCGGTGCGACGGGACGGGCAGGGGCGGGACGGGGACCGCGGCCGCCTGCCCCTCGTCCAGGGAGGTCTCGGGCATGACGCAGCGATCATGACCCACCCGCCGCCGCCCGGCGGCCCGAAATACCCCTCACGCCGCGGAATTCACCGGTTCACGCGTACGAGTTCTATTGACGCAGAGTGACAGGACACCCCGAGCTGCCGCGTTCCCCCGGCGATTCGAACGGCCGTGTCTCACCCCTCGGAACGGCGGACGGGGCCCCGCGCGGGCTCAGATCCCGTGCTTCTTCAGGATCGCCTCGATGTCGCTGAAGTCCTCGTCCGGCTTGGCGGCCCGCGAGGAGCCCGTCGCCTGCCCCGCGCCGCCGGAGGCTGGTCGGGCGGGGGCGCGCCCGGGGAGGGCGGGGCCGGAGGCCGCGGGGGCCGTGGCCTCGTTCTCGCGGGCCGCGCGGGCCGCGGCGCGGCGTTCCTTGCGCGTCCCGTACTTGCGCCGCTCGACCGAGCGCGTCGCGAGGAAGAGCAGCCAGGCGGCGCCGAGCACGACGAAACCGGCCCAGGCGGTGGGGCTGAACGCGGTGTGCGCGAGCCACTTCACGACACCGGTCATGACCAGGCCGATGGGCACGAGCGAGTACGCGGCGATGCGCGCCGCGCTCAGGAAGCGCTTGCGGTAGGCGGTGACGGCGGCGATACCCAGGCCGGCCACCGATACGGCGGAACAAATCGTCTCGGCGAGCATCCGGGCCCCTCCAGGCAACTCCGTACGGCGTCCACCGGCTCCGCGCCCGCGCGCCTCACCGGTCCTCTTTCCCCTCCATCGTGCACCGTCGCGGACGCCGACGACATGGGGACAACCCCACCCCGGGCCGAAATGGGGGGCTTCTCAGGGTCGCGGCACGGAAAGGATCAGGGTTTTCTCAGGGTCGCGCCCGGGAACCGGGGCTGAGGCCGGGAAACCCGGCGGGGCGCGGGAAGCCCGGCGCGGGCCCGGCGGAGCCCGGCGTGAGCGCGCGCGGTCCGCGCCGATGGGAAACTGGTCCGATGAACGAACCCACGCCGCCCCCCGCCGCCCCCTCCCCCGTCGTCCTCGACGTCTGGTGCGAGCTCCAGTGCCCCGACTGCCGCTCCGCACTCGACGACCTGGACGCCCTGCGCGCGCGGTACGGCGACCGGCTGGAGATCCGGCTGCGGCACTTCCCGCTGGAGAAGCACAAGCACGCCTTCGCCGGGGCCCAGGCGGCGGAGGAGGCGTTCGCTCAGGGGCAGGGCTGGCCGTTCGTCGCCGCCGTGCTGCGCCGCGTCGAGGAGTTCGCCGCCGCGGGCGAGCCGTTCCTCGTCGAGATGGCCGGTGAACTGGGCCTGGACGCCGAAGAGTTCGACACCGCGCTGATCGACGGGCGGCACATCCTGACGGTGGACGCCGACCAGGCCGAGGGCAAGGCCCTGGGGGTCAAGGGCACGCCCACGTACGACATCGGTGGCACGCTTCTCGACGGCAGCAAGTCACAGGAAGGGTTGCGGGAGCGGATCGAGGAGATCGCGGACGCGCTGCTCGCCGCCTGAACGCGCGAGTCCGGTCTCCGCGCGGCGCCGCCGGCCTCCGCGCGGAACCCGGCCCAGGCACCGGGCCCCCGGTCCCCCGCCCCGCACCGCCCCCCTGCGCCCGCTCAGACCAGCGGTTTCACGAAGTGGTGCTGGAAGGGCCGGTAGCCGAGCGACTCGTAGAGCCGCAGCGCCGGGGTGTTGCGCGTGTGGACGTTGAGTTCGGCCGCGCGGTGGCCCTCCGCGAGCCCGTCGGCCTCGGTCCACCGCAGCAGCGCGCGCCCGTGTCCCCGGCCCCGGTGCTCCTCGGCGACCTCGACGCTCATCACGTAGACGTCCGTCTCGCGGTCGGTGACCCACAGTGTGCCGACCGCGACGCCCTCGTGCTCCAGGACCCACAGCCGCTGTCCGTGGCTGTGCGGGCCCTCGGGGAAGGCGGTGGCGAGGTCGTGCGCGGAGCGCGCCCCGGCCTGTTCCTCGCTCAGCCCGAGGTACTCGCCCAACACCCCCGCGTGCGAGAGCTGTTCGTGCTCCCGCCACGCGCCGAACTCCGCCTCGGTCATACGCCGCGCGACGGAGCCCTCGGGCAGTCCCGGCGCCCGTCCCGCGAGCACCTTGCGCAGGACGCGCGCGTCCTCCGCGTACCCGAGCGAGGCGGCCAGCCGCAGCCCCGCGCCGGAACCGGCCGGCACCACGCCCTCGGCGCGCCGGCAGCCCCAGCTCCGCAGGACCTCCTCGGCGGCGAGCACGGCGACGGCCGCGCGCCCCCTGCCCCGGTCGGGCTCGGCGACGCGCAGGCCGACTATGGACCCGAGCCCGTGCTCGGGGTGCGCGCCGAGGACGAGCCCGCCCACGGGACGGCTGTTGACACGGATCTCGTACGCACGGTGACGGGCCCCGCCGGGGTCGTGCTGAAGCGGCTCGGTCGGCCGCAGGGTCGTGGTCATCACGGCCTTTCTACCCCGGCGCCCGGCCGCCCCACCAGGGTGCTCAGGCGGGGTCCTGATCGGCGGCCGCGCGCTCGGCGAAGACGCGCATCGCCTTGGCCGTGACGGGGCCGGGGGCCTGCTCCAGGGTGCGGCCGTCGACGCGGTGCACGGCCTGGACGTCGCGTGTCGTGGAGGTGAGGAAGACCTCGTCGGCCCGTTCCAGGACGTCGAAGGGAAGGTCCCGCTCCTCCGCGCCCGTCCACTCCGTGACGAGAGCGCGGGTGATGCCCGCGAGGCAGCCGGAGGCGAGCGGCGGGGTGCAGAGCGTCCCGTCGAGCACGACGAAGACGTTGGAGCCCGTGCCCTCGCAGAGCTGTCCGACCGTGTTGGCGAACAGCGCCTCGGAGGCGCCCTGTTCGTGCGCGCGGGCGAGGGCGAGGACGTTCTCGCCGTACGAGGTCGTCTTGAGCCCGCTCAGCGCGCCGCGCTCGTTGCGCACCCACGGCACCGTGACGGCGGCGGTGGTGTCGGGCCGGGGCGCGAGGGCGCCGACGGCGACGATGAGGGTCGGCCCCTGCGTGCCCCGTTCGGAGCTGAGCGGCGAGACACCTCCCGTGTACGTGATGCGCAGCCGGCCGAACGCGACGGGCTCGGCCGCGAGCACGTCCGCGCACGCGCGCCGCACCTCGTCGAGGTCGGGCTCGGGCAGGCCGAGCCCGACGGCGGACCGGGCGAGCCGGTCGAGGTGGCGGCTGAGCGCGAACGGGGCTCCGTCGACCGCCTTGACGGTCTCGAAGACGCCGTCCCCCACGGTGATCCCGTGGTCGAGCGCGGAGACACGCGCGTCCTCGGCGTCACGCAGTCCGCCGTTGATCCAGATGGTGCGCACAGTCATCGCGGGCTTCCTTCGCTTTCGGCGGTTTCCACGGGGCGGGCCCCGGCCGGGGCCGCGCCCGGCGCGGGGGCGTTTCCCGGCGGGCGCTCCGGTCCTGGGGCGTCGTCGGAACCCGACGCTATCGCGAGCAGCCGGGCCGCCTTGAGCTCGGTCTCGCGCCACTCGCGCTCCGGGTCGGAGCCCCACGTGATCCCCGCCCCGGTGCCGAAGCGCACGACGGCCGCGCCCCGCTTCCCGCGTTCGATCCAGAAGGTGCGGATGCCCACGGCGAGTTGCCCCGTACCGCGGTCGGCGTCGACCCAGCCGATACCGCCGCAGTACGGGCCGCGGGGCGCGGTCTCCAGCGCGGCGATGAGGCGCAGGGCGCTCGACTTCGGCGCCCCGGTGACGGAGCCGGGCGGGAAGCTCGCCGCGAGCAGGCCGGGCCAGCCCACGCCGGGCGCGAGCTCGCCCCGTACCGTCGAGACGAGGTGCACGAGCCCCGGATGCCGCTCCACGGCGCACAGGTCGGGGACGGTGACGCTGCCGGTCGCGCAGGCCCGGCCGAGGTCGTTGCGGACGAGGTCCACGATCATCACGTTCTCGGCGTGGTCCTTCTCCAGAAGGTCGTCCGGGGTCCGCCCGGTGCCCTTGATGGGGCCCGACTCGACGGTGCGGCCCGCGCGGCGCAGGAAGAGCTCCGGTGACGCGCTCGCGATCTCGACGCCGTGCGCGGGCAGGCGGACGACGGAGGCGTACGGGGCGGGGTTGTCGCGGGCGAGGAGCGCGCCGAGCGCGTCGGCGTCGGCAGCGCCCGGATCGGGCAGCGGGGCGCTCAGGACGCGGCAGAGGTTCGCCTGGTAGACCTCGCCGCGCGCGATGCGGGCGCGTATCTCCCGTACCCCCGCCGTGTACGCGGCGTGGTCGAGCGAGGAGGTCCAGGCGTCCGCGCGCGGGCCGCGCCAGGCTCCCGGGCGCACGGGCGGGGCGGGGACACGGCGTACGTCGTCGAAGCGGGCGCAGACGAGGGCGCCGTCGAAGCCGGCGGCGACGGCCCAGAAACCGGAGCCGTCCAGCGCGGCCGGGTCGTCCGTGACGTCCCGCAGGCCGGTGGCGAGCAGGTCGCCGAAGCGGGCGAGGGGAGTCGGGGGGTGCACGCGGGGAGTGTAGGCAGCCGCCGGGGAGCGGGCTCCGCGCGGGGCGTGCGCCGTGGCCGTCCGCTCGCTCCCCGTGGCCGCGCACGCGCACGCTGCGCAAACGCGTTTTTGTACTGGCCCGGGAATCCGCTAGAGTTCCACTCGTCGCCGGGACGCGCCAAACGCCCCGGACACCGACAAGCGGACGTAGCTCAGTTGGTAGAGCGCAACCTTGCCAAGGTTGAGGTCGCCAGTTCGAACCTGGTCGTCCGCTCGATGATGAAGGACTTTCCCGAGTCCTTCATTACGGGGTGGAGTGGCCGAGAGGCGAGGCAACGGCCTGCAAAGCCGTCTACACGGGTTCAAATCCCGTCTCCACCTCCAAGGACGATTAGCTCAGCGGGAGAGCGCTTCCCTGACACGGAAGAGGTCACTGGTTCAATCCCAGTATCGTCCACCGAGACCGGGCCCCCGGGCCGCGGGTCTCATCCCGCGCGATTAGCTCAGCGGGAGAGCGCTTCCCTGACACGGAAGAGGTCACTGGTTCAATCCCAGTATCG
>NZ_JAAGLR010000620.1 GCF_010548245.1 Streptomyces sp. SID11385
GCGCCGGGGACGGTCGCGAGGCGCTCGCCGACGACGATCACGGAGCCTTCGGCGCGCAGCGCGTCGAGCGCGTCGCGGCCGGGGTCTTCGAGCCCGACGCCGCCCGCGAGCGCGTCGAGCCACTCGGTCTCGGTGCCGGGGGCGGCGGGCAGCAGCGTGCCGCCCGCCTTGGTGAGCCCGCGCGTGGCGTGCGTCGCGAGCGAGAAGACGCGCTGGCCGTGCTTGCGCCACGCCTTGCGCAGCCGCAGGAAGACCCCGGCGGCCTCCTCCTCGGCCTCGATCCCGGCGAGCAGGACGGTGGGCGCCTCTTCGAGGAGGCGGTACGTCACGCCCGTACCGTCGAGATCGGCGCCGCGCCCCGCGACGTGCGCGGCGAGGAAGTCGGCCTCCTCCGCGCTGTGCGCGCGGGCGCGGAAGTCGATGTCGTTGGTGCCGAGCGCGACGCGCGCGAACTTGCTGTAGGCGTACGCGTCCTCGACGGTGAGCCGGCCCCCGGTGAGGACCCCGGCCCGGCCGCGCGCGCCCGCGAGCCCGGCGGCGGCGGCCTCCAGGGCCTCCGGCCAGGAGACGACGCGCAGTTCACCGGACTCGGCGTCGCGCACGAGCGGGTTGGTGAGGCGGTCGCTCTGCTGCGCGTAGCGGAAGCCGAAGCGGCCCTTGTCGCACAGCCATTCCTCGTTGACCTCGGGGTCGTTGGCGGCGAGCCGCCGCATGACCTTGCCGCGCCGGTGGTCGGTACGGGTCGCGCAGCCGCCCGCGCAGTGCTCGCACACGCTCGGGCTGGAGGTGAGGTCGAAGGGCCGGGAGCGGAAGCGGTACGCGGCCGAGGTGAGCGCGCCGACCGGGCAGATCTGGATGGTGTTGCCCGAGAAGTACGACTCGAAAGGGTCGCCCTCGCCGGTGCCGACCTGCTGGAGCGCGCCGCGCTCGATCAGTTCGATCATCGGGTCCCCGGCGATCTGGTTCGAGAAGCGCGTGCACCGCGCGCACAGCACGCACCGCTCGCGGTCCAGGAGGACCTGCGCGGAGATCGGCACGGGCTTCTCGTACGTGCGTTTCTTGCCCTCGAAGCGGGATTCGGCGTTGCCGTGCGAGAGTGCCTGGTTCTGGAGCGGGCACTCGCCACCCTTGTCGCACACGGGGCAGTCGAGGGGGTGGTTGATCAGGAGCAGTTCCATCACGCCGTGCTGCGCCTTGGTGGCGACGGGCGAGGTGAGCTGCGTCTTGACGACCATGCCCTCGGTGCACGTGATGGTGCACGAGGCCATCGGCTTGCGCTGGCCCTCCACTTCGACGATGCACTGGCGGCAGGCCCCGGCGGGGTCGAGCAGCGGGTGGTCGCAGAAGCGGGGGATCTCGATGCCGAGTTCCTCGGCGGCGCGGATCACGAGGGTGCCCTTGGGCACGGAGATCTCGGCGCCGTCGATGGTCAGGGTGACCAGGTCCTCGGGCGGGGGCGCGGCGGGGGCACCCGAAGCGGGCGCGCCTGTCGTCACGGTCATGCGGTCACCTCCAGGTGTGAGTCGCGCTTGTCCGCCCAGAGCGTGGACTTGGCGGGGTCGAAGGGGCAGCCCTTGCCGTCGAGGTGCGCCTCGTACTCCTCGCGGAAGTACTTGAGGGAGGACGCGATCGGTGAGGCGGCGCCGTCGCCGAGGGCGCAGAAGGACTTGCCGTTGATGTTGTCGGCGATGTCGAGGAGCTTGTCGAGGTCGTCGGCGCGGCCCTTGCCCGCCTCGATGTCGCGGAGCAACTGCACGAGCCAGTAGGTGCCTTCGCGGCACGGGGTGCACTTGCCGCAGGACTCGTGCGCGTAGAACTCGGTCCAGCGCGTCACGGCGCGCACGACGCAGGTCGTCTCGTCGAAGCACTGGAGCGCCTTGGTGCCGAGCATGGACCCGGCGGCGCCGACGCCCTCGTAGTCGAGGGGCACGTCGAGGTGTTCCTCGGTGAACATCGGTGTCGAACTGCCGCCCGGGGTCCAGAACTTGAGCCGGTGCCCGGGGCGCATCCCGCCGCTGAGGTCCAGGAGCTGGCGCAGCGTGACGCCGAGCGGGGCCTCGTACTGGCCCGGGCTCGCGACGTGCCCGCTGAGCGAGTACAGCGTGAAGCCCGGGGACTTCTCGCTGCCCATCGAGCGGAACCACTCCTTGCCCCGGTTCAGGATCGCGGGAACCGAGGCGATGGATTCGACGTTGTTCACGACAGTGGGGCAGGCGTACAGGCCCTCGACGGCCGGGAAGGGCGGCCGGAGCCTGGGCTGTCCGCGCCTGCCTTCGAGGGAGTCGAGCAGCGCGGTCTCCTCGCCGCAGATGTACGCGCCCGCGCCCGCGTGCACGGTCAGGTCGAGATCGATCCCGCTGCCGAGGATGTTCTCGCCGAGGTACCCGGCCGCGTACGCCTCGCGCACGGCCTCGTGCAACCGGCGCAGGACGGGGACGACCTCACCGCGGAGGTAGATGAAGGCGTGCGAGGAGCGGATGGCGTAGCACGCGATGACGATGCCCTCGATGAGGGCGTGCGGATTGGCGAAGAGGAGCGGGATGTCCTTGCACGTCCCGGGCTCCGACTCGTCCGCGTTGACGACGAGGTAGTGCGGCTTGCCGTCGCCCTGCGGGATGAACTGCCACTTCATCCCGGTCGGGAACCCGGCGCCGCCCCGGCCCCGCAGCCCCGCGTCCTTGACGTAGGCGATGAGGTCGTCGGGGCTCATGGCGAGCGCCTTCTTCAGGCCCTCGTAGCCGTCGTCGCAGCGGCGGTACGTGTCGAGCGTCCACGACTCGGGCTGGTCCCAGGAAGCGGAGAGGACGGGTGCGAGGAAGTCGCCGGGGGCGGCACTCCCCTTGCTCCCCGCGTCGCCCGCGTTCCCCGCGTCTTCGGCTGCCACGGTCATCACTCCCCCTCCTCTGCGGTGGGTCCCGCCGGGTGGGCGGGATCGGACGCCGAGGTCTCCTGCGGCGCGTCGTGCGAACTGGGGTGGGTGCCCGGCGGCTGCTCGCCGGGGGTACGGGGCGCGGCCTCGTCCGTCGTGCGCGGCGCCGCGTCCTCCGGCTGGGCGCTCACCGGGCGCGGGTGGACGACGCGCGCCTGCGGGTTCTCGCCCTTCGCGTACCGCAGCCCGACGAGCGAGGCGGGGCCGGCGCCGCCGCTCGCGGCGACCGCGCCCTCGCGCTGGTCGGGGAAGCCGGCGAGGATGCGCGCGGTCTCCTTGAAGGTGCACAGCGGCGCGCCCCGGGTCGGCTCGACCTCGCGCCCGGCGCGCAGGTCGTCGACGAGCCGGATCGCGGACTCGGGTGTCTGGTTGTCGAAGAACTCCCAGTTCACCATCACGACGGGCGCGAAGTCGCAGGCCGCGTTGCACTCGATGTGCTCCAGCGTGACCTTGCCGTCCTCGGTCGTCTCGTCGTTGCCGAGGGCCAGGTGTTCCTGGAGCGTCTCGAAGATGGCGTCGCCGCCCATCACCGCGCACAGCGTGTTGGTGCAGACCCCGACCTGGTAGTCCCCTGAGGGCTTGCGCCGGTACATCGTGTAGAAGGTCGCGACCGCGTTCACCTCGGCGGTGGTGAGCCCCAACTGCTGGGCGCAGAAGGCCATCCCGGTCCGGGTGACGTGTCCTTCCTCGGACTGCACGAGGTGCAGCAGCGGAAGCAGCGCCGAACGGGCCCCCGGGTAGCGGGAGATGATCTCGGCCGCGTCCGCCTCCAGGCGCGCGCGGACCTCGGGCGGGTAGTCGGGCGCGGGGAGTTGCGGCATCCCCAGACTGACGTCGGTCACCGGTCGACTCCTCCCATCACGGGGTCGATGGAGGCGACGGCCACGATGACGTCGGCGACCTGGCCGCCCTCGCACATCGCGGCCATGGCCTGAAGGTTGGTGAAGGACGGGTCGCGGAAGTGGACCCGGAAGGGGCGGGTGCCGCCGTCCGAGACGACGTGCGCGCCCAGCTCGCCCTTCGCGGACTCGACCGCCGCGTACGCCTGCCCTGGCGGGACCCTGAAGCCCTCGGTGACGAGCTTGAAGTGGTGGATCAGGGCCTCCATCGAGGTGCCCATGATCTCCCTGATGTGGTCGAGCGAGTTGCCGATCCCGTCGGGCCCCTGGGCGAGTTGGGCGGGCCAGGCGATCTTCTTGTCCGCGACCATGACGGGGCCGGGCTCGCGCAGCCGCTCCGCGCACTGCTCGATGATGCGCAGCGACTCGCGCATCTCGGCCATGCGGATGAGGAAGCGCCCGTAGGAGTCGCAGCCGTCGTCGGTCGGGATGTCGAAGTCGTAGGTCTCGTAGCCGCAGTACGGCTGCGCCTTGCGCAGGTCGTGCGGGAGCCCGGCCGAGCGCAGGATCGGCCCGGTCGCGCCGAGGGCCATGCACCCGGTGAGGTCGAGGTGGCCGACGTCCTTCATGCGGGCGCGGAAGATCGGGTTCCCGGTGGCGAGCTTGTCGTACTCGGTGAGGTTGTGCCGCATCGTCTTCACGAACTCGGCGAGCGCGTCGAGCGAGCCGGCCGGGAGGTCCTGCGCGAGGCCGCCGGGCCGGACGAATGCGTGGTTCATGCGCAGCCCGGTGAACAACTCGAAGAGGTCGAGGCACAGTTCGCGGTCGCGGAAGCCGTAGATCATGATCGTCGTGGAGCCCAGCTCCATGCCGCCCGTCGCGATGGCGACGAGGTGCGAGGAGATGCGGTTCAGCTCCATGAGCAGGACGCGGACGATGTTGGCGCGGTCCGGCACGTCGTCCTCGATGCCGAGCAGGCGCTCGACGCCGAGGCAGTACGCGGTCTCGTTGAAGAACGGCGTGAGGTAGTCCATCCGCGTCACGAACGTCGTGCCCTGGGTCCAGGTGCGGAACTCCAGGTTCTTCTCGATGCCCGTGTGCAGGTAGCCGATGCCGCAGCGGGCCTCGGTGACGGTCTCGCCGTCGATCTCCAGGATGAGCCGCAACACCCCGTGCGTGGAGGGGTGCTGGGGGCCCATGTTGACGATGATGCGCTCGTCGTCGGCCTTGGCCGCGGCCTCGACGACCTCGTCCCAGTCGCCGCCGGTGACGGTGTAGACCGTGCCCTCGGTGGTCCGGCGGGAGCCCGGCGTGGTGGTGCTGCTCATGTGTACGACCTCCGCTGGTCGGGAGCCGGGATCTGGGCGCCCTTGTACTCCACGGGGATGCCGCCCAGGGGGTAGTCCTTGCGCTGCGGGAAGCCCTGCCAGTCGTCGGGCATCATGATCCGGGTGAGGGCCGGGTGGCCGTCGAAGATCAGCCCGAAGAAGTCGTAGGTCTCGCGCTCGTGCCAGTCGTTGGTCGGGTAGAGCGCGACGAGCGAGGGCAGGTGCCGGTCGGCGTCGGGCACGCTCACCTCGATCCGGATCAGCCGGTTGTGGGTGATCGAGCGCAGGTGGTAGACGGCGTGCAGCTCCCGTCCCTTGTCGCCCGGGTAGTGCACCCCGCTCACCCCGGTGCACAGCTCGAAGCGGAGCGCCGGGTCGTCGCGCAGCGTCCGCGCGACCTGCACGAGGTGCTCGCGCTCGACGTGGAAGGTCAGCTCGCCGCGGTCGACGACGGTCTTCCACAGCGCGTTCTCGGGGACCAGGCCCTGTTCCTCCAGGGCCCCTTCCAGCTCGTCGGCGACCTCGTCGAACCAGCCGCCGTACGGGCGGCTCGACGCCCCCGGCAGCCGTACGGTCCGCACGAGCCCGCCGTAGCCGCTCGTGTCGCCGCCGGGCGAGCCGCCGAACATCCCCCTGCGGACCGCGATGACCTCGTCGGCCCGCACCCGTGGGGCGGGCAGCTGTCCCTCGGCGCCCGGGCTGTCGGGACCGGCCCCGGCCGGTACGTCCTCGGGGGCGGGCGCGCTCGCGGGGGCCGGGTCGGCGGGGGTGGGGCTCGCGCCCGTACCGGCGTCCTCGGGCGTACGCTCGCGCGGCGCCGCGTCCTCGGGCGCGCGCTTCTCGCGCGGCTCGTCCTCGGGCGTACGGTCACTCATCGCAGCAGCCCCTTCATCTCGATGAGGGGCAGCGCCTTGAGCGCGGCCTCCTCGGCCTCGCGGGCCGCTTCTTCCGCGTTCACGCCGAGCTTGGTGCCCTGCACCTTCTGGTGCAGCTTGAGGATCGCGTCGATCAGCATCTCGGGGCGGGGCGGGCAGCCGGGCAGGTAGATGTCGACCGGAACGACGTGGTCCACGCCCTGCACGATCGCGTAGTTGTTGAACATGCCGCCCGAGGAGGCGCACACGCCCATGGAGATGACCCACTTGGGGTTCGGCATCTGGTCGTAGACCTGGCGCAGGACGGGGGCCATCTTCTGGCTCACCCGGCCCGCGACGATCATCAGGTCCGCCTGCCGGGGCGAGCCCCGGAAGACCTCCATGCCGAAACGCGCGAGGTCGTAGCGGCCCGCGCCCGTCGTCATCATCTCGATGGCGCAGCACGCGAGCCCGAACGTCGCCGGGAACATGGACGACTTGCGCACCCAGCCCGCGGCCTGTTCGACGGTGGTGAGCAGAAAACCGCTCGGAAGTTTCTCTTCGAGTCCCATTGATGGCCCCTTAGACCGTGTCGTCCCCTGCGGGTCTCAGTCCCATTCCAGGCCGCCGCGCCGCCATACGTACGCATAGGCGACGAAGACGGTGAGCACGAAGAGCAGCATCTCCACGAGCCCGAAAACGCCCAGGGCGTCGAAGGTCACGGCCCAGGGGTAGAGAAAGACGATCTCGATGTCGAAGACGATGAAGAGCATCGCCGTCAGGTAGTACTTGATGGGGAATCGCCCGCCGCCGGCCGGCGTGGGGGTCGGTTCGATTCCGCATTCATAGGCTTCGAGCTTCGCCCTGTTGTAACGCTTTGGACCGATAAGCGTGGCCATGACCACGGAGAAGATCGCAAAGCCTGCCCCGAGGGCTCCCAGTACGAGGATGGGCGCATAAGCGTTCACCGCTCCTCGCTCCTCTCAGTCGGCACTGACTGCGTACACGGGTCCCCCCGGGCCGCCGCTGTGCCGCCCGGGGCCGCCGGGCCCGCTTCCCGCCTCCCGCTCCGCGTCCCGATGACGAAGATCGCGAATATGTGAGGCAGTTCACAAGCCCGACTGCCCCGCATCCTATGCCCGCCTCTCTGTGATCTGCGACACGGGGTACACCCCCGCGTTTGTGATCTACGCCACCTGACGGCCGATCATGAGCCCGCATATGCCCGGGCTTTCGCACAGCGCGCGGCGGAATGATCACTTCCGGTGAGCCTGGCGCGCGGTTTCCGCAGGTGAGGAGGGGGTCGCTCTATCAAGAGGATGTAGGCTCAAGCAAATTGGTGTTGGACGCGATCTCTTGATATAGGAACCGTCGCCGCCAAGAGCCCGAAAAGTCCGCACAACTCCGTTATTGAGCGGGGTAATTCGCCTTCCCCTCCTCCGTCCCCCTTTCCCCACCCGCTTCCCTTCCTCCGAACGGCCCCCGCGCGTGCACGCGTTCACGAAGGGGAAATCACCCGCGCCGGGGAGCGACTGCGGCCGTTCGGGGAACCCCCGCCGGGCGCCCGGCCCCGCATCGCCCGAGCACCCGCCCGCACCCCCACCCCGCCCCGGCCCCGCCCCCACCCCGGCCCGCTCGCGGACGCGCCCCGCACCTACACCGTTCCGTGACCTGTGCCACTCCCGCCCCGTGACCTGGGAGGAGGGGCTTGGCCGCGAAGCGGGAGCGATGGTAGGCGCGGGGCAATTGGGACGTATCGCGGAAACAGCGGGATCACGGCCATGATCACCACAGACAGGGCCTGCCCCTTTCGCCCCCTATGGGCGATCAGACCGAAAACAGCCCCGCACCTTTCGCCCGTTTTGCGGTCAACAGTGGCGCATCCCACGTTTGTTGAACCCCCGGGCGGCCTCTTGATAGCGATAGGTCCCATGCCCCACACCGCTCAGATACCCAGCCACCGGAAGCCCCGCCGGAACGCCTCCCGCATCGCCCTGCGGGCCGGCGTCGCCAGTGGCGTGCTCGGCACGCTCGCGGTGGCCGGTGCGACGGGTTCGGCCTCGGCCGCCGAACCGGTGACCGAGACCATCGAGATGCCGACCCTGACCGCCAACCTGTCCGCCGCCATGGCCGCCGCCGCCGACTCGACGCAGCAGATGGCAACGAGCTACGAGCTGCGCGCCGAGCAGGACGCCGCCGTCGCCAAGGCCGCCAAGGAGGCGAAGGCCGACCGCAAGCAGGCGGAGAAGAAGGCCGAGGAGAAGGCCGCCGCGAAGAAGAAGGCCGCCGAGGAGGCCGCCGCCAAGCGCGCCGCCGCCCAGGAGACCGCCTCGCGCTCCGCGACCCGTACGACCCTCGCGCCGTCCACGTCCGCGAGCACCGGCACGTCCACCGCATCGACGCGGTCGGCGGCGGCCCCCGCGAGCGGTTCCGCCGCGAGCGTCATCTCCTTCCTGAAGGCGCAGCTCGGCGACGCGTACGTCATGGGCGGTACGGGCCCCAACTCCTGGGACTGCTCGGGCCTGACGCAGGCCGCCTTCCGCACGGTCGGCATCGACCTCCCGCGCACCTCGCAGGAGCAGTCCACGGCCGGCACCCAGGTCTCGGTCTCCGCCGCGCAGCCGGGCGACCTCCTCTACTGGGGCGGCGCGGGCTCCGCGTACCACGTGGGCGTCTACATCGGGAACGGCCAGTACCTCGACGCCGCCAACCCCGGCAAGGGCGTCGTCATCCAGGACCTCTCCGGCTACCCGGCCTCGGGAGCGATCCGGCTCCTCTGAGCCGCCGCACCAGCCGTACGCCACCGGGCGGGACCCCGCGACAAGGGGTCCCGCCCGACGCGCGTCTCAGGAGCGGATCGCCGAGGCGCAGTCGTCCCCCGCGCCCGCGTGCCCGTCGACCGTGCCCGCGCGGTCGTACGGGTCGATGACGACGCCGTCGTCGGGCGCCACCGTGGCGCGCTCGGCGCCGAACTCGGGGCGGAAGTATCCCTCCCGCTCACCGCACCCGCCGTTCGTGACGTCCGACGCGTACGACACGAGCTGGAACGTGCCCGCACCGGCCGCCGCCGGGCCCGGCTAGCGCAGGACCACCGCGCGCCGCACGATCGTGCGCACGACCTCGCCGCCGCCGGAGGCGCGCACCACCGGGTAGACGTAGGTGACGTCCGTCCGCACGTCGATCCCGTTGCCCTCGGCCGCGCGGAACGTCATCCCGCCGCGCGTCTTGACGACGTCTCCCGCGAAGGCGAAGCGCGCGGGGTCGAAGCGCGTGGCGAGGCGCAGCGGGTCGTTCTCCGCGCCGGGCGCGGGCGCGCCGAACGCGTCGGCGACGTACTCCCGTACCGCTCGCTGCCGGGGGTCGAGGAAGCGCAGTGCCCGGGTGGGGCGTTCGCCCCGCAGGACGGCGGGGTCCAGGTTCGTGCCGACGAGGAAGTCCTTCGTCCGGCTGAGCGCCTGGCGGACCTCGGCCGCGCTCATCCCGCCCGTCGCCCGCGCGGCGGGGACGTCGATGCCGTCCGCGCCCTCGGCCCAGTCCTCGGCGGGCGAGTCGCGGAACGGCTCGCGGACGGTGGGGCCCTGGGCGGGGGACGGTCCGGCGGAACCGCCCCCGGACCGGAAGAGCCCGGTCAGCGGCCCGGGCACGAAGGCGACGATCGCGAGGACGACGAGGGCGGCGACGACGATCGTGAACCAGGGCCTGCGCCGGGGCGCGGACGCGGGCGCGGCGAGCCGGTAGGCGCGCGGCGGCTCGGGCGGGGGCTGCTCGCGGAGCCTGCGGGTCACCATGCGGGCCCGCGCCGAGGGTTCCTTGGGCGCGTCCGCCGCCCCGATTCCGGCGGTGGCGTCCCGCAGGAAGCGGTCCCACTCCTCGTCGGGAAGGGGGTCGTCGCTCGTGTGCACGCTGGTGTCTCCTTTCTGACCGGCCGCGCGGCCGGTGGTGGCGCGGAGCCGGGACGCCCGCGAGGCGCGGGGCGGACGGGTTCTCCCGTCCCTCCCCGCGCCTCGCCGGGCGGTCGTGGCTCAGCGTGCGGCGGAGCCGAACGCCTTGCCCGCGGCGGGCAGGCCGCCGGTGCCGGGCTGGTACGTGGTCACCGTGCCCTTGGTGCCGCCGGGGACGACGTTGCCGATCGGCAGGGCGTGCAGGGCCCCGTACGCGCTCGGCCCGTTGGGCATGCCGACGTAGAGGCGGGTGCCGGTGAAGTGGATGCTCTCGCCGACGCGCTGGTTGGCCTTGTACGGACCGGGCAGGCCCGGGTCGTTGCCGGCCTCCACCCACACGTCGTTGTCACCGGCCGCGCCGAGTGCCGAGAAGACCTGCACGGCCCCGGCCTTGGCCTCCGTGCCGAGCGCCTCGCCCGGAATGCCGACGGCGACGAGCAGCGTGCTGGTGGTGGCGACGGCGTGGGGCGCGGTGTTGACGATGCTCAGGGTCTCGGCCATGCGGTCGCCGACCTCCGAGGTGCCGGTCACGGCGTCGTCGGGCTCGCCCTGGCGCAGCTCGTGCAGGTAGTTCCAGGTCTTGTCGGGGTTGATCTTGACCAGGATCGCCCGGCCCGCCTGGGCCCGCTGCGTACCGCTGGCCGAGGTCATCTCGCCGGGCGAGCCGATCGCCAGCATCGAGGTGCCGCTGCCGGAGGTGGCGGAGGTGCGGTACGGGGTCATGGCGAGCGAGGCGCCGAACTCGTCGTCCTGCTCGGCGGCGCCGCTCACCGCGTCGTTGTCCTGGTCCATGCCGCCGACGGCCGTGGGCCTGCCGTCCGCGTCCAGGGTGTGGCTGAAGAGGGCCACGGTGCCGGAGTTCGTCTTGGTGCCGATCGCCTCGCCGGGCGCGCCGATCGCGAAGTAGTTCTCGTCGCCCGCGACGGCGGCACCGAACTTGTCACCGGCCTCCGAGGCCCCCGGCGTGTTGACGGGGAGGTCCTGGTAGAGGGAGCGGCTGGTGTTGCCGTAGACGTAGGTGGCCATACCGGCCGCCGCGAGGTTGCCGATGGACTCGCCGGGGACCCCGATGAGAATCCACGGGCGGCCCTCGGCGGTGGTCCCGGCCGCGAGGGACTGGCCCATGTGGTCGTTCGTCTCGGGTGTGGAGACCTTGAGGGAGCCCGTGCCCGCGCCCTGTTCGAGGTGCTGGGCCTTGACCGGGCCGGTGCCGAGGCCGCCGGGCCCGCCGAAGAGGATGTCGGCGAAGCCCGCTCCCGCGACGCTGCCGACGGCCTCGTTCGGGCTGCCGACGACGAGGTCGGTGTAGCCGTCCTCGTTGTAGTCGACGGTGGCGAGTGCCCCGCCGAAGGCGTCGTTCGCCTCGGCGGCACCGGTCACCCAGTCGAGGTCCTGGTCGATCTGGGCGATGCCCTTGTCGGCGCCGTACACGACCCGTACCAGGCCGGCTCCGGCGGCGGAGCCCACGGTCGCCTTCGGGTCGGCGACGGCGATGTCCTCGACACCGTCGCCGTTGAAGTCGGTGATGCCGGGCGCGCCGGTCGTGGCGTCGACCCAGGACTTCAGGTCGTCGACGCGCGCGGCGACGCCCGCCGTGCTCGTCTGCTCCTCGTCGGTGCCGAAGCAACCGCCCTGGTAGGACTGGCTGGTGAGGGCGACGAGCGGGGCGCTCGCCCCGGTGCCGCGCAGCACGGGGCCGCCGGAGTCGCCCGCGCAGGCGGCGGCGCCGTCCTTGCCGGTGACCTTCGCGCTCGCCGCGTCCACGGAGTCGACGGAGTAGGCGGCGGTGTGCAGCCGGAGCGGCGCCCACTCGTCCTTGGTCCGCCCGTAGCCGGCGAACGTCAGCTCCTCGCCCGCGACGGGGGCGCTCGTGGCGAGCGTCGCGGGGGCGACGTCGGTCACGGGCCGGTCGAGCCGGGCGAGGACGACGTCGCGGTCCGTACGGGGTACGAGCCGGACGATCTTGCGCTCGGCGCCCGAGGTGGAGGTGAGGTCGGTGCGGCCGATCGTGGCCGTCACCGGCTGCCGGGGCGCCCCGGCGGGCACGGCGAGGCTCTGGGCCGGGTCGTCGGCGAAGCAGCTCGCCGCGGTGAGCAGCCAGTCGGAGTCGACGAGCACGCCGGAGCAGGCGCGGTCGTGGGAGCCGACGACGAGCCGGGCGGTGTACGCGTGGGTCGTGTCGGAGGGCTCGGACGCGGGGCCGGTGACGGCGGCGGCGGGCACGGCGCTCAGCGCGAGGGGGAGGGCCAGGAGCGCTGCCGCGCCCTGCGCGAGGAGTCGCGGGCGTCTGCCACTGCGCGTGGTTCTGTCTGTCATGGGTGCATCGGTTCCTTGGTGCGAGGACCGCGTGTCCGGGACGTGCCGGACCGCAGCCCGGTTCACGAGCGGCGGCCTGGGGCTACTTGGAGGTCCGGATCTCGACGAGCACGAAGTCGCGGTTCTCCGGGTCGGCGGACTCGCCCACCGGGGTCCAGGTGTTCTCGGTGATCGGGAAGGACTTCTCCTCGTCGCCGACCTTCATGTCGACCGTGGTGGAGTAGTCGTTGCCCCTGATCGAGTAGACGGCGGGGATCTCCATCGTCAGGAAGCCCTCGTCGCCGACGACGTCGAAGCAGATCTTGTCGCCCTTGTTGCGGGCCAGCAGCTCCAGCTGTCCCGTGCCGCTCACGCAGTCGGCGAGCGTGATGTGCCCGTCGCCGCGCTTCAGGACGAGGCCCTTCTCGGCCAGGATCTTGTCCGCCTGCGGGTAGGCGAAGTCCTCCACGGCGTAGCCGGGGGCCGCGTCGGCGACGCCGACCGTCGCTGTCTTCCCCGTCGGCACGGCATGCACGCCGACGGCGACGGCAGCCGCGGCGAGAGCGCTTGCGGCGGCCGTTCCCAGAATTCGCCGCATGACCCGATTTCTTCGCAACTTCACAACCGGTGCGCCGTAATTCCGCATTGCATTCCCCGTCTCGGATCGGAATATGCCGCTGGCCCGATCGGCTCCCGCGGCCCTCTTGAGCGAGGTCATGGCAGCACGCGCCGCGCGCCCGATCAACCGTAAATCCCTTCGCAAACATGGACATTGAGGGGCCATCAGCTGTGACGTTCACCACGAAGGCAAAAGGTTGTACGCCTCCCCATGACGATCACATAACTCCATGCGCGGCCCCCGCATCTTTTCCGGTTCTTTTCTCGGCATTCACCAAGTGGAGTTGGTAGGGTCCCGAGCGGTCCGCGCCACCCGCCCCCGATTTCCCTGCCACAGCACTCCATTGCCCGTGAAATCAACCGGATTCATCAACGAGGGAACGCAGTCATGAAGACCACCTTCTGGAGCAGACGCCGGGTGCTCGGCGCACTCGCCGCGGCCACCGCCGTCGCCGCCGTCCCCGCGGCCGTCCTGCCCGCGCCCGCCGTCGCCGCCGACTCCGCGGGGCCCGAGCCCGTACCGCTGCCCGACACCGAGCGCGCCGAGGTCGTCCGCGCCTGGCTGACGGGCGGCAAGGGCGTCAAGGCCGCCGCCGCGGAGGCCCTGCACGGCACGGACGAGGACATCCGCACCTTCCTCGACGTGACGCTCCCCCGGCAGACCGTGGACGACAACCGGGTCGCGATCGTCGCGAGCCTCGACCGGGCGGGCCGCGGACTGCGCAGGGACGCCGTCGCCGCGCTGGACGAGGGCGACGCGGCCATCGCCGCGTTCCTGAAGGAGGGCTTCGTACCGGCCATCGTGGAAGACCTCCAGGTCGCCACGGCCACCGTCGCGTCGACCGGCGGCAGGGCGGTCGTACGCGACGCGAACACCGCCCTCGACAGCGGCACCGACCCCGCCCTCGGTGCCTTCCTCACCGACAAGCAGTTCTCCGCGCGCCTGGAGGACACCCGCGTCCAGGTCAGCGCGATGCTGACGACGGGCGGCCCGGAGGTGCGCAAGTACGCGGACCGCGCGCTCAGCGGCTCGGCGGACGACGTCGAGTGGTTCATCGAGACCGGCCAGCACATCGCGCGCGCCCGTGACCAGGAGTCGGCCACGATCGAGGAACTCGTCGCCGTGGTCGAGCGCGAGGGCGCGCGCGCCGAGAGCGAGACCAACCTCGCCGTCGAGGCGGGGGCCCGTGCGGAGACGGCCGCGCAGAAGGCCAAGGAGGCGGCCGAGAAGGCGGCGAGCGAGGCCGCCGCCGCGCAGAAGGACGTGCAGAAGTCGGCGGCGGCCGCGCGCAAGGCGTCGGGGGCCGCCAAGAGCGCCGCCGACGCCGCGCGCAACGCCATCAACGCCTCGAACGCCGCCGTCCAGGCCTCGCGCC
>NZ_JAAGLR010000653.1 GCF_010548245.1 Streptomyces sp. SID11385
TCGGCGGGCTCGGCGGGCTCGGCGGGCTCGGCGGGCTCGGCGGGCTCGGCGGGCTCGGCGGGCTCGGCGGGCTCGGCGGGCTCGGCGGGCTCGGCGGGCTCGGCGGGCTCGGCGGGCTCGGCGGGCTCGGCGGGCTCGGCGGGCTCGGCGGGCTCGGCGGGCTCGGCGGGCTCGGCGGGCTCGGCGGGCTCGGCGGGCTCGGCGGGCTCGGCGGGCTCGGCGGGCTCGGCGGGCTCGGCGGGCTCGGCGGGCTCGGCGGGCTCGGCGGGCTCGGCGGGCTCGGCGGGCTCGGCGGGCTCGGCGGGCTCGGCGGGCTCGGCGGGCTCGGCGGGCTCGGCGGGCTCGGCGGGCTCGGCGGGCTCGGCGGGCTCGGCGGGCTCGGCGGGCTCGGCGGGCTCGGCGGGCTCGGCGGGCTCGGCGGGCTCGGCGGGCTCGGCGGGCTCGGCGGGCTCGGCGGGCTCGGCGGGCTCGGCGGGCTCGGCGGGCTCGGCGGGCTCGGCGGGCTCGGCGGGCTCGGCGGGCTCGGCGGGCTCGGCGGGCTCGGCGGGCTCGGCGGGCTCGGCGGGCTCGGCGGGCTCGGCGGGCTCGGCGGGCTCGGCGGGCTCGGCGGGCTCGGCGGGCTCGGCGGGCTCGGCGGGCTCGGCGGGCTCGGCGGGCTCGGCGGGCTCGGCGGGCTCGGCGGGAAGAGCCTGACGGCCGGCAGTAGCCGCGGCGGGAGATTCGTTGACGGTCGGGAGGGCCGGTGCCAGCTCAGGAGCTGTGGACTCCTCGGGCGTTGGCACCGTGGGGGTGCCCTGCTCGGTCGGAGCGGGGGCCTCGCTGGTGGGTGTGGCGGCCAGCACGGCGTCGAGGTCGGCGAGGAAGGCGTCGACGTCGCGGGGTGCGGCGTCCTGACGGGCGGTCATCGGGTCGCTTCCGGGTAGGGCGGGAAGAGTCGGGCGGCGCGGGCCGCGAGCTGCGGCGGGACCTTCGTCGTGGCGTGGCGGCCCATGTCCCGGATGACCGTGCAGGCGCGGTCGGCGGGGACGATGCGGATGCCGTGGAGGGTGAGCTCACCGCCTTCGACGGGGGGGCCGTCCATGACGATCAGCGGGACTACCGGAGTCCCGAGGACGGTCGAGACGGTGCGCGCTTCGTGGAGGAGGCCCCCGAGTCGGGTGGTGACGTCGAGGCCGCCGTGGAGGAGGCGGCCGTTGACGACGCGGACGCGGTAGCAGTTGCGGGCGGACCAGCGCTTCGTGTCGGCGAGGATCACGACGCCCGAGGGGGAGATCGCGAGGTGGTCCAGGTTCGCGCGGCCGGGCGGGAGGGCGCGGTCGTGGAGGATCGTCCAGCCCTCCTGGCGCAGCGGGTCGATGCGCGCGGCGGTACGGCGTTCGCCTTCGGCTCCGGCGTCGGAGCGGTCGGCGAGGGCGGCGCGCTGGGTGGGGATGCCGAGGCTGGTGGCGAGCTGTACGCCCGGGGTGCGGAGTTCGCGGGCGCGGGCGGCAGCCGAGGCGCCGGCCTCGCCGTTGCCGCGTACGGGCCGGGTGGCTCGGACGGGCGGGCGGTGGCGCTGCTGGTGGCGGTGGTAGAGCCAGGCGGCGAGCGCGGCGAGGATCAGGAGGCTGGTCACGAGGCGTGCTTCCTCTGCTGTTCGGCGCGGCGGCGGGTGCGGGCGACGGTGTCGGTGAGGCCGCGGCGTTCGCCGCAGACCTCGATGACGTGCTCGACGAGGGCGAGGTCGCTGATGTCCGGGTCGTCGGTGAGAGCGGCGCGGACGGTGGCGGCGATGGAGGGCTGGCCGGTGATGGTGGTGACGACCGGGGCCTGCGAGGGAACGGGCGCGGACTGCTGCTGCTCGGGCTGTCCGGACAAGGTGCGCGGCGCGGGAGGGGAGGCCGGGGACGGCCCAGCTTCTGGTGCCGGGAGGGGGTGGCCGGACACGCCGGACACGGCGTCCGGACGAGGGGCGGGGGCTGTGGCAACGCCGTCGGCGGGCTGAGCCCGGGGGGCCTTCGGGGCGTCCGTAGGCGCCTGCTCGCTCCAGCTTTGCGCTGCGGGGACCAGCTCCCACTCGGGCAGAGCGGCCGGGGCCGGAGCCGGGAGCGGGGGGACAGGCGCCGCAGTCGAGGCGGCCCGGGTGGTGTGGTCGGTGACGGCGCCGCTGGTGTCGGGCTCCTCGCGGACGAGCTCGGCGACGCCGGCTCCGTAGACCTGCCGGAGATACGCCTCCTGCGAGTTGAGGCGTCGCGTCTCGGCTGCGATCGCCTGCCGCGCGGCGAGGTCCTGGCGGCGAGCGAGGAGCCATGCCTGCTTCCGCTGGGAGAGGGGGACGCGGTGCTGGTCCAGGAGCACGAGCCACAGGAGCTTCGCGCCCAGGGAGACGCCGGCGCCGACGACCCCGGCGGCGACCTCGTGGGTGCGGACGCCGTGGGTGATGACGGCGGCGACGGCCAGGCCGAGACCGATCCACGTTCCTGCGCAGGCGAGGCCGCGGCGGGGGTTGTAGCGGTTGAGCCACTCGAAGCCCTGGCAGCACAGCCACAGGAGGTCGAAGCCCGCGGCGGCTGCTCCGTACGCGATGACCGGGTGCACCTGGGTGGTGAGGAGTCCGCCGATGCTGGCGGTGGTCCAGGCGATGGAGGCGACGGTGGTCAGGATGGTCGCGGTGATGACGGCGCGGAGGATGGTGCGGTCCCAGTCGCGCGGCGCGACGGGCACGAGGACGTCGTACTCCTCCGGGACGAGGCGGGTGTCGCCGGCGATGGTCTCCTCGACCCACCGCGAGCGGGTCTCGGTGCGGTACCGGACGCCGGGCAGGCGTCCGGACGTGGTGGTGTCCGGAGGTCCGGGCGCGGTCATGACGGGTGTCCTTTCGGCAGGTCAGCGGAGGATGAGGATGAGGACGACGACGAGCGGCCAGATCATGGCCAGGAGGTAGACGGCGCGCACGGGGTCTCCTTGACGTGGGGGCCTGGGGGTCCGGGCCTCTCCGCCGCCTCCAGTCGGGCTGGCGGCGACGGGGCGGGCCGGTGGGGGACGGAGCGCCGTCAGCTCTGCGAGGGCTTCGCGACGCGGGAGCAGCACTCGGCGTGCGCCTGGGCGTCGACGTGGGCGGTGTAGTACGGGGCCGGGAGGTCGAAGTACTCGGCCTTGGTGTCGCAGCCGGTGCAGGTCCACTGCACGCCGATGCCCTCGGGGCCGTCGGGGCGGGCGGTGAAGTCGAGGGCGGCGAAGCCGCGGGTGAGGTACCGGGCGAGGACGTCGTCGGTCCAGGGGCGGACGAGCGCGGTGTGGGCCAGGCAGGGAAGCATGGGGCGCCTCTTCGTGGGGCGAGGGCCGGGGACACGCGCAGTGGGTGTCCCCGGCGGTGGGGGTGTCAGGAGTTGCGGGTGGCGCGCTCGGCCTGGATGCGGGCGATCTCCGCGCGGGCCTTCTCGGCGTCGCGGTCGGCCTGCTCGGCGGAGGCGATGTTGCGGCGGGTGAACTCCGCGAGTGCGCGGGCGGCGTCGCCCTGGGCCGCGAGGTTCTTGAGGTTGTCGCTCACTTGCTGTCCCCCTTGCGGGCGTTGTCGCGGAGGAGGCGGCTGTAGCGGGTGGGGACGCGCTCGCCCTCGGTGTCCTCGCGGTCCCGGTCGGGGCGCGGGGTGGGCTCGGTGCTGGCCAGCACGGTCACGCCTCCTTCCGGGGGCGGGGGATGCGGGGGAGCCAAGGCTCGTTGGGGTCGTCGCCCCAGCCGTCGTCGACGCGGGTCATCGGCGGGCCCCCTTCGGCGTCGCGGGGGCGACGCGGCCGGTGGCGCCGGTCTCGGTCACGAGGACGGTGACCGCACGGCCGTGCGTCGTACGGAGGATCTGTCCGTACGCGATCGTGCGCCGGCCGGACCCGGGGGTCGGCGGGGCGGTAACGGGGATGGCAGGATTCGCCATGGTCGGTCTCCTGTAGCAGCAGGGATCTGACTGGCCCGGCGTCGTGTGCAACCACGAGCCGGGGTTGGGCGGGGCCCGGTGTGCAACCACCGGGCTCCGCCGCTTTCAGCAGCCCCGGCATCGTGTGCAACCACGAGGTCGGGGCTTTGTGCTGATGAGACCCAGGGAGGCGCCTCACGACACAAACCCTAGGGCTTGCTTCGACGGGATGCAAGCCCTAGGGTTCGTGTTGTCCGGTCGCGCTCCCGAAACAGAAGGGAGAGCGCAGTTGGCAGGAGAGACAGAGGAGGTGAAGAAGCTGCTGGAGGCCATCAAGGCGTTCGAGGCCATAGAAGATGACGCCGAATGCACGGCTGCGGTCTCTCAGGTGCTTCGGCAGTGGCCGGACCTACACGCCCAGCTGAGGGAACTGCGACAGCGACGAGTGCAGTCCCTTCGAAACCGGCAGAGAAAAACGTGGCCCGAGATCGCGCAGATCATCGGCGACGTCACCCCGGAACGCGCTCAGCAAATCAGCAAGGGACTCAGGGGCTCGAAGCGCCCACCTAAGCAAGGGTCCGACACGGAGAAGTAAGACGGCCGAGACGGTGTAGGAGCCGCCCCGGCCGAGAGCACAACGGATTGCAGTCCGTTGCCACGATCCGCTTCCTGTCAGAAAGAGATCAATGCGAGACGATACGACACACCCGAGCTTGATCACCACCGCGTCCCCCTTTGATGGGGTGCGGAACACGCGTGCGGACGGTGCCGACTTCTGGTCCGCCCGCGACCTTCAGCAGCTCCTCGGCTACGAGCGCTGGGAGCGCTTCGAGACCGCCGTCGAGCGCGCCATCGCCGCGTGCGAGAACAGCGGCCACGAGCCCAAGGACCATTTTCGCGGCGCCGCGAAGAAGGTCTCGCTCGGCAGCGGAGCCACCCGCGCGGTCATCGACTGGCACCTCTCCCGCTACGCCGCCTACCTCGTGGCCATGAACGGCGACCCCCGCAAGGACGAGATCGCCGCCGCGCAGACGTACTTCGCGGTGAAGACCCGCGAGGCCGAAATCGCCACCACGAGGGCGCCAGCCCCCGTGATGCCGACGCTCCCCGAGGCGCTGCGCGGCTGGGCCGACGAGATCGAGGTGCGCCAGGCCGCCGAGGCGCGCGTCGCCGAGCTGGCCCCGCGCGCGGTGATCGCGGACCAGTACGAGGCCAACCCGGGCCCGACGCTCACCCAGTTCCACAAGGCGTACTTCCCCACGGTCCGGGCGCGGGACTTCTTCGAGCACCTCTACCGGCACGGCTACCTCATCGACCAGCGCGGTACCCGGTGGAGCGAGACCCGGCAGGAGTGGCGCGACGGCCACGAGCACGGCCACCCCACGGCGAAGGGCAAGGCGTTCTTCTACCTCGCGTCCCGCCTCGACCCGAACGGCGTGCGCCGCTACCAGGCCCGTGTGATCCCCGGCGACGTCGAGCACCAGCTGGTCGCCGCGCTGCACCGCGACGGCCTCACCCCCCGCGTACCGTCCAGGCCCGCCGAGCTGACCTGACGCTCACCCCGTAGCGGGCCCGCCGTGCAGTCTTCCGGCCGGGCCCGCGCACCCCCGCCTTCTCCCCCTTCCCGTCAGGGACTTCCTCTTGCGCCCCACGTCAGGCGCGGCCTGCCGCCGCGCCATTCCGCCATGCCCCGAAGCGGCATGGACAGCGGTCCCCCGTCACCTCCAGGAGGTGGCCGAGACCGCCTCCCGGCACGCCCAGCCCCGCGTGTGGAAGCGCGCCGTACGGTGGCTCGTCGCCGCCGGCCTCCACCCCCGCGCGAACACCACGACCCTGCGCGTCACCGAAGACCTCGCCGCCCGGATGGACTTCGTCGAGGGCCTGGTCCTCTACGACCTCGACGGCACCGCCGCCCGCCTCGACGTCGACCGCTCCACCGTGAAGCGGCACGTCGCCGTGCTCCGCCAGCTCGGCGCGCTCGCGTGGGTCCGCCACGGCACGAAGCGCAACCTCCACCTGCCCGGCCGCCCGTACGCGGGAACGGCCACGATCTACGCCGCGACCATCCCCGCGGTCTACGACATCGCGATGGGCCACCAGCTCGACGGCGAGGGCTTCCGCGCGCGCGTCACCGGCTACACGTCCGAGGGCCGTACGGGCGCCATCGAGGAGGCCCGCCGCGACGCCGCCGCCCGCACTCCCCGCCCCGGCCGTCCCGAGCCCTTCAGCCCCCGGCCTGTGGATAACTCGCCTGTGGATAACTCGGCTTCGCAGGCGCGTGCGCCCCATTCTCTTAGCCGTTCCCCCCACGGACCTGTGCAGGTAGACGGTGAGAAGAAAGACACTCCGCACGCGAAGCGACCGCAGATCCCCTCCCGCACGAAGAACACCACCAGCAGCACCAAGGCCCGCCCGGCAGGCGCCCGCCGCTCCCCCCTCCAGGTAGCCCGCGACATCCAGACCGCCCGCCAGGTACGCCCCCTCGTCAACTGGGTCCAGGGCACGCCCCTTCGGAAGCTCGCCTTCGCACTCCGCCCCCTCATCGACCAGGGCCTCGACGTCCAGCGCATCGTCCTGCGCCTCGACGACTGGGCGTACGGCTGGAAGCCCGGGTGGCGCCCCACGAACACGCCCGCGCTCATCGCCGCCCGCATCCGCCGCGACGCCGAGGAAGCCGCCCGGAGCGCTGCTGCGGCCGAGGAAGCCCGCCGCGAGGAGGAAGCCCGCGCCGCCGCCCCGCACCCGATGGACAACCCGGAGTGGCGCGCCTGGGTAGAAACCAGCCGGCCCGCCGCCCCCGAGCCCCACGACAACGACGACCTCGACGACGACGCCGAGCCCACCGACCTCGACCTCGCGATGATCCGCCAGGACGCGATCCGCGACCTCGGCCTCGTCCGCGCCCGCATCGACCTCCTCGGCATCGACGGCGCGCGCGCCTTCTACGGCGACCGCCTCGTCGAACGGGCTCTCTTCCCTCGATTCTGATTTGGACTGACACCGCCCCGGCTGACATCCTCCATGCCACTAAGAGGGAGCAGAATGCAGAACCAGCAGATACGGCAATGGACTTGGCGGATTAGCGGGATCGTCCTCGCTTTGGCAGCGGGGACGCTCTACGCGTTAGTGGACGCATACCTGGGCGGCTCCCCTTATGCGATCCTCGCACTCCCAGGGCTCGCGTTCTGCCTCGTCTGGATAGCCGTCAAAGTGCGCGGGGCGTACGACAGGCGAATCCTGGCCTCACGGGAGCGACTGCAAGAAGCCGAAGCCGCCCTCGTGGCAGTCCTCCGCGCTCCCCGGCGCAGGACTGCCCCGAACGAGCTCGGCGCGCAGTGGGGCGAGAGCACCGCCGGGCGGGAGAACGGTACCGCTGCCGACTCCCAGGAAGTGAGCCAGTCCACACTGGCGCTGGCCTCCCTCTGGAACGTGACACACGAGCGCCTCGCCCTTTACCACGGGATCGCCCAGGGCCAGGCCCGCCGAAGCTTCATCTCCGCCCAGGTCTCCATGGCCGTCGGTGCCGTCCTCCTAGTCGTGTTTGTCGTCATCGGCCTCCGCACGGACACCACCGCTGCGGCAGTCGTCGCAGGCACCCTCGGCGTCGCCTCGGCCGCGCTCGCCGGGTACGTGTCCCGGACCTTCGTCCGCTCGCAGGAGGTGTCCGCCGGTCACCTCCGCTCGTACTTCGACCAGCCGCTGGAGTTCTCCCGCTACCTCGCCGCGGAGCGCCTCATCGCTGACTCGGGCCTCCCCGAGGACAAGCGTGCGGAGATCATCACCACGCTCGTGCAGGCCATGATCGCCGGGCCCGCCTCGCCCCCGACGGCGGGCCCGGAGGCCGCGAGCGAGAACCCGCCGGGGTGACCGGCAGCCGGTGAACTTCCTGGCATCGTCACCGGCTTCCGAGGCCGTCCTGAGTCCCTTTTGTCAGCCTCGTCCGCTATGATCGTTTCCAGCAAGCAGCACTCCGCGCACATCGTTGCGCAACCCTGTGGCCGCCCTCCCGAGGGCGGCCACAGATGTTTCCGCGCCCTGCGTACGCTTCGCGCGCCTGGACGAGCCTCCATACGCCGCCCCCCACCTCTGGCAGAGCCGGCCGCCGTGCGCGACCGTTCCCTTCGTAGGGACTTGCGCACTATGCATCACGTGATGCATAGTGGAGATGCGGCCAAGGAAGCACCCAAGGCCCCAGAAAGCCCCGATGACTGACGAACTCTGGACCATCGAGCAGGTCTCCGCCTACCTCGGCATCAAGCCGTCGTCAGCGCGCGGACTGCTCTCCCGCTGGGGAGTCGCCCGCACCACCACCGGCACCTCCAGCGCAGGACGCCTCTGCTCCCTCTACCCGGCCGCCGACGTCCGCGAGGCCGCCGCCCGTCGCCCCGGACGCGGCGCCCGCACCGACCTCGACGCCTGAACGATGCCTTCCTCCCCTGCATGCGCAGGGATGCCCGGCCCCAAGGCCCGTACTGTGCCCCGCCCTTGCGGGGGAATCGCCGCGCTCCCGCACGGCGCCCACCACGCGAAAGGGACTCCCGACATGCCACTCTCGAATCAGCGCCTGCGCCCCCTGCACCAGACCAGCCCCCTGTCCAGCGAGATCGGCGCGGACCTGCACCAGCCCCGGGACGGGGTGCACGAGGCCCAGTTCCGGCACATGGAGTACGGGATCACGCTGCGGGTGGCGACCGTCCAGGACGGGGTGCGCCTCGCCGCGTACGCCACGCTCCCCACGGACCCGTTCCTGCTCCGCTACAGCGCGGACGGGGAGCGCGGCACGACGGACATCCGCTTCCCCGAGGTCGCGCGCATCACCGAGGAATGGGGGGACACCGACGCGATCACGGACGTCCTCCTCCTCGCCGTGCAGGTAGCGGACAACGCGCTCTCCAGGATGGGCGAGGTACGCGATGCCCGCGCGGCACGCGGCGAGCTGCCCCGCGCTCTCCCGGACGGCGACCGCAGCCAGTTCCACATCGCCGTCCTCCAGACGCACCCGGTGGGCGGGAAAATGCACGAACTCCTCCCCAACGAACTGGGGATGAGCCTCACCGTCTACCCGAAGGGGCAAAGCCCCGAGGAGTACACGCGCAAGCTCTTCCACTCGTGGAGCCAGGCGCCGAAGCTGCCACTGGAAACGCTCATCGGCATCGAGCGCGGCCTGCGCCCGGCCGCCGTCGCGGACGGCCAGGAGGACGCCGACGACCACCTGTACGCAGCCGGGTTCTCGCGCTGGAGCGAGTGGACACTGGGCCTGGGCCAGTACACCGCGCTCGTGCTCCCCACGAACGAGACACCGCAGACACCGCAGACACCGCCCGCACCGGCGCCCGCGACCGCCGTTCCCACCCCGGCGCCCGCACCGGAAACCCCGCCCGGTGCCGAGGACGAGTTCGCCCTCGGGGACCGCAGCATCTCCCCCGACGGCACGACCTGGCGCCGCGCCCACGTGGTCGTCGATCCTGCTTCCATCACCGACCCGCAGGGGCGCGCGGAATTGAGCATCGTCCCGGCAGCCTTGAACGACGACGGGTTCTTCCCCGACCGCGACGACGACAGCGCCCCGTTCGACCTGGAGTCGACCTGTCTCGACGCCCAAGCGGGCCTCAGCAACCTCGCCGCGATCAAGGCCGCCACCCTGAAGCGCCTGCGTGAGGAGGGCTGGTACGCGCACGGCGACTGGGCCAACGAGGGCGCCGACCGTATTTTCTACGTGTGCCGGGTCCCCGAGGAGGACGACAGCACGCCCGCCGAGGAGCCTTCCGCGTAGCCACGCCCGGGCGGGCCTGGGACTCCCTGGCCCGCTGAACCCCCTGACCCCCGCAACTGGGGGCCGTTTGCCACCGCGCGGAGGCCCCCGGTCCCGAAGGAGCCACATGGACGACACCTGCCCCACCTGCGACGGCCGCTCCGGCAGGCACAGCACTTTCCGGCAGTGCCCTGCCGTGCGCCGTGAGCAGGCACAGGACGCCTACCGCGACGGCCTCGACGTGACCCCGATACACCAGTACTTCTACGACATCCTCGACGCCGACGCGCACTGGCTCAGTCCCTACCCGTTCTGGCACGCGCCGAATTTCAGCGTGCCCGACCTCGTACGGGAGGCACACGCCGAGCTCGCCGGTCAGGACGCGGCACTCGCCCAGGAGGGCGCGACCGCCGAGGAGCGCTGGCCGAGGCCCGCCCAGCGCCGCCACGAGGCGGTCGTGCGCGGCATCCGCGCGTATCTGAGGGCCCAGGACCTCACCAGCGATGCCGCCACCCGAGACTGGGACATCAACGAAGCCGCCACCTGTGTGCTGCTCGCGCTCAGGTGACACACCGTCCGCAGGCCCTGGCCCCGGAGTCGTGCGGACGCTCCGGGGCGCCCGCTTCGTGCCGTACGGAGGATGCCGAGGAGCCCTTCGCGTAGCCACAACTCGACGGGCCCGGGAGTCCCGGGCCCGTCGAACCGGCCTCCGCCGCAGGGCCCTCGGCGGGATCGCGCGGACGACTCCGGGGCGCCCGGTCTCAGAAGGGCGGGCAGTCCGGACGCAGCGGCGCCGTCCGGACTGCCCGTCCGGCTCGGAGCGCACCTGTCCGGACAGGACGAGGCGAGAGCCGGACAGGGGACGGCGAGCCCAGCCGGACAGCGACCAACCTCACCGTCGAAAGGATCTTATGAAAGATGGGCTGCCACCTCGTTGAGAGGCCGGACCATCACGGTGAGCAGAGGAGACGCCGGGGAAGGCTGGCTCGTGCCGATGTCCTCGTAGCCCCATCCGCGGTAGACGGCGTGGACCTTCCCCTCGCCGGCGGCTTTGTTGACCATCAAGGTGGCATACGTCTCCGGTCGGCCGTGCAGGAGTTCGTCGTGGATCTTCCGCGCGGTGCCCGTGCCGCGCCACTTCGCGCTGACACCGATCTCCTTCAGGGCAAGCGCTGGCCGCGCGGTGTACAGGCGTTCAGGTGCGGGCGTGGTGCGCTGCCAGAACCGGTCGCCATCCGTGATGGTGTTCGCGTACGCGTAGCCCACCGGAGCGCCGTCGGCATACGCGAGGACGACGGCGAAGCCCGGTTCGGCAGCGTGCCTGTCGACGCGCTCACCGAAGGTCGTGGTGGCGTAATTGGGCAGGTGCAGCAGCGGCGCGCGGACATCTGCGTAGACCTCGATCAGGTCGTGGCGTGCGGCGTCGAGATCCGTGAACGTGCGCAGCTCGGGCGTGGTCATGCGGTCCTCCAGGTGGCCGTGTAGTCGGTCCAGGTGCGAGTGGCGGAGCTCTTGGGCGCTGTCGCGCGCAGGGCGGCCCCGAACTCCATGATCATGCGGCTGACGCGGGGGTGGTCGGTAGCGGCGGACAGGGAAACCTTCATGGCCGTCGCGACTGCGGCGTCCGCTTCGCCTTGCCCGAGCTGGGCATGCGCGAGCCTGGTCGTCGTGATGGCTCGCGAGCGTTGCATGGAGGGGCGCAGTTGTGCGAGGCAGCGATGCCCGTGCTTCTCGGCCGAGGGGAAGTCCCCGAGCGAGAGAAACGCGTTGAGCGCGAGGGAGTCCAGCTCGGCCTGGTCGAAGAAGGCTGTCAGCCAGACCGGGCGGTCGTCGCCCGTGTCTGCTCGGAGCAGTGCCTCGCGGGCCAGGTCCAAGGCGCGTCGAACGTTCGTCCCCTCCTGAGCGAGACCGTGGATCGCCGCCTGACGGGCCAGGCCGAGGGAGGCAAAGGCCGGATCGCGGCGCACGATGTGGAGGCTGCGGGCGACCCCGTTGGCCGCGAAGGCGTCGTTGTGACGGCCGAGGTGTCGGTACATGGCGCCGCCGTGCGACCAGATCCGGAATTTGATCGCCTGGTCCCCGGACATCTCGGCGAGCGCCTGGGCCTCGCGCATGTGCGCCTGCGCCTCGGAGTACCGCCGGCCATCGATGGCCGCCCACATGGCACTGGAGCGAAACGCCGCTGCGGCGGCATAGAGGCTCGACCGAACCCGCTGACTGGCGCTCCCGGCAGCCTGCAAGGCCAAGGCCTCGTCCGCGAGTTCGGCCGCTCGCTGCTGGATGAAGAGCTTGCCGCCGTACTGGTGATCACTCGCGATGATCTCGGAGAACTTGCCCTGGATGCGGCGCACGTCACTCATACCGATGCGGCGGGAAGCGGACGAAGGGGCGGCTGCGGCTACAGCCGCCGCTACTCCACCAAGTGCGACGGTGCGGCGCTTCATGTCTACGTCCTCCTGCTGCGGACCTCCCGGGAGCGGGGTTCTGCTCCTCGGCACGAACCCTAAGGCGAGGGAGCTGCGGCCGGTGATGGCTTCGAGAGCCTTTCGCGTCACAGCGTTCGGCCACCTGATACGGCCCGCCTTCAGCGCCCGGACCCCCGCGTCGTCGTACCCGCCGTGACGGCCCGTCAGCCGCCCGACCTCAGTGTTGATGGCTTCGGCCAGGCTCCGGGAGCTGTGACCGTGTTCCGCCATCCACGCCTCCAACAAGGCGTTGCGCCGGGGCTCCATGCGCGCACCGTAGTGCTGCGGGCGCAGCTTGTCAGGTAAAGAGGGCACCAAGTCCTCCTAGGTGGCGCCTCCGGAAACGTCACGAGCTGCCCTAGGCGAACCCCGTCTCTCCGCAGTTGCCTAGACATGACCGCCGGAGCACGCCCCCGCGCTCCGCGAGCGGTCCTCCCGATCCACGGCACCTCACTGGACTGGACGCCCATGACTGACTGCCACGAGACCACGCTGAGCTGGCTGACGGAGCCCGCGCGAATTCCTCGCGCCGCACGGCTGGAGATGGGCTACTGGGGAAGCGCGCGGCTGCCGACCGGCGAGGCGTACGCCGTCATCAGCGTGCCCGCCGCCGTGGTCCACGCGGCCGTAGGCAGCCCGAGCCGGGCCGTCGAGCGGCGGCGCCTCCACGAGGTCCTCGCCGGAGGCGCGATCTACCGGGACGAGGAAGCGGCCTCTTACAACGCCCTGGTGGCCGCGTCGGCCCGCCAGACCTGGGACGACGAGGACGCCACGTGCGCTTCCGCGTTCGAGCTGGTGCGCATCCCGCACCCCGCACGGACGCTGACGTCCCCGACCTGGTGCCAGAGCCCCCCGGGGCCTCCCGTGCACTGGATCGTCCTCAACGGTCCCGAGCGCGTCTGCGCCCCCGGGCGCATCAGGTCGTTGCTGGCTCTCGGGCGCCGCCGGGGAGCGGCGGAGGTGTGCGATGGCGAGCACTAGTCGAGGGGGCCGTACGTACCTCTCCACGCCGACGTCGACGGGCCCGCCCGGGTACATCGAGACGCTGGAGCGCTCGGACGAGTCCGTCGACCGCGCCGAGGCGTTCGCCCGGCACGCCGTGCGCGTCTGGAGCCTGGACCCCGTCGCCGACCGCGTCGCGCTGGTCATGCGGGAACTCGCCAGCAACGCAGTCGCGTTCGGGACTCGCGGGTCGATCTGCGCGGCGGTACGGAGGGTCGAGCGGCGCGCCGTCCGGGTCGAGGTCACTGACCACGCGCGAGCGCTGCCGTTCCTCGCGCCCGCGGCCTCGTCCGGGCTGCGCCGCGTCGACGAGGTCGCGGCGGACTGGGGCACGGAGCGCCTGTCCTGGGGCGGCAAGGCCGTGTGGGCGATCGTCCGTGAGTGACCGCGCCCGCCAGGTCGTCTACCTCGCCGCCTTGGCCCTCGTGGCCCTCGCGCTCGGCGGCGCCATCGTGCACGGCAGATGAAGGAGGAGGAGATGGGGACAAGTGAATGCCCGCGCTGTGCGGAGCTGCGGGAGCGGGAGCGGCGCGCCGAGGCGGTGTACGACCGCTCGGGCGCGGCGGACGCCCGGGTCCTGATGGAGCGCTGCCGACGGTCCCACAGGGCGGCGCGGACCTGAGACTCCCGGGCTCGCGACTGCCCCCCGTCAGCCGCGAGCCCGGGCACCGTACGACAGCGTCGTACGGACCTCGTAGACCGCCCCGCTCGGCGAAGGGGAAATGCGGAAGGGCGCCGAGCGGGGCCTCAAGGCAACTGCACGCCCAGCGAGAGGAAGCGCACCATGACGAACTACGTCGTGCCCCCGTGGGGAACCACGCGCCTGCGCCCGTTCCCGAGCGTGACGGTCGTCCCGGCCGTCTCCACCGAGATCGACCCGGACACCCAACTCGGCATCCGGCGCGACCGCTTCGGCCGCGTCGTGGAGATGGGCAAGCACGGGACCGGCACGGCGGTGGAGACCTCGACGATCACGAGCCCCGACGGACAGAACGGCAACGACCAGGGCCACGACCAGAACACCGACCAGGACGAGGGTGGTTCGTGAGCGAGGAGAGCGCGGTCCTGGTCGCCACCGAGGTCGAGGACGCCACCGCGGACATGGTGATCGCCCAGCTGAACCGGCGGAACGTGCCCGTCGTCCGGTTCGATCCCGCCGACTTCGAGAACAACACGCTCGGGCTCTCCGCGCGGTTCGGTACCTGCTCGGCCCCTGTGGCCGGGCGGGTCCGTACCCCGTCGCGAGTCCTGGACCTGACGCGCGTACGGGCGGTCTACTGGCGACGCCCGAGGTGGCCCACGTACAAGGGCCTCGGGCAGGGCGACGCGCGGTACGCCGCCGCGCACGTCCGGTACGGGCTCGGCGGCGTGCTGTACGCGCTCGACGGGCCCTTGTGGGTCAACCACCCGTTGCGGGAGGGCGCCGCCGACTACAAGCCGGCGCAGCTCGCGCTGGCCCGGCGCCTCGGCCTGGACGTGCCGCCCACGCTCGTCACCAACGACCCGGACGAGGCCCGCGCGTTCATCACGGAGCACGAGCAGGTGATTCACAAGACGCTCCGGTCGACGCCGTACGAACGCGACGGCGTCCAACTCGCCGGGTGGGCCGACCCGGTCACCGCCGAGGAGATCGACGACAGCCTCCGCAGCGCCCCACACCTCTTCCAGGCGCGGGTGCGGAAGGCGGCGGACGTACGGGTCCTCGTCGTCGGCCGCCGCCTCTTCGCGGTACGCATCGACTCCGGCCTGCTCGACTGGCGCCGCGACTACTCCGCCCTCACCTACACCACGATCGATCTCCCGCCCGCCCTGGCCGCGGCGCTCCGGGCGTTCCTGGAGTGCTGCGGGCTGGAGTCCGGCAGCTTCGACCTCACGCTCGACGCCGAGGGCCGCTACCAGTTCCTTGAGCTAAATCCGAACGGGCAATGGGGCTGGCTGGAGGGCGCCACGGGGCTGCCTCTGTCCGCTGCCTTCGCCGACTTCCTGACACGAGGAGAACCCTCATGAGCGATATGACCTCCGAGCGCCTGGCGCTCGCCGCCCGCATGGACGAGGCTGGCGTCTTCGCCCACCCCGAGTGGCGGCGCGCCGTCGAGGCCGTTCCCCGTGAACTGTTCCTCCGGCCCGGCGTGTTCGTCCCGGACGAGGTCGGCCGCTGGAGCCCGGTCCCCGCCGACCGTATCGACCCGGCGCTCGCGTACAGCGACCAGTCTCTCGTCACGCAGCTCGACGACGCGCTCACGACCGAGGACGTCTCGGAGGCGGTGTGGGGGACACCGACGTCGTCGTCGACCGTTCCGTCCCTGGTCGTCGACATGCTCGGGAAGGCCGGCATCGAGCGCGGGCAGAAGGTGCTGGAGATCGGCACGGGGACGGGGTACTCCACGGCCCTGATGTGCCACTGGCTCGGGGCGGATGCGGTCACCTCGGTGGAGGTCGACCCGGGGGTGGCCTGGCGCGCTCACGACGCGCTCCGGCAGGCCGGGTACGAGCCCGAGACGGAGACCGGGGACGGGCTCCTCGGCCACCCGGCAGGGGCGCCGTACGACCGGCTCATCTCGACGTGCGCCGTGCGGCGCGTTCCGTACGCGTGGGTCCGGCAGGTCAAGGCGGGCGGGGACATCCTCACCACGCTCGGCTCCTGGCCCAACGGGGCCGGGCTGCTCCGGCTCACGGTTCACGAGAACGGCAGCGCCAGCGGGAACGTCCTCGGGCACACCTCGTTCATGCAGGCGCGCGCGCAGGTCCCGCCGCCCGTGGCGGCCGACCTGACCGCCCGCACCGCCTACGCGGACACCGACCGCATGACGGATCTGCACCCCTCCCTTCTCCTGGGCGGCGGCATGCCCGCCTTCCTCGCCCAGCTCACCGCTCCCGGCTCCCAGGTCATCCAGGCCACCGGCGAGGAGCCGGGCGTCTTCGAGACCGTTCTCGTCGACGCGGAGCGCGAGAGCTTCGCCCAGTTCCGCCCCGACGGCGAGGGGTGGCGGGTGCGCCAGGGTGGGCCGGTGCCCTTGTGGGACGAGATCGAGAGGCTGATCCGGATGTGGCAGTCGGCGGGGAGCCCCGGGATCGAGACCGTCCGCGTCCGCGTCACCGAGGAATCGCACACCTACCGCGTCGCCGACGACCGGAATCTCTACTGGCTGCACCGTCTCGTGTGACCCTCCCCGCAGGCAGGCGCCCCCGCACCCGTTCGGTGCGGGGGCGCCCGCGTTGGCTCGCTGCCGAGGCCCGCGCGGGCGGTATCTCACCCTCGCCGGAGGACTTCCGCTCGACCACGAGCAGGACTTGGACGCCACGCGGTGGCTGATCGGAGCTGGGCTGGCGGCCCGGGTGACCGCCGAGCGCGGGTAACCGGTGCTCGACCCTTGTCGGTCTTCGCCCCCCTCTGGCTGTCGCCCCCTCTCCGCCACCGTAGACATCGCGCACCGCACCTCGTTTTCGTAACCCACACGGGTGATTTCAGCGTCGTGCCAGTTCACCGCGACAAGCAGAAGTCCGGCTCTGTCACCTGCACCATCACCGTCCCCGCCCTCCCTCGACCTCCCCCCTTATCGCAAGTGATCGACGGCGCGCTGGGGACGGAAGCAGTCGTACACCTTCAGCGAGTAGCCCCGGCGCAGGAGTTGGAGCTGGGCACGGTGGAGGGCCTGTGCCGTGGAGCGGGTGAGGAGGCACAGCGGCTGGTCGTATCCGGTGATGGGAACGCCGGTGAAGTTGTGCGGGGTGGCGTAGCGGATGTCTTCGATGATCGTGGGATCGATGTCGCGGAGTTCCACGAAGGAGGAAGGGGCTTGGGTGTCGCGGTGGGGAGTGCGCAGGGCCTGGGTGGCCTGGGCGGTGGGCGCGGTGACGGTGAGGGAGAGGAAGACGGCGAGGAGGAGGGCCGGGAGGGAGCGGAGCGCTGTGGGAGTGCGTCGTCTCATGGGGTACGGGTGTAGCAGTGGGGGCCCGGGATTCCCAGAGGGCGCACGTGCATCGCATACGGGCCGGGGCGTTCCGTACGGCTCGGGGAGCCGTTACCGTGCCCGGTATGAGCGAGAAGGCACAGGAGTTCGCCGGCTACGAGGAGTTCTGGCCGTACTACGTGGCCATGCACTCCAAGGCGGCGACCCGCTGGGTGCACCTGACGGGCACGCTGACGGGGCTCGCGGTGAGTGCGTACGGGCTGGCGCGGGGGCGGGTCAAGTACCTCGCCGCGCTGCCCGTGATCGGCTACGGGACCGCGTGGCCGGCGCACTTTCTCATCGAGCGGAACAACCCGGCGACCTTCGGGCACCCGGCGTGGTCGCTGCGGGGCGATGCGCAGATGATCCGGATGATGGTCGCCGGGCGGGACGCCGAACTCGGCGAGATCGCGCGGAAGTGGCTCGCGGAGCACCGTACGACCGGCTGACGGCTTGTCGCGGCAGCTCCCGGGCTCCTTGTGCCCGGTGCCGGTCAGTGGGCGGTCCGGCTCTCGCGTCCGGCCAGGGCGTGGCGGCGGGCGTGTTCGACGACCTCGATGAGGACGGCTTTGACGGAGTCGCGTTGGCGGGCGTCGCAGGGCACGAGGGGGACGTGCGGGTCGAGATCGAGAGCGGCGCGGATCTCGGCGAGCGGGTGGTCGTCGGCCCCGTCGAAGCGGTTGACGGCGACGAGGAAGGGGATGCCGCGCCGCTCGAAGTAGTCGATGGCGGCGAAGGAGTCCGCGAGGCGGCGGGTGTCGACGAGGACGACGGCGCCGAGCGCGCCCTGGGCGAGTTCGTCCCACAGGAACCAGAAGCGGTCCTGGCCCGGGGTCCCGAAGAGGTAGAGGACGAGTTCCTCGCGCAGCGTGATGCGGCCGAAGTCCATCGCGACCGTGGTGGTGCGCTTCTGCTCGACGCCGCGCATGTCGTCCACCGGGCGGGATGCCTCGGTGAGGACCTCCTCGGTGCGCAGCGGCTTTATCTCGCTGACCGCGCCGACGAAGGTCGTCTTGCCGACCCCGAAGCCCCCGGCGACCAGGAGTTTGAGGGTGAGCGGCCGCTCGGGCCGGCCACTGAGGGCGTTCATTCGGTCTCTTCTCCTGCGGCCCCGCCGGGCGGCGGGCGTGGGGGGTGTGGTCTGGACAGGGGGTGTGCGAGGCGGCGGTGGGGCGCCGCTTGCTCACAGCGCGCGCAGTCCCTCGATGACGTCCCGCAGCACGCTCTCGTCGGGCAGTTCGGCGGGGGGCACGGGACGGGTGACTGTGACGAGTTCGGCTTCGGCGAGGTCGCTGACGAGGACCCGCACGACGCCGATGGCGAGGTCCAGTCCCGCGGCGAGCTCGGCGACGGACTGCGGGGCGCCGCCGCACAGGGCGAGGATCTCGACGTGTTCGGGGCTGAGCAGGGCGTCCTGCTCGGGCGGGAGGGGCCAGGGCGGGGCGGCGAGCGCGCCGGGCTCTCCCGTCCCCGCGCCGCTCGTCACCTCGTCCGCGGCCGTACCGGCGGGCCTGCCGGGGTCCGCCGCCGTGTCGGCGTCGTTCCCGGCGTCCGCCGCCGTTCCACGTGTTCCGGCGGGTTCCCGCGCTCCGGCCGGTCCGCCCGGGCCGGGGGTGCCGGGGGGCGGAACGGCGGAGACGAGGGCGATGAGGTCGAGCCGGTGGCCGCCGGTGGCGCTCGTGCGGCCCCGGGTCATGGCGTACGGGCGTACGACGGGTCCCGCCTCGTCGTCGTACCAGCGGGCTGTCTCGTGACCGGCGTCGCTCATCATGGCCTGCCTCTATCCCCCGGCGGAGATGTCGGTGCGGGGAGCCTGGCCGAGGTGGACGCCGACCCGCTTGACGAGGAGTGTCATCTCGTAGGCGATCTGGCCGATGTCCGCGTCGGGTCCGGCGAGGACCGCGAGGCAGCTTCCGTCACCCGCGGCCGAGACGAAGAGGAAGGCGTCGTCGAGCTCGACGAGTGTCTGCCGGACGCTGCCGGCGTCGAAGTGGCGTCCGACGCCCTTCGCGAGGCTGTGGAAGCCGGAGGCGACGGCCGCGAGGTGTTCGCTGTCCTCGCGGCTGATGTCCTCGGACATCCCGGTGGGCAGGCCGTCGCTGGAGAGGATGATCGCCTTGCGGATGCTGGCGACCCGGGCGACGAGGTCGTCGAGCAGCCAGTTGAGTTCGTGGGTGCCACCGGGGGCTCCCGGAGTTGACGCGGCGGTCCTTGGCGCAGTCATCGACCGTCCCTTTCCGGAGTGTTTCCTTGCGCTGTGCTGTGCGGGGCGGGCCCGGTGGCTTCCGGTCCGTCCTCGTCCTCGGTGGCGCGGGCGGCCCGGCCGGGTCGCGCGTCCGCCGCGGCTTCTTCCTCGCGGCCCCGGCGCCAGCCCCGCTGGAGCGAGGCCATCCGGGTCCGTACGGCGTCCGCGTCCCGCTCCGGCTCGGGCCCGGTGGGCGCGCTCGGCTCG
>NZ_JAAGLR010000689.1 GCF_010548245.1 Streptomyces sp. SID11385
ACTCCGGGCCCGCGCGCGCTGGCGCGGACGTGCTGGGGAACAGGGGGAGGGGCGCCGTGCGGGCCCCGTACCGGAGAACGCGCGGCGCCCCGCGTACGTCACGGGGGCAAAGGCGTACGACGCGCGCGGGCCCGCGCCGGACCCGTACCCGCGCCCCGGGGTGATGGGATGGCGACGCGGGAACCTTCGTCCCGCGCCCAAGGCCCCCACGCCGCCCCGGAGGTACGCCCCATGCGCCCCGCCCGTCTCCGCCCCGCCCTCGTCGCCGCCGCGCTGTGCCTGCTGCCGCTCACCGCCTGCGGGACGGACACAGGCCAGGAAGCCGCAGCGCGGCCGGGGCCCGGGAGCCAGTCGAGCGGCACGCCCGCCGCCCGCACCGTCGACGAGGCCGCCGAGTTCACCGCCCTGGAGCGCAGGTACGCGGCCCACCTCGGCGTCCACGCGGTGGACACGGGCAGCGGCCGGGAGGTCGCCTGGCACGCGGACACCCGCTTCTCGTACAACTCGACCTTCAAGGCGCTCCTCGCCGGGGCCGTGCTCAAGAAGCACGGACGCGACGGGATGGGCCACGTCCTGCGCTACGGGAAGAAAGACGTCGTCGCCAACTCGCCCGTCACCGAGAAACACGTGGGCACCGGGATGAGCCGCGAGGCGCTGTGCGAGGCCGCGATCCGCTACAGCGACAACACCGCCGCCAACGTCCTCCTCGCCGACCTCGGCGGCCCCCGCGCGCTCGGCGCCCTCGTCCGCGCGGCGACCGGCGACCGCGTCACCCGCGTGGAGCGCGTCGAACCCCTCCTGAGCCGCTGGACGCCCGGCGAGACCCACGACACGACGACGCCCCGTCAGCTCACCGCGAACCTGCGCGCCTACGTGCTCGGCGACGTCCTCGCCGCACCCGGACGCGAGCGCCTGGCCGGCTGGCTGCGGGCCAACACCACCGGGAACACGACGATCCGCGCGGGCGTGCCGAAGGGCTGGACGGTGGAGGACAAGACGGGGACGGGGAGCTACCACGGCGCGCGCGACGACATCGCGGTGATCCGCCCGCCCGGGCGCGCCCCGCTCGTCCTCACGCTGCTCAGCTACCGCGACGAGCGCACGGCGGAGGCCGACGACCGGCTGCTGGCCGAGGCCGCCCGCGTGGTCGTCAGCGCCCTCGGCTGACACACCGCCCGGCGCGGCCCCGACGCGCCGGGGCCCGGCCGCCGCGAGGGCTAGCATGCCGGGCAGCCGACCGTCAGGAAGAGCGCATGAGCCTCGACTTCCCCCTCGACCGCACTGCCGCCCCGGTCCCCGGCGCCGAGCGCCGCGCGATCCTCGCCGACCCCGGCTTCGGCCGCTGGTTCACCGACCACATGGCCGTCGCCGCGTGGGACGCGGAGCGCGGCTGGCACGACGGCGGTGTCCGCCCGCTCGCCCCGTTCACGCTCCACCCGGGCGCCGCCGTCTTCCACTACGGGCAGGAGATCTTCGAGGGGCTCAAGGCGTACCGGCACGCGGACGGCGGCGTGTGGCTCTTCCGGCCGGGCGACAACGCCCGCCGCTTCGCCCGCTCCGCGCGCCGCCTCGCCCTCCCGGAGCTTCCCGAGGCCGCCTTCGTACGGGCGGTGGAGGAGCTGGTACGGGCCGACGCGGCGTGGGTGCCGGAGGCGGACGGGGGACACGCCGACGAGGGCGGCGGGGCGGCGACCTCGGCCACGTCCCCCTCGGCCTCCGGTTCCTCGTCCTCCGCGCCTGCGGCTTCCGCCGCCCCGGCCTCCGGTTCGGGCGAACAGAGCCTCTACCTGCGCCCCTTCCTCATCGCCACCGAGTCCTTCCTCGGCGTCCGCCCCTCCGCCCAGGCGCTCTTCCGCGTCATCGCGAGCCCCGCCGGTCCGTACTTCCCCTCCGGCGTCACAGGGGTCACCCTCTGGGTCACGGAGACCTACTCGCGCGCCGCCGTGGGCGGTACGGGCGCCGCCAAGTGCGGCGGCAACTACGCGGGCAGCCTCGCCGCGCAGATCGAGGCCCGCGAGAACGGCTGCGAGCAGGTGCTCTACCTCGACAGCGCGGGCCACGGCACGATCGAGGAATCCGGCACGATGAACCTGTGCCTCGTCACGCGCGACGGGGAACTGCTCACCCCGGCCCTCGGCACGATCCTCGAAGGCGTCACGCGTGACACGGTCCTCGCGCTGGCGCCCGAACTCGGCCTCAGGCCCGTCGAACGGACCATCTCCCTCGCGGAGTTGCGCGCGGGCGCGCAGGACGGCACCGTCACCGAGGTCTTCGCCGCCGGGACGGCGGCCGTCCTCACCCCCGTCACCGGCTTCAAGGGCGCGGGCTACGCCTTCGCGGTCGGCGACGGCACCCCGGGCCCGACGACGCTCGCCCTGCGCCGCACGGTCCTCGACCTCCAGTACGGCAGGACCGAGGACCGGCGCGGGTGGCTCCACCACGTGTGCTGAAGTGCGCTTGCCTCAGGCGAGGTTGACGAGCCGGATGTACTTCGTCCAGTCCCACAGCGCGCCGGGATCGGTGTGGTCGGTGCCGGGCACCTCGACATGCCCGAGGATGTGCTCCCTGTCCTTCGTGATGCCGTAGCGGTCGCACACGGAGGCGGTGAGCGCGGCCGACGCCTCGAACATGGCGTTCGTGAAGTACTCCGGCTTGTCGACCCAGCCCTCGTGCTCGATGCCGATGCTGCGGGTGTTGTAGTCCCAGTTCCCGGCGTGCCAGGCGACGTTCTTCTCGCGCACGCACTGCGCGATGTGGCCGTCCGCCGAGCGCACCACGTAGTGCGCGGTGACCTGCTTCGCCGGGTTCTGGAAGATGGCGAGGGTGTCCGTGAAGTACTCCTGCGTCACGTGGATCACCACGTACTCCACCGGGTACTGCGAAGGCCGGTTCGCGACCGTGTAGTTGGAGGTGCTCGCGGGCACCCACTCGGCGCCCGGGTGGTCGACCGCGGCCGGTTTCGCGGCGGCGGCCGGAGGCCCGGTGAGCAGCGCGGCGGGCACGGCGGCGAGCGCGGCGCCCCTGAGGAGGGTGCGGCGGCTGGGCACTGATCTGGCGCGTTCCACGGTGGTTCCGCCTCCTGGTGGGGGGTGGGGCCCGCCCGGTCGGACGGGGTGCGGCTACCGGCACGGTACGGGGTGACGCCGCTGCGCGGAAGGTGGCCAACTCCCTTACGGGGCAGACGGGGTGACGCGCGTCCAGCTCGGCGTTCGCCTCGCCCGCCCCAGCCGCTGTGAGCGTTCCGCCCCAGGCCGCAATGGGCGCTCCGCCCCAGGCCGCCGTGCGCGTTCCGCCTCAGTCCGCCGTGAGCGCCACCGGGTCGTCGAGGACCGCCCGCACCACCGAGTGCGCCGCGCCGAGGAGCGGGCCCTCGCGGCCGAGTCGCGAGACCGTCACCGGACGGTTCGCCGTCGCCGTGCGCCGGGTCAGCTCGCGGCGCAGCGGCGGCAGCAGCCACTCGGCGAGCGGCGAGAGCGAGCCGCCGAGCACGACGCCCTCCGGGTCGAGGAGGTTCACCGCGCCCGAGAGCGCGATCCCGAGCGCGCTCCCCGCGCCGCGCAGAGCCTTCAGCACCGCCTTGTCGCCCTCGGCCGCGCGCTGCGCGAGCAGCCCGACCGTCTCCTGTCCCGGAGCGAGGCCCGCCGCCCGCCACACCGCCTCCTGCCCCGCGTACTGCTCCAGGCAGCCGCGCCCCCCGCAGGGGCACGAGGGCCCCTCGGGACGCACCGGCACATGCCCCAGCTCACCCGCGAACCCCCGTGTCCCGCGCAGCAGTTCACCGCCGAGCACGACGGCGGCACCGATCCCGATCGCGGCCGAGACGTGCACGAAGTTCTCGTGCGCGCCCTCACCGGTCCACAGCTCGGCGAGGGCACCGAAGTTCGCCTCGTTGTCGACCGTCACCGGCAGCCCCGCGGGCAGCAGCGGACCGAGATCGGTGTCGGTCCAGCCGAGGTTGGGCGCGCGCACCACGAAGGGGCGGTCCCGCTCGACGAGGCCGGGCACGGCGACGGCGAGCCCGGCGGGCCGCAGCCCCAGTCCCTCGGCGGTGATCCGCACCTCGTCCACGAGCGCCCCGAGCGCGGCGAGCACGGGCTCCGCCGCCCGCTCCCGGTTGTCGACGGGCCGCACCACCCGCGCCCGCACCGTCCCGCTCAGGTCCACCGCGCACACCGAGAGGTGATCGACCCCGATCTCCGCGCCGAGCCCGGCGGGACCCCGCGCGCTCACCGCGAGCGCGGAACCGGGCCGGCCCACCCGCCCGGGGCGCTCGGGCCCCAGCTCGTCGAGGAACCCGGCCCGGATCAGCTCGTCCACGAGCGTGGACACGGCGGCCCGGGTCAGCCCGATCCGCGCCGCGACGGCGGCCCGCGACAGGGGCCCCCGCGCGGCCACGGTGTGCAGCACCCGCGAGAGATTCCGCCGGCGCATGCCCTGCTGTGTGTCCGGCAACGCGGCGGTCATCGTGACTCCTTGGAGGTGAAGGGACAGGGAAGCGAGAATCCAGCTCCGTCGGCTGCTGAGGAGCGGGGCGGGGCGGGGCCCCGTGACGTGACCCGCGGCAGGGCCACCAAGGACACCCGCCCACCCCCGCCTCCGCTCAGTCCGTGACCGGGGTCCCGTCCAGGAGGGGCGCCGCGTCGGAGAGTACCCCGGAGATCCGCGCGAGGGTCTCGTGGTCCTTGGCGACGGGCTCCAGGAGCGGACCGCGCGCCGTGCCCCAGCGCCGGGCCACGGCCGCCGGGTCCTCGCCCGTCAGGAGCCCCGCCGCCTGCGCCGCGGCACCGAGCGCGACGAGTTCCTTCGCCTCGGGCACGCGCACCGGCCGCCCGGAGAGCCGCAGCACGGTCTCCTGCCAGGCCCGGCCGCGCGCCCCGCCGCCGATGAGCAGCAGCGGCTCGTTCTCGTCGCCCTCGCCCTCGCCGTCGAGCACGAGGCCGAGCGCGTCCAGGAGCGAGTAGACGGCTCCGTCGTACGCGGCCTGGAGGAGCTGGCCGCCGCTCGTGTCGTGGCGCAGCCCGGTGAGCAGCCCGGAGGCGCCCGGCAGGTTCGGGGTGCGCTCGCCGTCCAGGTACGGCAGGAAGCTCAGCGTCCCGCCTGGCTCGACGGCCTCGCGGTCGAGGCCGAGGAGGGCGGCGACCCGGTCCACGGCGAGCGTGCAGTTGAGCGTGCAGGCGAGCGGCAGCCAGTCGCCGTGCGCGGCGGCGAAGCCCGCGACCGTACCGCTCGGGTCGGCGGGCCGGCGCGGCGAGAGGGCGTACACCGTGCCGGACGTGCCGAGGCTCAGCACCGGCGTCCCGGGGCGCAGCCCGAGCCCGAGCGCGGCGGCGGCGTTGTCCCCGGTCCCGGCGGCGACGAGGGTGCCGCGCGCGAACGGCAGCGCGTCGCCCCGTACCGTCCCCGCGACCTCACCGGGTCCCACGACGCGCGGCAGCTTGGCCGCGTCGAGCCCCACGAGGCCGAGGATCTCCTCGTCGTACGCCTCCGGGCCCGCCGCCCACCAGCCGGTCCCCGAGACGTCGCCCCGGTCCGTCGTGCCCTCGCCGGTCAGCCGCTCGGTGAGGTAGTCGTGCGGCAGCCGCACCGCCGCCGCGGCCTTCGCCGCCTCCGGCTCGTGCTGGGCGAGCCACGCCCACTTCGTGACCGTGAACGAGGACCCGGGCACGCTCCCGGTCCGCTCCGCCCACCACGCGGGCCCGCCCTGCCGCTCGACGAGCGCGCGCGCCTGCGGGGCCGAGCGCACGTCGTTCCACAGCAGCGCGGGCCGTACGGGCTCACCCGCGGCGTCGAGCGTCACGAGCCCGTGCTGCTGGCCGCCCACCGAGACCGCCGCCGCCTGCCGCGCGTACGGCCCGCACTGCTCCAGGGCGCTCAGCAGCGCCTCCCACCACTGCCGGGGGTCCGACTCGCGGCCCGCCCCCGTCGTCACCGTGTGCGGCGCCTGCCCGCTCGCCACGACCCGCCCCGTCGCCACGTCCACGACCAGCGCCTTCGTGGACTGCGTCGAAGTGTCGATCCCGACCACGTACGGCCCTTCGGCCTGCTCCCCGGCTGTCATCCTCGTCCTCCCATCGCGCCGCCGCCCGCGTCCCGGAGCGGCGTCCTGCCCGGCTGATCACACCACCGTGTCGTACTCCGTCCGGCGGGGCGAGACACCCGCCCGGAGGGGCCGAATCGGCACCCGCTCTTCACAGCCGGGCTCCGGGAGTCTAATTTGTTAAGCGCCATGACGAAATAGGCCACGGCACGCACGACACGATGGCGAGGGAGCCGCATGAACTACCAGCCCACCCCCGAGGACAAGTTCAGCTTCGGTCTGTGGACCGTCGGCTGGCAGGGCCGGGACCCCTTCGGGGACGCCACCCGCCCCGCGCTCGACCCGGTCGAGTCCGTGCGCCGGCTGGCCGAACTGGGCGCCTGGGGGGTCACCTTCCACGACGACGACCTCATCCCCTTCGGCTCCACGGACGCCGAGCGCGAGCGGATCGTCAAGCGCTTCCGCGAGGCGCTCGACACGCACGGCCTCGTCGTGCCGATGGCGACGACGAACCTCTTCACGCACCCCGTCTTCAAGGACGGCGGCTTCACCTCCAACGACCGCGACGTCCGCCGCTACGCGCTGCGCAAGGTCATCCGCAACATCGACCTCGCCGCGGAGCTGGGCGCCGAGACGTACGTCGCCTGGGGCGGCCGCGAGGGCGCCGAGTCCGGCGGCGCGAAGGACATCCGCCTCGCGCTCGACCGCATGAAGGAGGCGTTCGACCTCCTCGGCGAGTACGTCACCGAGCAGGGCTACGACCTCCGCTTCGCCATCGAGCCCAAGCCCAACGAGCCGCGCGGCGACATCCTGCTCCCCACCGTGGGCCACGCCCTCGCCTTCATCGAGCGCCTGGAGCGCCCGGAGCTGTACGGCGTCAACCCGGAGGTCGGCCACGAGCAGATGGCCGGGCTGAACTTCGCCCACGGCATCGCGCAGGCCCTGTGGTCCGGCAAGCTCTTCCACCTCGACCTCAACGGCCAGAACGGCATCAAGTACGACCAGGACCTGCGCTTCGGCGCCGGCGACCTGCGCAACGCGTTCTGGCTCGTCGACCTCCTGGAGACGGCCGGCTACGAGGGCCCGCGCCACTTCGACTTCAAGCCGCCGCGGACCGAGGACTTCGACGGCGTGTGGGCCTCGGCCGCGGGCTGCATGCGCAACTACCTCATCCTCAAGGAGCGCGCCGCCGCCTTCCGCGCCGACCCGAAGGTGCAGGAGGCGCTCAAGGCCGCTCGCCTCGACCAGCTCGCCCTGCCCACCGCCGGGGACGGCCTCGCCTCGCTGCTCGCCGACAAGAGCGCGTACGAGGACTTCGACGTGGAGGCCGCCGCCGAGCGCGGCATGGCCTTCGAGGCGCTCGACCAGCTCGCCACGGACCACCTGCTGGGCGTCCAGGGCTGAGCGAGGTCCGCTCCGCCCGCCGCGGACAGGGCCGTGGGCCCCGCCTTCCGGACGGAAGACGGGGCCCACGGCCTGCTCGGGACCGCTCAGCAGTGGTTGGGCACGTTGCCCTTGTCGTTGCCCTTCAGGTAGATGGCGCTCACGTAGCCGATCCCGCCACTGTTGAGCTGGAGGCGGACCCAGTTGCGGTTGCTGATGCCGTGGTCGTTGACGAGGTCGCCCTCCAGCCAGCACAGCCCCGTGTAGCTGTAGTTCTTGTTGACGTAGCTGACCACCCGCTCGCCCGTCGCCGGACCGGCGTGGACGTTGCCGTGGGTCCAGGCGACGACGGTGGTGGCGGCGAAGGCGGGGCTCGCGGCCATGACGCCGGCCCCGGCGAGCGCGAGGCTCGCCCCGCCCATCGCGAGGGTGCGCTTCATCTTCGTACCGAGCATGTGGTTTCTCCCGTTGGGTGACGACAGCCGGGGCACGGGTGTGCCCTCCGGTCCCGGCGCGGCGTCCTGCCCCGTACCGCGCCGGTCGCGACGTGTCCCACGCTCTCGGACGCGGACCGCCCTGCCAATCGCTGGGGCGAATGAAAGGCCGGGGCCGTGTTCCCGGCGCTCGTTCGACCGCAGGCAGGGGCCGGGGGTGTGCTCCGGGACGACGGTGGCGAAAGGTTTACGGCCGCGAATCGCGGGTGCGCGCGGGAGGGGCATCGGGGGCGTCCGGGGGCGACCCCGAGAAAGATCAGGGTTGCCCCGGTGGCCGGATCGGGTCTCCACTGGAACCGTGGGAGCGGCAGAGCCGTTCTTGACGACAGGTGACCGGGACAGGGCCGCGAGACCGCGGCCCGGCCGGACGAGCACCGGGGGAGACGAGAGACATGTCCACGAAAGCGAAGGTGGCGGCCGGCGGTGCCGTCGTCGGCCTCATCCTGCTCATCTGGCTGCCCTGGTGGGCCGCCTTGCTGATCATCCTCGGCGTCCCCGCCGCCGCCTACCTCACCCTCGACCCGAGCCAGCGCCGCAGGCTGCGCAGGGCGAGCCGCAAGCAACTGGGCCGCTGAAGGGCCACTGCCGGAGGCGGGACCGCGGCGCGAGCGCGCGTCCCGGGCCGGTACGAGGCTGTCGACGAGGCCCTTCACCGCCTCGCCGCGGAGGCCCTGCGCCTCGGCGCCACGGTCCCCATGCCCCGCATCGGCTGCGGACCGGCCGGGGACCGCTGGGACCGGGTGGGATCGCTGATCCGAGCCCGGCCGACGGAACGCGGGGTGAGAGGCAGCGTCCATGACGTCGGGTGAGCGGGGGACGGCTGCGGCCCGCCCCGGTCGGTCAAGAACGCGCGGCCAGCGCTTCGAGCCCCGCCAGGAGGGCCGGGAGCCGGGGGCCGCGTTCGACAGGGATGACTTCCCCCGGCACCGCGTCCAGCAGGACGAAGGCCATGTCGTCGGTACGGGCCACGAGCGACCAGCCCGGGCCGTCGACCCGCAGCAGACGCGCTTCGTCGCTCGCGAACGCGGAGCGGATGCGGCCCAGCGGCGGAGGCGTGTCGAGATAGGCGCGGGCCTCGGCGAGCGCCGCGCGGACCGATTCGGCGGTGGGCTCGGAGCCCGGAGCCGTGAAGGACCCCTCGGGGCCCGGAGCCGTGAAGGAACCCTCGGGGCTCGCGGCACCGTCCCCCGCCTCCGCCACCTCGGCCTCCTCCGTCGTGAACTCCCCGCGCCACGTGGCCCACTGGCGGGAGATCTCGTCGGCGCCCAGCCGCCGCTGGGCCGGGCCCCAGCCCGTCAAAGACGGCGGGCGCAGGGCCTCGGGTGCCTCCGGGTCCCCCGAGAGGTCCGGGTCGTGCGGCGCGGGCACGCCGGGGGCGGCGACGGCGAGCGCCAGGGGCCAGCCCGGCAGGTTCGCCACGATCGCGCGCGGGGCCGGCGTCAGCTCGTACTCCATCCCGCAGTCCCACGAGGCGATCGCGACGGCGACCAGCGAGACGTCGTCGACCACGACCGTCCACCGCGCGCCCGCCCCGTCCTGCCCGAGGACGAGCCCGTACCCCTGGACGAGAGGCGGCAGTCCCAGCCGGGCGCACGCTTCCGGGTAGTCGTCGCCGAGGGCCCCGGGGAACTGGGCCGGTGTCAGCAGCGCGGCGGTCAGGACGAGCAGCGCGTCCTCCTCGCCGGCGGTGGGCCCGTCGCCCCCGCCCGCTGTGACGCCGTCCGCCCGGCCCGGCTCCTCACCCGTCGCCCGCGCGGTCTCCGGCACCTCCGTCGCCACGGTCCCGGTCCCCGCGTCCTCCGGCTCGCCCACGTCCGCCTCCCGATCGCTGCCCGAGCGTCCCGTCCCGTGCGGAAGCAGGACGACGGGGCCCGCCGCGTGCGGGCTGGCGCACCTTAACCAGTCGGTAACCACGGAGTCGAGAGGCCGCACAAGCCCGTCCCGAAGCCTTCACCCGCCGTGCGAGTCGTAGGCGGGGAGGGGGCGGGCGGTGCCGGTGCGCCGGCCGGGGAGGGGTGCGTCGCGGGCGGTCGCGGCGAGGCGAACCGGCCCGTCAGGCCGTGGGCCGCTCCGGCTTCCGTACCGCCACCGCGAGGAAGCGCGTGTCCTCGTCCGCGTACGACACGAGCCGCCAGCCCGTGGCGTCGAGCAGCGGGGCGAGACGCGCCTCGGCCCGTACGTCGTCCTCGCTCAACTCCCTGCCGTGACACGCCGCGAGGGCCGCGCGGCCGAGGGGGTGGAAGAGACCGAGCCGCCCGGCGGGCCGGGTCACCCGCGCGAGTTCCCGCAGGCCGGTCTCCGGGCCCGGCAAGTGCGAGACGAGCCCCGCCCCGAACACCGCGTCGCACGCCCCGTCCCGCAGCGGCAGCCGTGCCACGTCCGCCAGGACGAGCGTCCCGTGCCGCGCCCGGCCCTTCGCGGCCGCCTCACGCAGCATCTCCGGCGTCAGGTCCACGCCGAGCACCGCGCCCGCGCTCCCGACGCGTTCCCGCAGCGGCGCGAGCGCCCTGCCCGTGCCGCAGCCCGCGTCGAGCACCACGTCACCCGGCCGCAGTCCGAGGACCGCCGTGGCCGCGTCGTAGCGCGGTTGATCGCCGGGGAACCTGTCCTCCCAGCCCGCCGCGCGCGATCCGAAGAACTCCCGTACCTCCTGCTGGGTCTTCTCGTTCATGCCGTCCATCCTGCCCGCGGGGACGTGAAAACGGTGGAGGAGCCCGGGAAACCGGGCCCCTCCACCGTGACGTACGGGATGTCGCTCAGGCAGCGGCCGAGGCCACCGAGCCGACCTTGACGCGCCGTTCGGCGGGCGCGAGCAGCCGCTGCGCCAACTCGCCGAAGAGCAGGCCGAAGCCGGTCCACAACGTGAGCTGGATGCCGATCGAGGCCACGCGGAACTGCCACAGCAGCGTGGCGGGGAAGTCGTGCCCGACCTCATTGATGGACGGCAGGAACGCGTAGGCGAGGCCGATCACGACGGCGAAGCCGGCGAGCGCGACGACCGTCGCCCACCAGTTGCCGAGCGTCGGCGCGAGCCGCTTGCCGATGATCACGGTCGCGAGCGCGAGCAGCACGCTGAGCAGCATCATCAGCCCGTACAGCGCCGTGCGCTTGCCGATCGTGTCGGGGTTGCCGACGGCCGGGGGGTTCGCCGGGTACTTGAGGAAGGGAACGAGGTAGACGGCGAAGAGGCCGCCCGCCGCCATGAGCGCGGCGGTCGCGCGCGGGCTGAAACGGCCCACGCGGCCGAGCGCGAAGCAGTAGGCGAGGGCCACGATGCCGCCGAAGGCGACCCCGTAGGCGAGGACACCGGTCGCGAGCCCGGCCGTGGACTGGAGGCCGCGGCTGACGACCTCGACCTCGTGCTCGTGGCCGCCTCCCCCGTGGGAGTGCGCCTCCTCCAGAGCGATCGCCGAGTCCACCCGGGGCTCCCCGAGCAGGTAGGCGACGACGAAGGCGAGGACCCCGGCGGCGAGACCGGCGAGCATCCCGCGCACGAGGAGTTTCCTGACGATGGCGGAGTTCATGGGAGTTCGAATCCGTCCGTCAGTGGCAGGGGAAGCCGAGCAGGTGCCGGCCGTCGTGCACCCACTCGTGGACGCCCGTGCCGGAGAACAGCGAGGTGGCGCCTTGCTCGGCGCCGACGAAGTAGAGCGCGATGAGCAGGAGGAGACCGACGAAGACCGCCCACGGCAGCACCGTGCGGACCGGCAGCCGGAGGGGAGTCTCAGAAACGGAAGAAGAGCCCGAAACGGGCGGGGCGGCGGACTGCGCCATGGCAAGCCTCCTGGGGAACTCGCGTCCCGGTCGGTGGAGCTTCGAATACGCATGACGGGTCTGACTCACCGGGTCCGCGTGCGAGGCCAGGCATACAGTGGCGCGACCGTTCCGGGCTCTCACCGGATTCCGTCATGTCGCTTGTAAGGTCATCGGGACGATATCGCTCACCCGTCCGAACGCCAAGTGCGCCTGCTGGACGTGAGACATGACAAACGGTGAAAGCGGGCCGGTATGACGATCCGGGTGATCCTTGTCTCGGCCGCCGAGAGCGAGGCGAGCCGTTCGGCCGCGTTCGACGACGGCACGCCGCTCACGGACCGGGGCCGCACGGCCGCCGCCGAACTGCGGGCGAGCGGTGTGCCGATGCGGGCGGAGAACGTACGGGTACGGGCCCGCCGCGCGCCCTCGGCGCGCTGCCACGAGACCGCCGCCCTCCTCGGCCATCCCGGTGCCGTCCCCGAACCCGCCCTCGCCGGGCAGGACCCGGGAAGCTGGCGCGGCCGTCCGCTGGACGCGGTGTCCGCGGCGGAGCCCGCCGCCCTCGCCGCCTGGCTCTCCGACCCGGCGGCGCGCCCCGGTGGCGACGGCGAACCGCTGGCCGCCCTCGTGCGGCGCGTCGGTACCCACCTCGACCACCTGGCGGAGACCGTGACGGGCCCGCTGCCCCTGTTCGTCGAACCGGACACGGTCCGCGCCGCCCTCGTCCACGCTCTCGGCCTTCCGCTCCCCGCGTACTGGCGCGTCGACGTCCGCCCGCTGGCGGTGACGACACTCAGCGGGCACGGCGGGCGGTGGAATCTGGTGCTGTCCTGAGCGCGCGTCCGGAGCGCTCTGGCGCGCGTGATCGCGAATCCTGTCGCTTGCGAACCCGGTGTGGCGTGAAACGGTCCGATCCGGGCGCGACCATGCCCATCCGGTAAAGAATCCCGCACTTCGCGCCCTTTGCCCGGTGTCTTGTCATCCTGGGCGCTTGGTACCGGGACGGCTGGTGCCGGTGATGCGGGCGGCGAGGGAAGTGGCGGATGAGCGACGGACGGTGGGACACGACGGGGGAACGCCTCGTTCTCAAGATCGTCGTGTCGGGTGGGCCTGCCACCGGGAAGACGTCGTTCGTCGGTGCCACGCGGGGGACGGGGGCCGCGCGGGGGCTCGGTTCCGCACGGGGGAGTGGGCTGCCGGAGGGTCGTGCTCTGGAGGGTGAGGTGCTGGGGGGTGAGGTGGGGGAGGGCGAGGTGTCGCATGGCGACGTGGGGAATGGTGAGGGGGCGGACGGTGCTGGGTTCGGCCGCGGTGGGCCGGGTGCAGGCGGGCCGGGTGGAGGCGGACCCGGCCGTGCGGGGCTCGCGCCGTCGTCGCCGCGCCCGTACGGCCCCGTGGTCGCCTACGAGCCGGCCGGTGGCGCGGGGAAGCGGGGGAATGAGGAAGGGGTGGTCGCGCTCGACTTCGGGCGGATCGCGCTGCGCCCCGACCTGACGCTGTGCCTCTTCGGCGTCCCGGGACTCGAACGGTCGGCGGCGCTGTGCGAGGACATGTGCGCGGGGGCGCTCGGCGCCGTCGTACTCGTCGACACCGGGCGGCTCGCCGAGAGCTTCGCGCTCGTGGACCGGCTTGAGGAGCGGGCGCTGCCCTTCGTCGTGGTGATGAACCGTTTCGCGGGGCCCGCCGCGTACACCCCCGAACAGGTCGCGTCGGCGCTCGGCCTGTCGCCGGGCGTCCCCGTGCTCGCCGGCGATGTGCGCGAGGCGACGACGGTCCGTCACGTCCTCGCGGAACTCGTGGCGTACACGGGGAGGTTCCGGGCGGCGCGGCTGCTTGAGGCGGTGGCGCGGTAAGGCGCGGTGGCGCGGGTCGCGGCGGCCTGGGCCGGGGTGTGGCGCGGGCTTCGGCGGGGGTGTCGGCCGGCGTGTGGGACCGGGGTGCCGGGCGGCGGCTTCGGCCGGGATGTCAGTCGGCGACGCCCCCGTAGGCGACGACCTTCTCGACCTTCACCCGGACGACGAGTTCTCCCGGAACCGCGTTGCGGCGCCCGTAGACCTCGGCCTCCTGCGGGCCCACGTAGCGCTCGGCGATCGTCGTCGCCCAGCGCAGCAACTCCTCCGGCTCCTCGCTGATTTCGGTGGACCCCTCGATCGTCACGAACGAGAACGGCGGTCGCTCGTCGTCCACGCACAGCGCGACACGCCCGTCACGGGCCAGATTCCGCCCCTTGACGGTGTCCTTGCCGGTGTTGAGGACCAGGTCCGAACCATCCAGAACGAACCAGATCGGGGCGATGTGCGGACTTCCGTCCGCCCGCACGGTGGCCAGCTTCGCCGTCCGCGTGCCTTCCGAAACGAAGGTCCGCCATTCTTCATCGGTCATTTTGTGGGTCATATGCTCATCATCCTTGCTGTCCGCCGGGTGGTGGTGAAGGCTTGCCGAAGAGTTCCTCCGAACAGGGGGAGCGGCTGCGGACGGGGAGAGCGGAACGTGGAACGGAACGCAAGACTCGGGTGGCTTCTCGATGAACTCACCCAGCGCGTCGAGCACATCAAGCACGCTCTGGTGCTGTCCAACGACGGACTCGTCACGGGTCTCAGTGCCGATCTCGCGCGCGAGGACGCCGAGCACCTCGCGGCGGTCGCCTCGGGTCTGCACAGTCTCGCCAAGGGTTCGGGCGTGCATTTCAAGGTGGGCAAGGTCCGCCAGACGGTCATCGAGTTCGACGAGGCACTTCTCTTCGTCACGGCGGCGGGGGACGGCAGTTGCCTGTGCGTGCTGAGCGGCTCGGACGCCGACGTGGGGCAGGTGGCCTACGAGATGACGCTGCTCGTGAGCAAGGTGGGGGAGCATCTGGGAGTGGATTCCCGGCGGCCGGGAGCGGCCGGCTGAGGGGTGCGCGGGGCGCGCGAGAGGGTGCGAATGTCGGATCTTCACCATGTTGAGGATCAGATGATCTGATTGCTGCCGAGTTATCCACAGGCGGGAGGAAGGTGGTGTCCGTCCCGTCCCATACGGTCTGTCCCAAGGATTCGGCTCCGAGGGGGACGGTATGGCGGTACGTGGCAGGACGGCGACGGCGACGGCGGGCGAGCGGTCGGTCCGGGGTGACTTCCTCGGACCGGAACAGGCCGCCTGTCTGCTGGAGTTGACGATCGAGGAGGTGGAGCGGGCGGCCGTGCTCGACGTGCTGCCCTCCGTGCCCGGGCGCGGCACGCTCCCGCGCCGTTTCGCGGCCGGGGAGATCGAGCGGCAGCGGGCGGCGCCCGGCTTCCCGGGGGCGCTCCGCGACACGGTACGGTGCGTCGGCACCGCCGACGCCGCCGACCTGCTCGGCATCGCCCCGCACCGCTTCACCCGCCTCGCCAAACTGGGCCTGCTCGCGCCGCTCGCCTTCCACCTCAACCGCTACCGGGCCGTCGTCTGGGCTTACCTCGCCACGGAAGTGGCGGAGCTGGGGCGGCGCAGGCCCGAGCTGCTGGTCGGCAGACTGCCGGCCGCACTGCGCTCCCAGGCGCAGGACGACCGGCGCGCGGCACGGTGGCGGGAGCGGCGGCGGGAGTCCCTGCACCGGCTCAGCTCCGACCCGTGGGAGCGGGCGGGTCTCCTCGCGGTCCAGCTCGGCCCCGAGGAGACGGCCCGCGCGGCGGACCCCGACGAACGCGGTTACCTGCTGCGTCTCGTGCCCACGCAGGGGGACCCGGTCCACGCCGCACTGACGAGCGCTCTGGGAACCGACGAACTCGCGCTTGTGCGGGCGCGGTTCGTTGCGGAGCTGGCGCGCGCCCGGGCCGACCGGCCGGCGCCTCGGCCAGGACGGCAGGCCCGGGCGGGGGTGGAGAAGGCGGAGGGGATCGCCGTCATGGGCGTCTCCTCGTCTCCGCCGGGACGTTCTTCGACGCCCTCCGCCACCGAGACCCCCTCCGTCACCGCCCCGCGACCCGCGGCGTCCCCGGAGCTGACGGCCCCCGGCCCCACGGCCCCGTCCACGCCGTCACTTCAGCGCCGTACCGAGCCCCGGAGCAATACGGCCTGGTCACCGCGCCCCGCACCGGCGTCCCCGGTTGTCCAGACCTTGCCGTTCCCGGAACCGGTGGGCTCTCCCGCGCAATCGCCGGCCGCACCCGCCACCATCTCGGCGCAACCGGGTCCTGCCGAGCCGTCGGCCGCCGGACGGCGGGCGGCTCCTTCCTCTCGGTGGATGGCGGAGGCCACGCAGCCCTGCGCACCGACCCCTTTCGCGAGGGGCGCCGGATCGGCCCCGGCTCCGCGCGTGCCGACGGGCCCTGGACCGGAGCCGGTCGCCGCGGCGCTCACGGATTCGCGTGCGGCCGGATCTCCGCCCCGGGTCCGGCGGCGGGAGACCGGCGGCGAGTGGGACGAGCGCGAGCCTTCGCACAGGGTCCCGCCTTCCCACAGGGTCCCGCCTTCGCACGCGGTTCCGCCGTCGTACGTGGCCGCGCCTCAGCTCCCGAGCCTGCCCCAGGGCCAGGTCTCGCCCCGGCGCCCGACTCCGGCTTCGCTCTCGTCCAGGAAGCCTGGCTCGGTGCCCACGGCTCCGCTCGCGTTCGGGTCGCAGGCCGCGTCCGTGCGGCGGTTCGAGCGCGCTGATCCGCCGAGTGCGGAGCTCGGGGGGACCTCGCTCACGGGGCAGGAGCGGGGTACCGTTCCGGTGCCCCGGCAGTCCGGTGGCTCGTCGCCTTCTGCGCCGCCGTCGTCCTCGTTCCCGGGCGAGCCCGCTCTCTCCGGGCTCACTCCCGCCGGTCCGCTGTGCTCTTCGCCGCGCGCGACCCCGCCTTCGGGCCCTCCGCCGCCCCCGGTGGACCAGCGTCCCGCTGAGGCGTCCTCCGCCGCACCGGTCCCGGCCATGCCCTCCCACCCGGCCGCCGCAGCCGCCGGGCCGTCGTCCGACGCGTCACCCCGGGCCACGTCCCCGGTCCCTCCTCCGCACCGGTGCTGTCCGCACGCCTGCGCCCCCGGTCCCGCCTCCGTTCCGCCCTCCTGCTGTCCCTCGCTGCGCGCGAACGAGGGCGCCGGCCCCGGTGCGCG
>NZ_JAAGLR010000716.1 GCF_010548245.1 Streptomyces sp. SID11385
CGCGGGCTCCGGTGGCGTACCGCCCTCGGGCGCGACAGGGGCTTCGGGCGCGGGTACGTCACCGGGTGGCGTCGCGGGGCGTACGCGGTGCAGGCGCGTCGTCTGCGGATCGGCCGGCGGCGCGGCGGCGGGTGGTGCGGCGGCAGGTGGGGTGGCTGGAGGGGTGTCGGCCGGGGGTGTGTCGACGGCCGGTGCCGGGTAGCCGTAACCGCCCTCTGCGCCGCGCGGCGGGAAACCGTACCCGGGCTGCGCGCCGGGGGAGGACTGCACGGGGAAGCCGTAACCCGCACGCGACGTATCGGAGCGCGGGAAGCCGTAACCGTCACCCCGTCCCGGACGCGACGTGTCCTGCGACGACGCGTCGGGCTCAGGTTCCTTCTCCTTGCGCGCGACGTTGGCGTGCGGCGGCGGGACGAGCCCCGGCAGGTCCTGCCCTGCGAGGGACGGCGGCGGCCACGAACGCCGCGTCTGCGGCGGTACCAGGGGGCGCGGCGGCGGAGCGTCCTGCGGGGCCGCGTCGTCTCGTGGCGGCGCGGCGCCTTGGGGCGGCGAGGGAGGCTGCGGCGCGCCTTCGCGCTCTGCGGACGTCGCGTCGTCGAGCGGGGCTCCGTCCCGCGGCGTCGCGTTTTCGGTAGCGCTACCCGCATCGGTCGGCGCGATGTCGGTCGGGGCGACGTCGGAGGACGCGACGTCGGAGGGCGTGGCATCGGCGGGTGCGAAGGAGGGCGGCAGCGACAGGCCGCCGGGGGGCGTCGTGGGGACGGCCCATGTTTCGTTGTCTTCTGCTACGTCGCGCAAGCCTGCTGCCACGTCGCGTGACTCGGTACCCGCCACGTCGGGCGGCTCGGTACCCGCCACGTCACGCTGCCCGGGGCCGACGTCGCCGGAGGCGTCGGACGGTTCCGTAGCCGCCGCGCCCGCGGCGTCGCGTGGTGCCACGCCTGTCGTGCCCACCTCGCCGCCCGGCTCCGCGCCCGCCACGTCGCGTCGTTCCGCGTCCGCAGCGTCGCGTGCCGCGACGTCGCCGAAGGGCGCCGCGCCACGCGTCGTCGCGTCGTTCACGTCGCGCGGCATCGACGCGTCGTCCCCGCGCGACGTGTCCTGCGGGCGTGCGGAGGGAAGAGAGAAACGCATCGTCGCGCCGCTCTCCAGGTCGCCGCCGTGAGCAGGCGACTCGGCCGGCACGAAGCCGCTGCCTTCGGGGAGGCGCGGGACCGCGGAGGCGGTGCCGGGCGGCGGCGTGAATCCTGTCGGGGCCGGTGGCGCGGCGGGCATGGGCGGCAGCATGAAGTAGTCCTCGTCCACGTCCCGCCGACCGGGCGCGGACTCGTCCGGGCTCGCCGCGTCGTCGGGTTCCGCCGCACCGCCCGTGGCGTCGCCCCGTACCGCCTCACCTCGTACCGCGTCGCCCCGTTCCGCCTCGATCGGCAGCGCCTCGTCCGGTGCTTCCGCCAGGGATGTCGCGGCGTCGGTGTCCGACGTCGCGGCGTCCTCCGGCGCGCCGTGGTCACGCGACGTCGCATATGCCACGTCGCGTGACCCGCGCACCGTGGCGTCGTCCCGCGTCTCGTCGCGCCGTCGCGTCTCGTCCGGTTCCGTCACAGCGCCGCGTTCCATGCCGTCGATCGCGCCGTCGTTCGCGTCATCGGCCGCGACGTCGCGTGCCTCGTCGGCGTCCGACGCGACGGCCCGCACCGTCTTCTCCTCGCGCTCCGTGCCTGGATTCCCCAGACCGGTCCAGGGCAACGCAGCCCCGATGGACCCGTCGCCCCCGTCGGCACCGGAACCGCTCCCGAACGGAAGCCCCGCCAGGCCACCGAGCGACGTCGCCGTCCAGGAGGCGTCACCGCCGAGCGGCTCCGCCTCGGGCTGACTCCCCGCCCTCTGTCCGAGGGCATCAGCTCCCGGCACACCCGTCACGTCGGGTGAAGACCCGGCCAGGCCGTTCCCGGCCGTCCACCTCGCCGCAGCGCCCTCCTTCTCGGCACCGTCGATTTCGCCGCTGCTCTCTTCGCCGCGGCGCGCCGCGTCTGCGCCCGTCTCCTCGCGGCCCGCTGCCTCGCGGTCCACTTTCTCCCCGCCCGCTTCTTCGCGGCCCGCTTCTTCGCGGACTGCTCCCTCGCGGCCCGCTTTCTCCGGGGCCGTGGCCTCGTCGCTCGGCGACGTCGTGGCCGTGTACCAGGCGGTCGACTGGTCGAAACGGAACTCGCCGGTGGTCTCGGCGACGGATTCCTCGTGGTCAGCGCCGGAAGCCGAGCGGCCCCCGCGATACGCGTCCCGGTCGCTGCTCACAGCTCCTCCAGGTGAATCGGCACTCGTGCGTCGGGGCGGCGGCGTCACGTTGCCCCGCCGCGTCCATGGGCCTGCGGAACCGGCCCCCCGTGGCGGGCTCCGTGGACTCGGAAGGTCCCGCAGCTCGCCTGACACCAGACTAGTCATCACGTATGCCGAATAGCAGGGCTGTTCACGCGCATCGGGTAACCACCGGGACGCCTTCCCGCTCGATGATCTCCTGAAGTCACGCGACGTGTTCCCGAGTTGAGGACGCCACTCGCCGCCGCCCAACACCCCGCACGCCCTCTGCGAACGCCGCCGAAAGCGTGCCTGCGCGGCCCGAGTTGCCTCCGGAGGACGGACAACACGAAGGCCGGGCACCCTTTTCGAGGTCCCGGCCTTCACACCATCGGATTACGCGAGGTCGAACTCCCCGTCACGCGCGCCGAGCACGAAAGCGGTCCACTCGGCCTCCGTGTACCGCAGCACGGTGTCGTGGTCGAGCGAGGAACGCATCGCCACACCGCCCCCCGGCAGGTAGGCGATCTCGACGCGCTCCTCGTCGGGCGAGGTCCCGGGCGGGCCGATCCACTCGACACCCGAGATGTCGAGGGAGTACAGCTCGTTCTTCTCCCGCTCCTTGCGCGCCTTCGTCTCCTCGTCCAGCTCCACCGGCGCGGCCGGTGCCGTGGCCTCGTGCTCCTCGGACATGAATGACTGGCCCTTCCCCGAAGTGGTCCTGTACCCAACGCGCCCGCATGCCGGTGCGCGGAGCGCGCGCCAACGACGAGCGGCCTCAGCGTACTTGCAGCGAGGACGCCCCGTACGCGATTCGGCAGGCTGTATGACAAAGCGGGTGCGCCCCGGCGCACCTTTACGGGCCACTCGGGCATCCCCGACACTCCTCCGCCCACCACCCGTTCCGGGCCGTTCACCCCCGCCGTGCGCGGTCACGCCACGTAATCAAAACGTACGAGCGCATCGCACCGCTCTTCGCATCACGCCCCTACACCCCCAGAGCCCCGCACCCCGCTCCCCGCGCGACGCCGCCTCCCGCGCCCCCCGGCGCCCCCGCCCCCACCCCCGAAATCCCACCCCCTCCCACCCTGCTAACCTTGACACCGGCCGTATGTGTACGCGCTCCCGGAATCTCTGGGAGCAGCGCCCAGCGCGCCCCGCCTCCCGAGTAACGGAAGCTCCCCGGCGATGCAGACCCGGGGCACTCGGTGGCTCATTGGATTCACTAGGAGATCGCGTGTCGCTCGACGCCGCCACGAAGAAGCAGATCATGGGCGAGTTCGCCACCAAGGAGGGTGACACCGGTTCTCCCGAGGTGCAGGTCGCTCTGCTCTCGCGCCGGATCTCGGACCTGACCGAGCACCTCAAGACGCACAAGCACGACCACCACTCCCGTCGTGGCCTGCTCATCCTGGTCGGCCAGCGCCGCCGGCTGCTCCAGTACCTGGCCAAGAAGGACATCGCGCGCTTCCGCGTGCTCGTCGAGCGCCTCGGCATCCGCCGCGGTGCGGCGGGCGCCCGCTGAGGTCGTCGTGAAGGGAGCGGTTCCCCTGCACAGGGAACCGCTCCTTTTGTCGTACGTGCGACAGGGACCGCTCAGTTTGTAGGCTGGACCCCGTACGCAAACAAATGAACAGGAGAAGCGACTCCACGCCGCCGCCGGTCCTCGGTAGTGGCCCCCGGCAAGGCCCACCGGCCCCAAGGCCCGGAACGGCCCGCAGGCCGCCCTGGCCCCGCAGGCCGAGCAAGGTCCGTACAGCCCCCAAGGCCCGTACCGACCGCACGGCCCCAGAGCCAGAGCCCCCGGGTGCTTCGATCGAAGACCGGCCAGCAACCAGGAGCCGCTTCTCCACCGGCTGCACCGCGACCCGCCCAGGGCGGACCGCACCCCGCGACCCCCGGGCCGCACCCCGCGCCGCCCCTCCGCGGAGGGGCCCGCACTCCGCGAGCCCGCGCCCCACCCGGACGCGACCTCGCACCGCACCACCCGCAGGCCCCTTCCCGGAGGGGCCCGCACCACCCGCAGGCCCCTCCCCGGAGGGCCCCGCACCACCGCGACCCGCCACACGGGCGAGGCCGCGCGAAGACGAGACGTAAACGGAGAATCCCCTGGTGGAGAACGAGACCCACTACGCCGAAGCCGTCATCGACAACGGCACCTTCGGCACCCGCACCATCCGCTTCGAGACGGGCCGCCTCGCCAAGCAGGCCGCAGGGTCCGCCGTCGCGTACCTGGACGACGACACGATGGTCCTCTCGGCCACGACCGCGTCCAAGAACCCCAAGGACCAGCTCGACTTCTTCCCCCTCACGGTGGACGTCGAGGAGCGGATGTACGCGGCCGGCAAGATCCCCGGCTCCTTCTTCCGCCGGGAGGGCCGCCCCTCCGAGGACGCGATCCTCACCTGCCGCCTGATCGACCGCCCGCTGCGCCCCTCCTTCAAGAAGGGCCTGCGCAACGAGATCCAGGTCGTCGAGACGATCATGGCGCTCAACCCCGACCACCTCTACGACGTGGTCGCGATCAACGCCGCCTCCTGCTCCACGCAGCTCGCGGGCCTGCCCTTCTCCGGCCCCATCGGCGGCACCCGCGTCGCCCTCATCAAGGGCCAGTGGGTCGCGTTCCCGACGCACACCGAGCTTGAGGACGCCGTCTTCGACATGGTGGTCGCCGGTCGCGTCCTGGAGGACGGCGATGTCGCGATCATGATGGTCGAGGCCGAGGCCACCGAGAAGACGATCCAGCTCGTCGCGGGCGGCGCCACCGCCCCCACCGAGGAGGTCGTCGCCGCCGGTCTGGAGGCCGCGAAGCCCTTCATCAAGGTGCTCTGCAAGGCCCAGGCCGACCTCGCCGCGAAGGCCGCGAAGCCGACCGGCGAGTTCCCGATCTTCCTGGACTTCCAGGACGACGTGTACGAGGCGCTCACCGCCGCCGTGCGCGGCGAGCTGGCCCAGGCGCTCACCATCGCCGGCAAGCAGGAGCGCGAGGCCGAGCTGGACCGCGTCAAGGGCCTCGCCGCCGAGAAGCTGCTCCCGCAGTTCGAGGGCCGCGAGAAGGAGATCTCCGCCGCCTACCGCGCCCTCACCAAGGCCGTGGTCCGCGAGCGCGTGATCAAGGACAAGAAGCGCATCGACGGCCGCGGCGTCACCGACATCCGCACCCTGGCCGCCGAGGTCGAGGCGATCCCGCGGGTCCACGGCTCGGCGCTCTTCGAGCGCGGCGAGACGCAGATCCTCGGCGTCACGACGCTCAACATGCTCCGCATGGAGCAGCAGCTCGACACCCTCTCCCCGGTGACGCGCAAGCGCTACATGCACAACTACAACTTCCCGCCGTACTCCACCGGCGAGACCGGCCGCGTCGGCTCCCCCAAGCGGCGCGAGATCGGCCACGGCGCCCTCGCCGAGCGCGCCCTCGTGCCCGTCCTGCCGACGCGTGAGGAGTTCCCCTACGCGATCCGCCAGGTCTCCGAGGCGCTCGGCTCCAACGGCTCCACGTCGATGGGCTCCGTCTGCGCCTCGACCATGTCGCTCCTGAACGCCGGTGTGCCCCTCAAGGCCCCCGTCGCCGGTATCGCCATGGGCCTCATCTCCGAGACGCACGGCGGCGAGACGCACTACGTCACGCTCACCGACATCCTCGGTGCCGAGGACGCCTTCGGCGACATGGACTTCAAGGTCGCCGGTACGAAGGAGTTCGTCACCGCGCTCCAGCTCGACACCAAGCTCGACGGCATCCCCGCCTCGGTCCTGGCCGCCGCGCTGAAGCAGGCCCGGGACGCCCGCCTCCACATCCTCGACGTGATGATGGAAGCGATCGACACCCCGGACGAGATGTCCCCCAACGCCCCGCGGATCATCACCGTCAAGATCCCCGTGGACAAGATCGGCGAGGTCATCGGCCCGAAGGGCAAGATGATCAACCAGATCCAGGAGGACACCGGCGCCGAGATCACGATCGAGGACGACGGCACCATCTACATCGGTGCCGCCGACGGCCCGGCCGCCGAGGCCGCCCGCACCACGATCAACAGCATCGCCAACCCGACGATGCCGGAGGTCGGCGAGCGCTACCTGGGCACGGTCGTCAAGACCACGACCTTCGGCGCGTTCGTCTCCCTGCTCCCCGGCAAGGACGGCCTGCTGCACATCTCCCAGATCCGCAAGCTCGCCGGCGGCAAGCGCGTGGAGAACGTCGAGGACGTCCTCGGTGTGGGCCAGAAGGTCCAGGTCGAGATCGCCGAGATCGACTCGCGCGGCAAGCTCTCCCTCATCCCGGTCATCGAGGGCGAGGACGGCGACGAGAAGAAGGACGACACGGACAAGTGACGTCACGCAGTCCGCGTACGACGGCCCGCCCCTCCACCAAGGGGCGGGCCGTCGCCCGTACCACCGAAACCACGGCGCGCGCCGCCAAGGCCCGCACCCAGACCCTCCTGCCCGGCAAGGACGGCATCGGCACCGTCCGCCGCACCACGCTCCCCGGCGGCCTCCGCGTCGTCACCGAGACCCTGCCCTCGGTCCGCTCGGCCACCTTCGGCATCTGGGCGGGCGTCGGCTCCCGCGACGAGACCCCGACGCTCAACGGCGCGACGCACTACCTCGAACACCTCCTCTTCAAGGGCACGAAGCGCCGCACGGCGCTCGACATCTCCGCCGCGCTCGACGCGGTCGGCGGCGAGATGAACGCCTTCACGGCGAAGGAGTACACCTGCTACTACGCGCGGGTCCTCGACACCGACCTGCCGCTCGCCATCGACGTCGTCTGCGACATGCTCACGGGCTCGACCCTGGACGCCGCCGACATCGACGCCGAGCGCGGCGTCATCCTCGAAGAGATCGCGATGACCGAGGACGACCCGGGCGACGTCGTGCACGACCTCTTCGCGCACACGATGCTCGGCGACACCCCCCTCGGCCGCCCCGTCCTCGGCACCGTGGACACGATCAACGCGCTCGGCCGCGAGCAGATCGCCCGCTTCTACAAGCGCCACTACGACCCCACGCGCCTCGTCGTCGCCGCCGCGGGCAACGTCGACCACGCGAAGGTCGTACGGCAGGTACGTGCCGCCTTCGACCGCGCGGGCGCCCTCGGCCGCACCGACGCGGTCCCCCTCGGCCCGCGCGAGGGCACGCGGCTCATCAAGGCCGCGGGCCGCGTCGAGGTGGAGAACCGGCGCACCGAGCAGGCCCACGTCGTGCTCGGCATGCCCGGCATCGCCCGTACCGACGAGCGCCGCTGGGCCCTCGGGGTCCTCAATACGGCCCTCGGCGGCGGCATGTCCTCGCGCCTCTTCCAGGAAGTGCGCGAGAAGCGCGGCCTGGCGTACAGCGTGTACTCGTACACCTCCTCCTTCGCCGACTGTGGCCTCTTCGGCGTCTACGCGGGATGCAGGCCCAGCCAGGTCGACGACGTCCTGAAGATCTGCCGCGACGAACTGGAGACCGTCGCCGCGCACGGCCTGGAGGACGACGAGATCCGCCGCGCCGTCGGCCAGCTCGCCGGCTCCACCGTCCTCGGCCTGGAGGACACCGGCGCGCTCATGAACCGCATCGGCAAGAGCGAACTGTGCTGGGGCGAACAGCTCTCCGTCGACGACATGCTCGCCAAGATCGCCGCCGTCACCCCCGACGAGGTCCGCGCCGTCGCCCATGACATCCTCGGTCAGCGCCCCTCGCTGTCGGTGATCGGACCGCTCAAGGAGCGCCAGGCGGCGCGCCTGCACGAGGCCGTCGCCTGAGCGACGCGCGACGTGGCACCGGGAACCGGGCGACGTCGCGCACCGGCCGCACCGCCGCGCGACGTCGCGCCGTCGACCCGATACGACGCGACGTCCCGCGGCACCCGGCGCCGTACGCGACGTCGCGACGTCCCCACGCGACGTCGCGTACGCCGCCGCCCGCCCGACCCGCCCGCGACCCGCCAGGCCCGCCCGCCCCGGCCCCCCCCGCACGCACCCGGAGGAAGACACCACATGAGCAAGCTGCGCGTCGCCGTCATCGGCGCCCGGGGCCGGATCGGCTCCGAGGCCGTCCGCGCCGTCGAGGCCGCCGACGACCTCGAACTCGTCGCCGCGATCGGCCGCGGGGACCCGCTCACCGCGCTCACCGACGCCGGCGCCCAGGTCGCCGTCGAGCTGACCCGCCCCGACGCCGTCATGGACAACCTCGCCTTCTGCCTCGATAACGGCATCCACGCCGTCGTCGGCACCACGGGCTGGACCGAGGAGCGCCTCACCGAGGTGCGCGAGCGGCTCGCGAAGAGCCCGGGCACCGGCGTCCTCATCGCCCCGAACTTCTCCCTCGGCGCCGTCCTCAGCATGAAGTTCGCGCAGGTGGCCGCGCCGTACTTCGAGTCCGTCGAGGTCATCGAACTGCACCACCCGAAGAAGGCCGACGCGCCCTCCGGCACCGCCGCGCGCACCGCGCAGCTCATCGCCGAGGCCCGCGAGGCGGCGGGCAGCGCCCCCATGCCCGACGCGACGCGGACGGCGCTCGACGGCGCGCGCGGCGCCTCGGTGGACGGCGTGCCGGTGCACTCCGTACGGCTGCGCGGCCTCCTCGCCCACCAGGAGGTCCTGCTCGGTGCCGAGGGCGAGACCCTCACCCTCCGGCACGACTCGCTGCACCACAGCAGCTTCATGCCGGGCATCCTGCTCGGCGTACGCCGCGTCGTGGAAACCCCAGGGCTCACCTTCGGCCTGGAACACTTCCTCGACCTGAGCTGAGCGGAACCCGATGCGCGCCAAGCTGACCTACGCGGTCACCGCCCTCGTCCTCGTCTTCTACTTCGTCCTCGCGGGCGACCGCGGCGTCCTGCTCATCCGGCAGGGCACCGTCGTCACCGTGCTCTTCGGCGTCGCGGTGCTGATCCTGCCGCTCATCGGCATCTGGTTCCTGTGGCAGAACACGCGCTTCGTGACGCGCGCCAATGCCCTCGCCGCCGCGCTCGACGCCGAGGGCGGCCTGCCGCCCGACGAACTGGAGCGCACCCCCTCCGGCCGGATCGACCGCGCCTCGGCCGACGCCGTCTTCGCGCGCCGCAAGGCCGAGACGGAGGACCACCCCGACGACTGGCGCTGCTGGTTCCGCCTCGCCGTCGCCTACCAGGACGCCCGCGACACCCCCCGCGCCCGCAAGGCCATGCAGCACGCCCTGCGCCTGCACGACAAGGAGCGCACCGCGGCGCCGTCCCTCGCCCCCCGCGACTGACCCGGCGCCGGACACGCGAGAGGGGCGGGGGCACGTCGCGTGCCACCCGCCCCTCCCGTCCGGGACTCCGCCACGGGTACGGGCACGAGCCGCCCCGTTCCGCCGTCGCCCCGCGGCGCCGCGTCTCAGCGCCGCCCGGGCGCCTGCCCCGTCACGTACTCGTCCGCCCACGCCTCCAGCGTGTCCGCCGCGCGCTCGAAGCCCTCGGCGCGCGAGAGGAAGTCCGCGCCGTGGTCCGTGAGCAGCGGCCCCGTGTCGCTCTGCCGCCGCGCCGTCAGGACGACTGCCTGCCCCTGCACGCTGCGCGGCAGCCCGAGGACCTTGACCGGCTGCTGGACGGTGCGCACCGCGCTCACCTGACCCCAGGGATACGTGCGCGTGCGCAGGAAACCGGTGCGGCGTACGCCGTGCGCGCTCACCCAGGCCCCCATCCGCAGCCCGCGCAGCGCGCCGGCTATCAGCAGCGCCGCGAAGATCACCGAACCGAGCGCGCCGCCCGTGTTCTTGGCGAGGCCGATCGCGAGCGCGGCGACGAGCACGAAGGAGGCGAGCAGCAGGATGAGCGCGGCGAGCGCCACCCGCCACGGCCCGGGGCGATACGGACGACGCCACACCTCGCGGTCGTGGTACGGCAGCGCGACGTCGTCGGCGCCCTCCTCGAAAGTGCGGTCCGCCGTCAGGAAGGGCAGGGGCACGACTGTTTCCTCACTCATTCCGCGCGCACAGGGAGTTGTGCCAGGGGGTTGTGAGCGGTGAGGCTACAGAGACCCCCGGCGGTTCACCACTCCGGGGGTCTGTGCGGGCAACTGCCCGAATCCCCGTACAGGGGACGCGAGCGGGCGAAGCGGATCAGCGCGGATCGGCCGCCTCGGAGTGCTGCGTGTGCTGCGGGGCCGACTGCTCGGAGAGGGCCGGCAGACCGAAGAGCAGGCTGCCCACCAGGCCGCCGACCACGGTCAGGCCCACGAGCGTGCGCGCCATGAGCTGACCCCGGTCGGCCCGCTCGCGAGGCGGGGGCTCGACGTTGCTGCGGTACTTCTCCGCCTCGGCCAGGAAGGCGAAGGGAACAGGCTCACGCCGTCGGAACATGGAAGGCGCTTCTCCTCGGAAACTCGTCGTGGACGGGTGCGGACTGTCCGGAAAGAAGTCGGAAAACCCGCATATCAGATTACGGCCTCGGTGTGCTTCCGAACACACCGGCCCTACTCGTACAGACGCGTGGGAGACGTCTGGGGTGCCCGTTTTGGCGAGCTTCCGCGAAAAATGTCACGAGAGACCTCCGGTCGGGGGAGCGTCGTACCCGGACCGTAGAGTGGTCGCCGCCCCCACGAAGCGACTGGAAGGACCACCGCCGGTGACCGAGACCTCTCAGGTGACCCCCGCCGAGACCGTCAAACCCGTTTTCCGCAGCGAGATCTCGGTGGAGCTGGTCAAGCACGCGGCATCCGACCAGGACGTGCTGTGGGCCGCGCGGGTCTCCACGGCGGGCGAGCAGTCGCTCGACGAGCTGAAGAAGGACCCCGAGCGGTCCACGGGCCTGATCAACTACCTCATGCGGGACCGCCACGGCAGCCCCTTCGAGCACAACTCGATGACGTTCTTCGTCAGCGCCCCGATCTTCGTCTTCCGCGAGTTCATGCGGCACCGCGTCGGCTGGTCCTACAACGAGGAATCCGGCCGTTACCGGGAGCTCCAGCCGGTCTTCTACGTGCCGGGCCCCGAGCGCAAGCTCGTCCAGGAGGGCCGCCCCGGCAAGTACGTCTTCGTCGACGGCACCGCCGAGCAGCACGGCCTGACCGAACGCGCGATGCGGGAGTCGTACCGGCAGGCGTACGAGACGTACCAGGAGATGCTGGCGGCCGGAGTCGCCCGCGAGGTCGCCCGCGCGGTCCTCCCGGTCGGTCTCTACTCCTCGATGTACGCGACGTGCAACGCGCGCTCGCTGATGCACTTCCTCGGCCTGCGCACGCAGCACGAGCAGGCGAAGGTGCCGAGCTTCCCGCAGCGCGAGATCGAGATGGTCGGCGAGCGGATGGAGGAGCTGTGGGCGGGGCTCATGCCTCTCACCCATGCGGCCTTCAACAAGAACGGTCGCATGGCGCCCTGAACCGCCGGGACGGGGTGCGGGGGCTGGGTTCGGGACGGGGGCGGGCACACATGTGCGGGCAGGAGCGAAAGTGTCCGGATTGCGGCTTTTCGTATGGTTCAACTAGCCTGGCCGCACGGGCCCGGCGCCGCGTGAACCCCCGAGCGCGCGGCGCCGGGTACCTCTGAGCCGATGCCCCTGTCCCACTCGCCGCGACGCCCCGAGGGCCGGAGCGGAGCCGAGCACCGAGTAGCGTGTTACCCATGGCTTTGACCTCCACTCCGCAGACCCCCTTCGGGCGGGTCCTCACCGCCATGGTCACGCCCTTCACGGCGGACGGCGATCTCGACCTCGACGGCGCGCAGCAGCTTGCCGCGCAGCTGGTGGACGCGGGCAACGACGGCCTGGTGATCAACGGGACCACCGGGGAGTCGCCCACCACCAGCGACGCGGAGAAAGCCGATCTCGTCCGGGCGGTGCTGGAGGCAGTGGGGGACCGGGCGCACGTCGTCGCCGGGGTCGGGACCAATGACACGCGCCACAGCATCGAGCTGGCCCGCTCCGCGGAGGCGGTCGGCGCCCACGGCCTGCTCGCGGTGACCCCGTACTACAACAAGCCCCCGCAAGAGGGGCTGCTGCACCACTTCACGGCCCTCGCGGACGCCACCGGGCTGCCGGTCATGCTCTACGACATCCCGGGCCGCAGCGGGGTCCCGATCTCCACGGAGACGCTGGTCAGGCTCGCCGAGCACCCGCGCATCGTGGCCAACAAGGACGCCAAGGGCGACCTGGGACGCTCGGGCTGGGCGATCGCCCGCAGCGGCCTCGCCTGGTACTCGGGCGACGACATGCTCAACCTGCCGCTCCTGTCGATCGGCGCGGTCGGTTTCGTCTCGGTCGTCGGGCACGTCGTGACCCCGGAGCTGCGCGCGATGCTCGACGCGCACCTGGCGGGCGATGTGCAGAAGGCCCTGGAGATCCACCAGCGGCTGCTGCCGGTCTTCACGGGTATGTTCCGCACGCAGGGTGTCATGACCACGAAGGCCGCGCTGGCCCTCCAGGGCCGGCCGAGCGGCCCGCTCCGGCTGCCGATGGTGGGACTGAGCGAGGAGGAGACGGCCCAGCTCAAGATCGATCTGGCCGCCGGCGGGGTAGAACTCGCACCACAGACTTCATAACCGAATAGCCCGCCCGGCCCCGGGCGGACGCGGAGTCCTCCGCGCCCCCGGGCCCGGGTACGGCACCGCTCACACAACAGCACGAACGTCACACACGCCACGTGCCCCGCACGTGGCGTGTGTGGTTGAGGAGAGTCTTTTGAGTCATCCGCACCCTGAACTGGGCCCGCCCCCGAAGCTTGCCGAAGGCGGCCTGCGGGTCACCCCGCTCGGCGGCCTCGGCGAGATCGGCCGCAACATGACGGTCTTCGAATTCGGCGGGCGTCTGCTGATCGTCGACTGCGGAGTGCTCTTCCCGGAGGAGGAGCAGCCCGGAATCGACCTGATCCTGCCGGACTTCACATCGATCCGGAACCGGCTGAACGACATCGAGGGCATCGTCCTCACCCACGGTCACGAGGACCACATCGGCGCGGTGCCGTACCTGCTCCGCGAGAAGCCGGACATTCCGCTGATCGGCTCCAAGCTGACCCTCGCGCTCATCGAGGCCAAGCTCCAGGAGCACCGCATCCGCCCGTACACCCTGGAGGTGCGCGAGGGGAACCGCGAGCGGGTCGGCCCCTTCGACTGCGAGTTCATCGCGGTCAACCACTCCATCCCGGACGCCCTCGCGGTCGCGATCCGCACCCCGGCGGGCATGGTCGTGCACACCGGTGACTTCAAGATGGACCAGCTCCCGCTGGACCACCGGCTCACCGACCTGACGACCTTCGCGCGCCTCGGCGAGGAGGGGATCGATCTCCTCCTGACCGACTCGACCAACGCCGAGGTCCCCGGCTTCACGCCGCACGAGCGGGACATCTCCAGCGTCCTGCGGCAGGTCTTCGGCGGCGCGCGCAAGCGGATCATCGTGGCGAGCTTCGCGAGCCACGTGCACCGCATCCAGCAGGTGCTCGACGCCGCGCACGCCTACGGCCGCCGCGTCGCCTTCGTCGGCCGCTCGATGGTCCGCAACATGGGCATCGCCCGCGACCTGGGGTATCTCAAGGTCCCCGCGGGGCTCATCGTCGACGTCAAGGCGCTCGACGACCTGCCGGACGAGGAGGTGGTGCTCGTCTGCACCGGCTCCCAGGGCGAGCCGATGGCCGCGCTCTCGCGCATGGCCAACCGCGACCACCAGATCCGCATCGTCCAGGGCGACACCGTCGTCCTGGCCTCCTCGCTGATCCCGGGCAACGAGAACTCGGTGTACCGGGTGATCAACGGCCTGACCCGGTGGGGCGCGAACGTCGTGCACAAGGGCAACGCCAAGGTGCACGTCTCGGGCCACGCCTCGGCCGGCGAGCTGCTGTACTTCTACAACATCTGCAAGCCGAAGAACCTGATGCCGGTGCACGGCGAATGGCGCCACCTGCGCGCCAACGCCGAGCTGGGCGCTCTCACGGGCGTCCCGCACGACCACATCGTCATCGCCGAGGACGGCGTCGCCGTCGACCTGATCGACGGCCGTGCCCGCATCAGCGGCAAGGTCCAGGCGGGATACGTGTACGTGGACGGCCTCTCGGTCGGCGACGTGACCGAGTCCTCCCTCAAGGACCGCCGCATCCTCGGGGACGAGGGCATCATCTCGGTCTTCCTCGTCGTGGACTCCACGACCGGCAAGATCACGGGTGGCCCGCACATCCAGGCACGCGGTTCGGGCATCGAGGACGCGGCCTTCGCGGGCGTGATGCCCAAGATCGACGACGCCATCGGGCGCGCGGCCAGGGACGGCGTGCTGGAGACCTACCAGCTCCAGCAGCTCATCCGCCGCACCGTCGGCAAGTGGGTCTCGGACAACTACCGGCGCCGGCCGATGATCCTGCCGGTCGTCGTGGAGGTCTGACCCCGCGTCAGCGTGTGAGAGGGAGCGGGGCGCCCGGATTTGCATCCGGGCGCCCCGCTCCAGTACGTTTGGGGACACCGCCGCTTCGGAGCCCGGCACCACTGTGTGCCCGGAGAACCGGATGGGGGCGGGAAATCCGACTCAGAACTTCTGATAAAGTCGGAGACGCCGAAAGGGAAACGGAAAGGCCGAAAGGCCGGGCCGGGAACCGGAAAGCACCGAGGAAATCGGGCCCGAGAGAGTCTGATAGAGTCGGAAACACGAAATA
>NZ_JAAGLR010000747.1 GCF_010548245.1 Streptomyces sp. SID11385
GTGGACGGCGGCGGCGTAGACCGTGCCAGGGGTGGCCGCCGCCTCCGAAGAGAGCAGCGGCGCGGCGGAATCGCGTGCCAGCGGGCTGCACCCCGTGCCCGAGCGGACCGAGGCGCGCGGCAGCCCGCCCAGGTCGGTCACGGCGGAGACGAGCCCGTCCGGGGACGTCACCGCGGCGTGGCCGGGAGTCCCCGAGGGCGCGTCGGCGAAGGTGCCCGTGCCCGCCTCGACCCGTACGCCAGGGCCCGCTTCCGGCTCCCGTACCGGCTCCGTCCCCACCGGGAGCGCCCAGCCGCCGAACCGCACCCGCACCTCGGGGACGTCATCGGGGGCGGCCGGGTCCACCCGGGCCACCCGCACCTCGACAGCGCCCCGTACCGCCGAACCGACCGTGAGCCAGGGCCCCGTGCGGAAGGTGGCGGGCGGGCCGCCGAAGGGGTCCCACGTCGCACCCGCCGCGTCCACCGGCCAGTGCGCGCGCGAGCGCGAGACGCCCACGCCGTCCGCGACCGAGAGCCGCGCCAGCGGCCTGCGGTGCGCCGCCCGGCCCGCCGCGTCGACGAGCGTCGCGCTCGCCTCCCAGGCGCCCTCGCCCGCGTCCGCCGGGTACTCGGGGGTCGCGTGCGTGGAGTAGCCGAGCCGCGCGTAGTGCGGGTCGTCGGGCCACAGCCGCGCCGGATCGCTGTGGTCACCGCCGTGGTTGACGACCCGTACGACCCCGTCCGCGGCCGTGCCCGTCACGAGCCACCCCGGCCCGTCCAGGGTGCGCGTGAAGTCGCCGCGCTCCACCGCGAGCGGCTCGGGCTCCGCCGTCCACACGGGGTGCGAGGCCGGGAGCAGCAGCCCCGCGAAGCCCTTGCTCGCCCAGTACGGCGAGGCCGGGCCCGAGTACACCTGGGTCAGGCCGCGGAAGGGGCGGTGCCAGCCCAGGCTCAGCAGCCCGTCCCCGGTGAGCGCCCCGTTCTCCGTGAAGTGGGAGAGCGTGCGCGCCGCGAGGGCCCGCGTCTCGCCCGGCGCCAGCGGACTCGCCTCGAAGAGCGTGCCCGTCCACAGCGGGGCGAGGGCCGCCCAGCGGTACGTGAGCGAGCGGCCCTGGAAGAGCGGGGCCCCGTTGCCGCCCACGAGATGGCGCCAGTCGGCGAGGAAGAGCCGCAGCCGCTCCCGGTAGCGCTCGGCGAGCCCTTCGGGCGCCTCGCCGCCGAGTACGCGCGTGAACCACAGCGGATAGAGGTGCATGGCCCAGCCGTTGTAGTGGTCGTGGTTGAGGTGCGCCCCGCCGGTGAGCCCGTCCGAGTACCAGCCGCCGCCCTGGTACCACTCCTCCGTCGTCGCGATCGTCCGGTCCAGGTCCTCCTGCCGCCACTGCCCGCCGACCGTGCGCGCGAACGCCTCCGTGACGCCCTGGAACCAGATCCAGTTGTTCTGCGGCATGTCGGTGCCGACCATGAGGCCCAGCCAGTCGAGCAGTTGGGCGCGGGTGCGGTCGCTCAGGCGGTCCCAGATCCAGGGGCGCGTCTCGTGCAGCGCGAGCGCGATCGAGGCGGCCTCGACCTTCGCCTGATTGGCCTCGGCGAAGGTGGGCCAGCGCTCGGGGCTCTCCGGTTCGACACCCGCGGCGATGCCGCGCGCGTACCACTCGGCGAAGCCGTGCGGGTCCTTCCCCTCCTCGCCGCGCAGCCGGAAGGCGGCGAGGAGGAAGGTGCGCGCGAAGCCTTCGAGGCCGTCGCTCCACTCGCCGCTCGCGCTCGCGGGGCCCGGCAGCCGGATCAGCGCGTGCCGCTCGCTCGCGTACGGGCGCACCGCGCGGAGCATGTCGTCGGCGAGCCGCCCCCAGCGGTCCCGCCCGGTCCACGCGGCGGGGTCGGCGCCGGGGGCTGTGCGGGCGGGGTCCGGTGTGCTTGGCTGCGGCATGACGCGTACTCCTTCGTCAGGGCGTTCCGGGCACGCTACCCCGCCCACGCCCGCGTGGAAAGCGGTTTCTAGGACGGCTGTCCGGACCCTGTGCGCCCGCCGTGATTCCATTAGTCAAGCCGATTGACAAACCTGGCGCGCCCTCCGTACGTTCGTCTGGCCGAGCGGAGCACCCGCGCCGGTGGCGGCGTCGCCGGCGCGACGACACCGTGAACCACCCCGTGCCCGCGATGCCCTTCCCCCGGGCCCGCGCGGTGCGACCGACCGGCTCCCACCGGCCTCGATCCGGCCGCGCGGGGCCGTGAGCACCGATGGGAGCGTGCAAGACCATGACGAACCCCAGCCGAAGGGCGCTCGTCGTCCGCGGCGGGTGGGAGGGACACTCACCCGTCGAGATCACCGACCTCTTCCTGCCCTTCCTCAAGGACGCCGGATTCACGGTCGACACCTCGGACACCCTCGACGTCTACACCGACGCCGAACGCCTCGCCGCCACCGACCTGATCGTCCACTGCTGGACGATGGGCGAGGCGACCCCCGCTCAGAGCGCGGGCCTGGTCGCGGCGGTCCGCGCGGGCACCGGCCTGGCCGGCTGGCACGGCGGCATCGTGGACTCCTTCCGCGGCGATCTCGACTACCAGCGGCTCACCGGGGGGCAGTTCCTCATGCACCCCGAGGGCTTCCACGACCACCGCGTCCACGTCGTCCCCGGGCACGAACTGGTCGCGGGGATCGAGGACTTCGACGTCCACACGGAGCAGTACTGGGTCGCGACCGATCCCGCGATCGAGGTGCACGCCACGACGGTCTTCCCGGCCGGCGAGGAGCACGGCGAGGAGGTCGTGATGCCGGCCGTGTGGAGCCGCCGTTACGGCGCGGGCCGCGTCTTCGTCAACACGATCGGCCACAAGGCCGACGACTTCGACGTGCCCGGGGCGCGTCTGCTGATGGAGAGGGGGCTGCTGTGGGCGAGCCGCTGAGGATAGGCATCGTCGGCGCGGGTGCCATCAGCGGCGCCTACCTCGACTCCCTGGACCGCCTCACCCGCCCGCTGCGGGTCACCGCCGTCGCGGACCTCGACCTGACGCGCGCGAAGGCCGCCGCGGCGCGGGCCGGGGACGCCGTCGCGCTCGGCTCGGTCGGGGAACTCCTCGGCCGCGAGGACGTCGACGCCGTACTGAACCTGACGATCCCCGCCGTGCACGCCGAGGTCGCGCTCGCCGCGCTCGCGGCGGGCAAGCACGTCTACGGCGAGAAGCCGCTCGCCGCGACGCGGGAGGAGGCCGCCGCGGTGCTCGCGGCGGCTCAGGCCGCCGGACTGCGGGTCGGCTGCGCCCCCGACACCGTGCTCGGTACGGGGACGCAGACCGCGCGCAAGGCCGTCGCGGACGGACGGATCGGCACGCCCGTCGCCGCGACCGCCTTCATGACGACGGCGGGTCACGAGGCGTGGCATCCGGACCCGGAGTTCTACTACCGGCCCGGGGGCGGCCCGCTGCTCGACATGGGCCCGTACTACCTCTCGGCGCTCGTCCACCTCCTCGGCCCGGTCGCCAAGGTCACCGGCGCGGTCTCCGCTCCGCGCGCGGAGCGCGTCATCGGCAGCGGCCCGCGCGCGGGCACCCGCTTCCCCGTCGAGGTGGACACGCACGTCACCGGTGTCCTGCACCACGCGAGCGGCGCGCTGAGCACGCTCGTGATGAGTTTCGACATCCCGGCGGCGCGCCTGCCGCGCATCGAGGTCTACGGGACCGAGGGCTCCCTCTCGGTGCCCGACCCCAACGGCTTCGACGGCCCCGTCGAGCTGAACCGGGGCGCGGGCTGGGAGGAACTTCCCGCCAGCGCCGGGTTCCCGGGCGCGGGGCGCGGCATCGGCCTCGCCGACCTGGCCGACTCGCTCCGTACGGGCCAGGCGCACCGCGCCTCCGCGGGGCTCGCGCACCACGTGCTCGACACGATGCTGACGCTGCTCGACTCGGCGCACGAGGGGGTCACGCGCGAGGTGGCCAGTACGTGCGAGGTGCCGAGGCTCGTGACCACCGGGCGCGTCTGAGGGGGCGCGGGGCCCGCGGCCCCGTCGCGGAGGAATTCCGTGGCGGGGCCGTCCGGCGCTCTGCTACCCCTGGGGAATGGACGCACACGAAGACTCCCTGCGGGAACTGCTCGCGGCCCGCGCCTGCGAACGCCTCGTCCTCGACCTCATCCACCGGCTCGACCTGGGTGAACCGGCCTCCGTCGCCGAGCTGTTCACTCCGGACGGGGTGTGGGAGTGGGCGGCGGGCGGTCGCCGCATCGCCGGGCGCGAGGAACTGGCCGCCTACTTCGGCGGGCGCCCCGCCGACCGTCTCTCGCGCCGCCTCGCGACCAACATCCGCGTCACCGTGGACTCGCCCGGCACGGCGCACGCGACGAGCTACTTCGTCACCTACCGCGTCGACGGCAACGACCCCGCCCGCCTCGTCCCGCCCCCGCCCCCGGCCAACGCGGGCCACTACGAGGACACCTTCCGCCGCGTCGACGGCACCTGGCTCCTCGCCCACCGCCGCCTCCACCTGGCCTTCGGGGGGCCGACGCCGCGGCACGGGGCGTGACGGGGGGTGCACGGAGGGGGCGGTGCGGGACCGGTCGCGCCACCGGCCCCGCACCGCCCCCGTGCTCCGCGCTCTCCCGTCAGGGCAGCGCGTGCACGTGCGGGCCCACCGCGTTGCTCCAGGCGTTGCCCGCCGTCGCGTCCCAGTTCGTGGACCAGGTCATCGCGCCGCGCAGCGCCGGATACGTCGTGGAGGGCTTGAACGAGCCGCAGTTGGTGCCCTTCGCGAGGCAGTCGAGGGCGTTGTTCACGACCGTCGGCGCCACGTAGCCGCCGCCCGCCGCGCGCGTCGACGCCGGGAGTCCGAGGCCGACCTGCGAGGGGGCGAGGCCGCCCTGGAGCTGGATGCAGGCGAGCGCGGTGAGGAAGTCCACCGAGCCCTGGCTGTAGACCTTGCCGTCGCAGCCGAGCATCGAACCGCTGTTGTAGTACTGCATGTTGACGACCGTGAGGATGTCCTTCACGTTGAGCGCCGTCTTGAAGTACTCGGCGGACGTGGACTGCATGTCGATCGTCTGCGGCGCCATCGTGAGGACGAGCGAGCTGCCCGCCTTCGCGGAGAGGGAGCGCAGGGCCTGCGACATGTAGGTGGAGTTGACGCCGTTCTCCAGGTCGATGTCGACGCCGTCGAAGCCGTAGGTCCGCATGAGCGCGTACACGGAGTCGGCGAAGTTCGTCGCCGAGGCGCCGTCGGCGACGGACACCGTGCCGTTCTGGCCGCCGATGGAGATGACGACCTTCTTGCCGGCCGCCTGCTTCGCCTTGATGTCGGCCTTGAACTGGTCGACGGTGTAGCCCTTCAGGCCCGCGGAGTCGAGCGTGAAGGACACGGCGCCCGGCGTGGTGGTGGCGTCCGCGAAGGCGACCGCGATGATGTCGTACTGCGCCGGGACCTGCGCGAGCGTCTGCACGGTCGCGCCGTTGTCGAAGTTCTGCCAGTAGCCGGTCACGGCGTGCTTCGGGACGGAGCCGCCGCCCCCGGGGTTGCCGCCCGAGGTGGTGGTCGCCGAGACGGCCGCGGACTTCGGGGACTCACCGGCCGCGTTGACGGCCGTGACCTGGAAGCTGTACGTCGTGCCGGAGGTCAGGCCCGTGACGGTCGCCGAGGCGCCGGTCACCGACTGCACCTTCGCGCCGTCGCGGTACACGTTGTAGCTCGTCGCGTTCGTGACGGGGTTCCAGCTCAGCGGGACCGAGGTCGCCGCCGCGGCGCCGGCCTTCAGGCCGCCGGGCGCCCCGGGCACGCTCGGCGTGGTGCCCCCGCCGCCGCCCCCGTCCGGGCCGAGCACGGACACGTCGTCGGCGTAGTACGCGGGCTGCCCGTACCAGCCGTGCAGGTAGACCTGGACCGAGGTGGTGTTCGCGCCGGTCGTGAAGGTGGTCTTGAGCTGCGAGAAGCCGGAGGTGCCGGGGGTCCAGGTGGACACGTCCGTCGTCCCCGTGCCGCTCGCGCCGAGGTAGACGTACGAGCCCTGCACGTACGCGCCGAGCGTGTAGGTGGCGTTCGGCTTGACCTTGACGGTCTGGACGCACTGGCCCGTGTCGGACGCCGACGGGCTCGCCTTCAGCGCGGCGCTGCCCGCGTGGACCGGCGAACCCACCGCCTCGCCACTGCCGTTGCTGCAGGTCCAGCCCGAGAGCCCGGACTCGAAGCCCGGGTTCTGCGCGTTGTTGACGTCGGCGGCCTGGGCGGTCCCGGCGACGAGCCCGCTCAGCAGCAGTGCGGTCGCGGACACGAGGGCGCCCGCGCCGAAAAGCCGGCGCAGGCGGGAGCGGGGGGAGGGACGGGTGCGGCCGGGTCTGCCGGTCGCCGAAGAGGGGACGCGTTCCACAACTACCTCCGGAAGGGAGTCACTTGGAGGAGAACAGGGCACTGCGGGCACTGCGGGTGCGGAACGGTGGCCACCGTCTGACCGGAGGATGGTCCAGACCAATCGGGTTGTCAAGACCTCTGGCGCGGAGTGGGCCGCGTCCCGGTCAGCGGGACGTCGCCTCGCGGGAGCCGAGGGCCGGCGCAGGGTGGGAGCGCTCCCCGTAACCCCCTGTCCTCCCGTCCCGCCGTGTCGTAGGTTCGCGCGGGGGCGGGCGGCAGGCGCGCCGCCCGGAGAGGAACGACGCATGTCCCCGTTCGTACGGCCCTACCGCCCCGCCGACCACGAGGCGCTCGCCGACATCTGCGTGCGCACCGCGCACCTCGGCGGCGACGCCCGCCCGCACTACCGCGACCCGTCCGTCCTGCCGGTGCTCTTCGCGCACCCGTACGCGGCCTTCGCGCCGGAACTGTGCTTCGTCCTCGACGACGGCGGGCGGGCGGTGGGCTACGTCCTCGGCACGGCCGACACGGACCGCTTCGTCGACCGCTTCCGCGCGGAGTGGCTGCCGCGCCACGCGGAGCGCTACCCGCTCCCGGCCGGCCCCGCGGCCGACGCCGACGAGGTGATGGCGGGCCTCCTCCACGACCCCGAGCGGATGCGCGTCCCGGCGCTCAAGGACTACCCCGCACACCTCCACATCGACCTCCTCCCCTCCTTCCAGCGCCAGGGCTTCGGACGCCGCCTGATGAACGCCCACCTCACGGCCCTCGCCGCCCACGGCGCTCCCCGCGTCCACCTCGGCATGGTCACCGCCAACACCCCGGCCCGCGCCTTCTACGACCGCCTGGGCTTCCACGAACTCCCGGTCCCGGACGCGGGCGAGCTGACGTACCTGGGGCGGGGGACGGGGGGCGAGGTGTAGGAAGGCGGATGTCGCTCTCGCCCGGTTCGGGGCTTTTCTTGTTGTGACTCTCCTCTCACTAGCATGTGAAGATCCTTTGTGGCTTGCGTGTCTTTCCTGTGCACGGATAGAACTCACCTCTTCGAGATCCATTCCTCTGGGGGTTCCGTGCGTCCCGCGCGTCCTTTTGTCCTCGCCCTGGCCTTTCTCCTGGCCATCACGGCCGGAACCGAGCAGTCGGCGTGGGCCGGGAGCGACACGGCGTCGCTCGCCGTAGACGCGCCCGACCAGGTGTGGGGCAGTGCCGAGGAGCGTGCGCACACCGTCTCCACGAATGCGACTGCCGCGGAAGCGAGGGGCGGCAGGGCGAAGCCCCTCACCGGCAAGGGGGGACTTCCGGCCGCGGAGCACGAATCCGTGACCGTCCTCGCCACAGACCCCGAACCACCCGCGCCATCCACCGCCGAGAAGGTCGATCCGCCACTCGCGGCCGGGCCGACGGGCTTCGACGCGCAACGCAGTGTCGAACTTCCCGAGGAGCGCGGCGCGTCGGAGCGGACCTACCGGAACCCGGACGGGACCCTCACCACCCGCTTCTACACCGAGCAGATCAACTACCGCGACAAGCAGGGCGACTGGAAACCAGTCGACACGAAGCTCGTGCCGACGGCGAAGACCCGCGCCAGCTCGCTGAGCGGTGCCGGGGACGGCCCCGCCTGGGAGACGGAGTCCACCGCCTCTCCCGTTACGTTCGCCGCTACCGCGGATGCCTTCCCGCTCGTGAGCATGAGCGTGGGAGACGAACTGTCCGTCGGGTACGGAGTGCAGGACGCCCGTACCGTCGTGGGATCGGCAGAGGAGAGCGCGGTCGCGTACCGCGACGTGCGCGTCGGCGCCGATCTGGAGTTCGTCGCGGGCGGCTCCTCGGTGAAGGAGGTCGTCGTCCTCAAGGATGCGAAGGCCGCCACCGAGTGGAAGTTCCCCTTGAGCCTCAAGGGGCTCACAGCGAGCGAGGACGGCCACGGCGGGATTGCCTTCCGGGACGCTGAAGATGTCGTCCGCGCGACCATGCCGGCCGGCTGGATGCAGGACTCGGCCGCCACCGACGGCTCGCGGGAAGGAGAGGTTTCATCCGGCGTCACGTACCGCCTGAGCGACGAGAACGGTGCGCCCACAGTCACCATGACCCTTGACGCCGAGTGGCTGCACGCTCCGGAGCGCGTCTTCCCGGTGCGGGTCGACCCGTCGCTGAAGTCCTTCGACGCCACATCCGGCACCTACGTCGAATCCCCTTACAACCAGAGCTTTGCCTCCGACACCGTGCTCAAGACCGGGACCTACGACGGAGGAAGTCACAAGGCCGCCGCCTTCCTCCGCTTCAGCGGGGTGGAGAGCACCCTCAAGAACGCATGGGTGGTCGGCGCGAATCTCGCGCTGTACAACACGTGGTCCCAGTCCTGTACGGCCCGCCCTGTCACGATCCACCCGATCACATCGAACTGGTCGGAGTCGACCACCACCAAGTACCCGGGGCCCGCGACCGGTTCTTCACTCGCCTCGAAGAGCTTCGCGCATGGTTGGCGCCCCGAGGGCACGACGACGTGGTCCTGCGGGGCGGCATGGGAGAACATCAAGCTCGGCTCCGCCGGCCGGAAACTGGTCGACGACTGGACCCACGGGCGCAAGAAGAACTACGGCCTCGCCGTCAAGGCGTCGACGAGCGACAGCAAGGGGTGGAAGCAGTTCGGCTCGGACGACTACCCGAACGGCAAGCCCAGTCTCGACGTGACGTGGACGAAGTACGGTGCCGAATACCGGCTCGGTGACTTCACGGCTCCGGTTACCGCTACGAGCGAGGGAATCCAGAAGGTCACTCTCACCAATCGTGGGCAGGAGACCTGGCCCAAGGGCGGCAAGTACAAACTCCGCTACAACCTCTACGACGCCAAGGACAAGGAGATCACCGACTCCGCCAAGATGGCGTACACGGAAATGCCCGAAGCCGTCGCCCCCGGCGACAGCGTCACGGTGAATGCCAAGATCGCCCCGCTCGACCCGGCCACGTACACCGTCCAGTGGACCATGACGGACTACGGCGTCAGCCGCTTCACCTCGGCGGGCATCCCGGGGCCCGCGGTGCGGATCTCCGCTGTCAACCTGCCGCCTCAGCTCACCGCCGAGTCTCCTGCCGGCGGGATCACCGTCGACACCCTCACCCCCACTCTGTGGGCCAAGGGAGAGGACGCCGACGCCTACCCGAAGGCCACCCTCCAGTACTCCTTCGAGGTGTGCGAGGTCGAAGGCAGCAACACCCGGGCCAACTGCCGCAAGGGCAGCCGTGGCGAAGACCAGCAGTGGGCCGTTCCGGAAGGCTGGCTCTCCTGGGACAGGGCCTACGCCTGGTACGCCTACGCGTATGACGGCGAGAAGACCTCTGAGCGACCGGGACCCGCACGCCTGTCCACCGAGGTGCCGCAGCCGATGGTCACGAGCCACCTCGGCGCCACCGACGGTCAGAGCGAGATCGGTGCCCGCTACGGCAACTTCAACACCTCCGCCACGGACGCCGCCCTCACCACAGCCGGCCCCGAGCTTGCCGTCACCCGCACCTACAACTCCCTCGACCCGCGTGCCTCCGGGCCCTTCGGCACGGGCTGGTCCACACGCTGGGACATGCGCGTCCGGACCGAACCCGACAGCCATACCGCTGTGGTGACCATGGCCGACGGAACCCAGGTCCGCTTCGGACGCAACGCGGACAACAGCTACACCGGCCCCTCCGGCACCGCACTCACTCTCACCGGCGTCGGTGAGAGCTGGAGCCTGCGCGACAGTAAAGGCACCACGTACAGCTTTCTGCCGACCGGTCAGCTCGCGGCCGTCATGGACGCCTCGGGACGCATGCAGCGCCTGAAGCGCGAGGCCGAGGACGGGGGTGACCTGATCAAGGTCACCGACAGCCTCTCCGGCCGCTCTCTCGACCTCACCTGGAGCGGCGGCCACGTCACCTCCGTCACCACGAACGCGGTGGGCTCGCAGACGGCTGGGCTCACCTGGACTTACACGTACAAGGGAGACCGGCTCACCCGGGTGTGTCCGCCAGACACCACCACCGCGTGCACCGACTACGTCTACGAGGACGGCTCCGTCTACCGCAGTGGTGTGCTCGACGCCGCCCCCACCTCCTACTGGCGCCTCGGCGAGAGCGAGGGCTCCGTCGCCGCCGGGGAAGCGCCCTCGGCCACCGGGCTCAAGGAAGGCACCTACCGCGACGTCACGTTGGGCGCCGCGGGCGCGACTGCCGGGACCACGGATACCGCGGTCACCTTCGACGGCACCGACTCGGTCGTCGAACTCCCCGCGAGCAGCCTGAAGGCGGCCGCTTACCCGGCCATCGAGCTGTGGTTCAAGACCACGACGGCCTCCGCCGTGCTCGTCGGCTTCCAGGAGGACGAGCTGGGCCAGAAGCCCGCCGCTTCGTGGCGCCCCGTGCTGAACATCGATTCCAAGGGCAAACTGCGTGGGGAGTTCCGGCGTACCGGCATGGCCGGTGCGAGCGGTCCTGTCACCTCGCCCGCGGCCGTCACCAACGGCGCCTGGCATCACGCGGTCCTCACTGCCGACGCGGCAGGCCAGTCGCTCTACCTCGACGGGAAGAAGCTCGGCACGATCGACGGCGGCGTCTCCGACCAAGCCCGTGACTACGCCTACCTCGGCGCCGGGTACACCAGCACCAGCTGGACCGGTGACCCGGACGGCGAACGGCACTTCAAGGGGCAGATGGACGAAGTCGCCTTCTACGACCACCCCCTGGACCCGGAGACCGTCAGCGAGCACTACGCGGCACGCACCGCGCGAACCCGCCTGACCACGGTCACCCTGCCCTCCGGCCGGGCTCACGCCGTCGCCTCGTACGACCAGGTCTCGGGCCGGCTGACGCGTCACACCGACGAGGCGGGGGTCATGCGCAGTGTCTCCGCCCTCGACTACACCGGAGCCTCGGGCGCCTACGCGGATCTCGTGCGCGGAGGGAAGCCCACCGGCTACTGGCGCTTTGGCGAGCACACGGGCGCGACCGTCCTGAGCGCCCTCGACTCAGGCGGGGACGGAGACTACCTCGACGGCTCGCGCCCAGGCGCTCCCGGGGTCTTCCGCGAGCAGGACGACCCGGCCGCGTCCTTCGACGGCAGCGGCTCTGTCGAAGTCCCCGCCGAGTCCCTCGGCACGGGCACCGACATGAGTGTCGAACTGTGGTTCCGTACGAAGAAACGCGGCGTCCTGGCGACGATGCAGAATAGCGAGTTCGGTGATACACCGACCGGCTGGCGCCCCATGCTCGTCATCGACGCGGACGGCAGGGTGCGCGGCAAGTTCCAGCCCGATAACGACTCGCTGCTCTCGCGCACCACGGTGACCGACAACGCCTGGCACCACGTTGTCCTCACGGGTACCGCGGACGGCTCAGCTCTCTACCTCGACGGGCGGCTCCAGGGCCAGAACGCGGGACCGGTCAGCACTGTCCGCCACCCGCACGTCTTCATCGGTGGCGGCTACGTCTCCTCCGGCTGGGACGGTGAGGCCGGCGCGTACCGGAATTTCACCGGGCAGATCGACGAAGCCGCCTTCTACGGGCGCAGCCTCGTGCCGTGGGTCAGCAAGAAGCCCGTCGGTCTCGGAGCCGTCGGAACCCACTATGAAGCGCGCACCGTGCAACTGAGCGGTAGCGACGACCAGTATCGGGGAGTCGCGCTCGCCGACGCCCCCGCCGCCTACTGGCGGCTTGGCGAGGAGAGCGGTACCGCACTCGCGAGCACGGCCGGTGGCGTGTCGACGCACGCGACGTTGCACGGGAACACCACCCAGCTCGCCTCCACAGGCGTCTTCGGCTCGGGTGGGAACACCTCGATCGAACTCGCGGACAAGGGCTACATCGAGACCCCCGCCGACATCCTGGCGGGCGCCGCCAGCCTTTCCGTCGAAATGTGGTTCAAGACGGCGCAGGCCAAGGCGGTTCTGGCAGGTTTCCAGGAAGCGCCCGTGGGCCAGACCCCCGCCGCCTCGTGGCGCCCCGTCCTCAACATCGACGCCGACGGGAAACTCCGGGGCGAGTTCCGTGAGGAGGGCGTCAGCGGGGCCCAGGGGCCGATCACCTCCGGCGCCAAGGTCACCGACGACGCGTGGCACCACGTCGTCCTCAGCGGTGGGCCCAGCGGGCAGACCCTCTACCTGGACGGCGTCAAGGTCGGCTCCCGAGACGAGGCGATATCCGACCAGTCACGAGCCTATGCGGCGATCGGCGCCGGGTACGCGAGTGAGAGCTGGATGGGAGTCCCCTCCGGCACCTACTACCTGGCCGGGCAGCTCGACGAGGTCGCGCTGTACCGCACGGCCCTCACCGCCCAACAGGCCGCCGCCCATTACCGGGCGCAGGCCGAGACCTTCGAAGCCGACCTCGTCGCCTCCGTCAAGGTCACCGACCCCGCCGACCACATCGCCACCACGCGGTTCGACGCACTACGCGGCGGTCGGCTGGTCTCCACCACCGATCCCCTGGGCGGCCTCACAGCCTACGCCTACGACATCGGCGGGAACCTGCACACCGTCACCGACCCGGGTGGGCACACAACCGTCACCGGGCACGACAAGCACGGCAACACCGTCTCCACCACCACGTGCCGCGACGCGAACTCCTGCTGGACCTCCTTCAGCACTGCGTTCTACAACGAGAAGGATGTTCTCGACCCGCGCAACAACCTTCCTCTGACGGTCAGTGACGCCCGCTCGCGTGACGCCGCTGACACGACGTACCGCTCCACGTACACGTACACAGCGCAGGGTCAGGTCACCGCCATCCAGCGCCCGGTCACCGGCAAGGAGACCACCACGTACACCACGGGAAGCGAGAGCGCCGTCGGCGGCGGGACCACGCCCGCCTACCTGCCGGCCAAGCGGACCACCGCCGCGGGCGCCGTCACCGCGTACCGCTACCACGCCAACGGTGACCTCGCCGAGGTCACGAGCCCCTCGGGCCTCCGCACCCGTTACACCTACGACGGCCTCGGACGCATGCTGACCGAGACACAGGTCTCCGACAGCCAGCCCGAGGGCGTCACTACCGGCTACATCTATGACGAGCGTTCCCAGGTCGTCGCGGAAACAGGCGTCACCGTCCGCGACGAGCTCACCGGTACTCCGCACACCGCCCGCATCAGCCGCGTCTTCGACGCGGACGGCAACCTCCTCAGCGAGAGCGCCGAGGACGCCGCAGGCAACGACGCCGCCCGCACCACGACGTATCACTACGATGCGCACGGCCGAAACGACTCGGTGACCGACCCCGAGCGTCAGGTCACGGAACTGCGGTACAACAGCATCGGACTGCTGAGCGGCACGACGGACCCGGCGGGAAACAGGACCGATGTCGCCTACGACGCCGCCGGACGGACTACGACGACCACGCTGCGCGACTGGACAGGCGATCCCGCCGGCGGGACCCGCGATCTCGTCCTGGAGTCCCGGGCCTACGACCCGGCCGGACGCCTCGCCTCCACCACTGACGCCATGGGCGCCACAACCGAGTACACCTACTTCGACGACGGGCTGCCGGCCACGGTGACGGCCAAGCGGGTCACACAGGCCGACGGAAGCACGCACGACATCGTCCTGGAGAGCGACACCTACGACGCGGCGGGCAACCTCGTCGCCACCGTCACGGGCAACGGAACCACCAAGCAGACCTTCACAGTGGACGCCCTCGGACGCCCCACGTCGTCCACCCTCGACCCCGCGGGACTCAACCGCGTCGCCACCCTCGCCTACGACAAGGACGACCGCGTCACCGAGCAGACCGAAACCATCGACGGCTCCAAGCGGCTGACGAGCACGCAGGATTACGACGCCGCAGGCAACGTGATCCGTCAGTCCGTCACGGACGGCACGAGCACCCACACGACGACCGCCACTTACGACCAGCGTGGTCTGCCGCTCACCACCGTCTCGCCATTGGGCAACGTCAGTGGCACCGACGCCGCAGCCCACACAACCGCATACCGCTACGACGCTCTCGGCAATCTCGTCGAACAGAAGTCGCCTTCGGTCATGACTGAGGAGAACGGCGAGGGCGCCGTGTCCGCACGGCCTACTACTCGCTTCGGCCACAACGCATTCGGCGAGGTCACCGAAACCGAGGACAGCCGGGGCAAGACATCCACGGTCACGTACGACCGACTTGGCCGGGTCGTGGCAGGCACGCTTCCGGACTACACCCCGCCCGGCTCCGACACCCCGCTCGCGTCGACCACCCGCACCACCTACAACGCGCTCGGCCTCGCGCAGACCGTCACTGACCCCTTGGGGCGCGTCACGCGCTACGGTTACGACCAACTCGGCAACATGACGAGCAGGACCGACCCGGTCGCCGACGCCAAGACAGCTCTGAAGAGCTCGCCCGTGCCCGGATTGCTCGGCGCCGAGGGAGGGGGAGAGGGCGGCGTCTCGCGCTACGTCTGGACCCCGACCGGCCTCCAGCTGTCGGCCACGGACCCGACCGGCGCCCGTACTGAGGCGACTTACGACGAACTCGGCCGACAGCTCACCGGCACCGTCATGGAGCGCTTTCCCGATCTGCGCGTTCTCGTCAGCCGCTCGGTCTGGGACGACGCGGGCAACCTCCGCTCGACCACCAGCCCCGCCGGGGTGACGAGCACCGCCACCTACAACCCGGCCGGTGAGCAGCTCACTGCCTCCGATACGCGCGGCACGACGCGGTACGCCTACGACGGTCTCGGCCGTTCCACCGAGACGGTGGACGCCACCAACCGGCGGACCACCCGCGCCTACAACGCGCTCAGTGAGGTCACCGCGGTCACCGACTACGGAACGGGCGCCGATCCGCTGCGTACGACGCGGAACGAGTACGACGTTGAGGGCAATCGCCGCAGCGCCGTCTCGGCCGGGGGCGCCACGACTCTCTTCGCCTACGACGCGCTCGGCCGTCTCACCGGGCAGACCGAACCCGTCAAGGACGGTGAGACGATCGCGACCTCGTTCGGCCATGACGCGGTGGGCAACCTGACCCGACTGACCGATGGGAGGGGCAACGAGACCGTTTACACCTTCAACGCCTGGAACCTTCCCGAATCCACGACCGAACCGCCCACTGCCGCCCACCCGGAACCGGTGAACCGCACCTGGACCACCGTTTACGACAAGGCGGGTCAAGCTGTCACCCAGCACCTGCCCGGCGGAGTCACCCGGCACAGCGCCTACGACGCTCTTGGCAGACTGGTGCACGAGAGCGGCAGCGGTGCCGATGCGAGCACTACGGACCGGAACCTGGAGTACGACCTCTCGGGCCGGATGACGGCGAGCGGCGGCGCGGACTCGCTGACGAAGACGGTCTACACGTACAACGACAGGGGCGAGGTACTCACCGCCAAGGGGCCGAGCGGCTCCGCCGTCTACGGTTACAACGACGACGGACAGATGACCTACCGCGACACCGAGGCCGGGGTCGACCAGTACGGCTACGACAACTCCGGGCGCCTTAACTGGTCCGGCGGCGGGGCTCTCGGCAGCGATCTCTGGTACGACTTCGACGCGGCTGGCAGGCTCACCCTGGAGCAGTACGCCACCCGCACGGGGCCGGACCGGTACCAGGTGGACGCCAAGCGAGTGCACACCTACGACGCGCTCGGCCGGCCGGCCACCGACACTGTGGGCAGCGCCGACGACACCCGGACGACCTCTCGAATCTCCTACGGTTACGACCTCGACGACCAACTCGTCAGCAAGAAGAGCACCGGTCTCGGGGCGGACATCGAGGAGTCGTACACCTACGACGACTCCGGCCGGATGACCTCCTGGACGAGCGGTAGCGGTACCGTCGCCTACGCGTGGGATGCGGCCGGGAACCGGACGCGAACCGGCGATGTCGAGGCGACGTACGACGCCCGCAACCGGCTGCTGACACAGGGCGCGAAGACCTACTCCTACACGCCGCGCGGCACTCTCGCCTCGGTCAAGAGCGACGGCTCCGCCACGCGTGACCTCGCCTTCGACGCTTTCGAGCGCAAGGTCGAGGACGGCGGGGTGACCAGCTCCTACGACTCCCTCGACCGCGTGCAGCGTCGTGGGGACACCGATTTCACCTATGACGGCGGTTCGAACGACGTGACCTCGGACGGCACCTCCACCTACAGCCGTACGCCCGAGGGCCTCCTCTTCTCTTGGACGACGGACGGAGAGAGCCGCCTGGCGCTCACCGATCAGCACACCGATGTCATCGCGGGGCTGACCCCGGATGGCACGAAGGTCACGAGTTCCACCGGCTACGACCCCTTCGGCATGGCGGTGTCGGCAGAAGGAACCTCGCCGGCGGTGGGATACCAGTCGGGCTGGACGGACCCGGACAACGGCGACGTCAACATGGCCTCGCGCTGGTACTCGCCGGAAACGGGCGGCTTTGACTCGCGGGACACGTGGCAACTCGACGCCACACCGTCCGGGCAGGCCAACCGTTACAGCTACGGCCTCGGCAGCCCGGTCAACGGGACCGATCCAAACGGGCACTGCATCGGCCCCGTTCTCGTGATCTGCGGCATAGCTCTCTATGACCTCGTCGTCGGAGGCGTCGCCGTCGCCGGCGGGCTCGCCATCGGCGGTTCGATTCACAACGGTGTGAAGAACTACAAGGGGAATCACGGTTCCCTGACCTCCGGCGGTTCGCACGCCGGTTCCTACGGGCCGTTCGGTTCCGTCATCTCGTCCAACCAGTCCATGGTGGACAGCATCAACGCGCAGGCCGACGCCATGCGGCGGCAGGCGTCCAAGAGCAGCGGCAAGAGTTCGCGCGGCAGTCGCGGGGGACGCGGCGGCGGTGGCGGCTACGGGGGTGGTTACGGTGGCGGCGGTGGCTACACCGGCTACGTGCCGAACACCGCTCCGTGGGCCCCGACCAGTGTCCCGGCCGTCCGCATTCCCGTGCGTCCTCCGGCTCCGCCGATCGATCAGAACCCGAACAACGGGCCGCACCCGGTCACCGCACCCGCCCGTCCGACCCCGAAGCCGGACTGGGACCCGAAGAACGGTGGCTGGAAGCCCGGTGACGTCATCGACATGGTCGTCGGCGCGCTCAAGATGCTCAACGCCGGAGACGAGAAGGGGGCGTACCAACCGCACGACCAGGGGACGTACGAGACGGCGGCAGGGAATGCCAATGGGAACGGGTCGCGTGACGACGACCCGACGTGCAGGCGGGGCGGGGAGGGCTGGGTCAGGCCCAGTGAAACGGACGCGGAACACGGTAATCGTGCTGTTGGGATCGAGGCGTGTCTGGACAGCGCAAGAATTTCCTCGCACCCAGGTTCTCCCACGACCAGGGAAATCCGTCCGCCGGGATATCAATGGCTGCGTCGCACCGCCACGTACCATCAGAACAGTCCCCGCCGGTTCTGGGTGAACAATTGTCACCTGCTGGGCAGTCAGCTCGGGGGCAACGGGCAGGATTTGCGAAACCTTGCCACGTGCTCAAGGTCAGCGAATTCCGATCGGCAGGCCGAAACTGATCCGGGGAACCCGGTTCCTCCGATGTCGCACTACGAGGACCGGGTAAGGAGCGCCATCGACAGTGGCGAAATCGTCTACTACAGAGTCACGCCGGTCTATGAAAAGTCACGGACGGTGCCGAAGTCCTTCGATATGCTGGCAGAAGGAATGTGGCCTGATGGGAGTCGGGGAATTGACATGAAAGTCAGTGTTCCTAACCTGATGTACAGTAACCGTACTGGCGCTTGGATAAATGCCGGAACGGTGACTCACCTGGGTGTTCCGGTTCCGACCGATTCTATGCGGTGATTTCGCAGTGACTGAGGAGAACGTTGTGCGAGACTCTTTTGGTGATCTGCGGGAGCTGCTGACCTTTCACGCCCGGAGCGAAAAGGCCGGGGATGTCCTGGACTGGGAGTCGGCTGCCCGTGAGCTGGGCGTACGTTCCCTTCCAGCAGATTACCGGGAATTCGTCACGGCGTATGGTGGTGGAAGTATCGAGGATAATATTGGCATCAATGTTCCTGCCTCGGCGGATACTGCTTACGCGGGGCCGATCAAGTGGCTTTCCGTGGAAAGGTCGGGGGGTGACTCCGCTGTCCGGTCGGCCAGCAGGCCCGCCGCTCCTGCGGAGTTGCTCAGGTGGGGCGCGACCATCGGGGCCGACGGCCTGTACTGGGTCGCGGTGGATGCGGATCCAGACCGTTGGCCTGTCGCTGTGTGGGGGCGTGGGGACGCGAAATGGACCGTTTTCGACCGTGGGATGGCTGGCTTCCTTGTCGGGATGTTGCGCGCCGAGTTCGCGTTCTGCCCTCTGACGGATGAAAGCCTGTGGGGTGCCGGCGGAGCGCGATTCCTCCATGCGGAGGACGAGCTGCGTATGGACGAAGCGGGTTTCGACGCCTGGGAGTGAGGTCGCTGTGACAGGGGTGGTGTCGGAACGCACCAGGAGACACCACCCCCTTTCACTTCACGTCATCCGCCGCAGCCCCGCCAGTACGTCCCGCAGCAGCCGGACCTCCGGTGGCACGCTTTCGCTCACCGTCAGGAGGCCTTGGACCACGAGGTCCGAGGCGAGGACGCGGGTGAGGCCGAGGGGGAGGGCGAGGCGGGCGGCGGCCTCGGCGAGGGCCGTGGGGCGGGCGCACAGGTCGAGCAGGGTGCGCTCCTCCGGGTTGAGGGTCAGGGGGCGCGGGGCCTGGCGCGTGGTCAGGAGGGCTTCGAGGGCGATGCCGTACGTGGCCCGCGCGCGTCCGCGCGTGATGACGTACGGGCGCAGTGCCGCCGGGGCGCTCATGCAGTGCCCGTCGGGTGCGGGACGAGGTCGGCCGTGCGTTCCGCCTGGTCGAGCACGGCCCGGGGAACGGCGTCGAAGGGCTCGTCCGCCGGTTCGCCGTCCGTGAGCGCGGCGGCGGGGACGAGGACGACGGCGCGCAGGCCGCCGTACGGGGAGGGGCCCAGGTCGACCTGGAAGCCGTGCCGCCGCGCGTACTGCCCGACGACCGCGAGGCCCGTCTGCGGGACCTCGCCGACCTCGCGCAGGCCGAGCGGCCTGCGGCCCGAGGCGATCTCGCGCGCGGTGTTCAGCCGGTCCGTCGCGAGACCGAGGCCCCCGTCGTGCACCTCGACGACCGCGCCCTTCTGCACGGCGCGCACGGTGACGGGGACCGTCGTGCGCGGTGGCGAGTACTCCGTGGCGTTGGCCAGGAGTTCGGCGACGAGGTGGATGAGGGGCTCGGCGAGCGCGGCCCGTACGGCGGGAGCCGGATCACCCGTCACCTCGACCCTGCGGTAGGCGACGATGCGGCCCGAAGCGGCGCGCGCGACGTCCACGAGGCTCAGCGGCTGCCGCCACTCCTGCCCCGGCCACTCCCCGCACAGCACCTTCAGGCTCTGCGCGTGCCGCGCCTGCTGCGTCGCCGCGTGGTCGGCGAGCATCGTCGTCTCCAGCAGCTCCGCGTCCTCCGGGTACCGGTCCGAGAGGCCCGTGACCGCCGACTGGATGCGGTGGGCCGAGCTCTGCACCCGCCCCGCCAGCTCCACCAGGACGAGCCGGCGCGTCTCCTCCAGGTACTCGCATTCCTCGGCCACCTCGCACAGCACCCGCTCGAAGAGATCCGCGACGGCCTGCGTCAGCTCGGCGCTCTGCGGACGCGGTGGGGGCACCGTCCGGCCCCGGACCGCCGCGGGCAGCCGCTCCTTGACGAAGTGCTCCAGCTCCAGGCGCATCAGCTCCGACTGCTCCGTCAGGTACGACTGCCAGTCCGCGTCCCTGCGCTCGGACTGCGCCGCGCGCCGGGACAGCTCCAGGGCGAGCGACTCGCCGTCGGCGACCGCCGTGCGGTGCTGACGGCGCAGCGCCTCCAGGCCGCACAGCGCGAGCACCATCAGCGTGCCGAGCAGGACGGCGGTCGCGAGCCGCTGCGCGGCGAGCAGCGAGACCGCGCCGCCGTAGCCGCACAGCAGCGTGAGCAGCGTCGCCGGCCACAGCACACCGGTCGCCCGGCCGGACGACGCGGGCGCCGGGACGGGGCCGGGAGAAGAGACGGGGGGACGAGGCATCGAGCACCTTCGGGGGACGTACGGAAGAGGTGGGGAGCAAGGCGCCGCCGGGGGACCGGGGCGCCGGGCGGGCGCGGGGACGGACGGCCGGACGGGCCGTCAACAGGACGCAGTCCACGCCCCTTTCGGGAACCGGACCCCGCACCGACCGGGCGAGCATATCGCCCGAACAGCGGTATCCCGGGTAATCCGGGCGCCCACCGGGCGCGGCGGGCGGAAAAGCTCTGCTGCCTCATGTGGCTAGCCGTGCTCCGCCCGCGCCCCGGTTACGCAAAGTGGCCCCCGCATTCCGTCGATCGGATGACACGCCCCCTCGCGCCACCCCCACCCGGGTGGGGTCGTGCCCCCCGAAAGAGCCATGCCCCGCAGCCCCCGCGCCCGGCGTGGCGCCTGGAGTCGCACCCGCCCGATCGGGTACGGGCATGCCGCCGCCCGCTACCGAGCGCACGCACGGCGCCCCGGCCCCGTACCCGGCGAGAGCCCACGGTGTCCGGACCGCGAACCGCGCCTACGGCAGGATCGCGTCCACGTACCCGCCGTCCACCCGCAGCGCGCCGCCCGTCGTCGCCGAGGCGAGCGGGGAGCTGAGGTAGACCACCATGTGGGCGATCTCCTCCGGCTCGATGAGGCGCTGGAGCAGCGACTGCGGCCGGTGCTCGCGCATGAAGGCGCGCTGGGCCTCGTCCCAGGGCAGGGAGCGGTCGACGAGTTCGTACACGAAGTCCTCGACGCCGCCCGTGTGCGTCGGCCCCGCGATCACCGAGTTGACCGTGACGCCGCTGCCCGCCGCCTCCTTCGCGAAACCGCGCGTCACCGCGAGCAGCGCTGTCTTCGTCATGCCGTAGTGGATCATCTCGGCCGGGATCACGACGGCCGAGTCGCTCGCCAGGTTCTGCACCCGGCCCCAGCCGCGCTCGATCATGCCCGGCAGGTAGGCGCGGATGAGGCGCACCGCGCTGAGCACGTTGACCTCGAAGTAGCGCCGCCACTCCGCGTCGTCGATCTCCAGCGCGGGGCGCGCGCCGAAGATGCCGAGGTTGTTGACGAGGATGTCGGTGCGCGGCAGCCGGTCGAGCACCTGGGTCAGGCCCTCGTCGCTCGCGAGGTCACCGGGCGCCGCCAGGATCTCCGCGTCGGGGAAGCGCTCGCGCAGCGAGGCCGCCGCCGCTTCGGTACGGGCCGCGTCGCGCCCGTTGACCGCGACGCGCGCGCCCGCCTCGGCGAGTCCGGCGGCGATGGCCGCGCCGATGCCCTGGGTCGATCCGGAGACGAGTGCGGTCCTGCCGTCGAGGGTGACATGCATCCGGGGGCTCCCATCGTGGAGGGGGTACGGGGGGTCGTGAGGTGCGTCTGCCCGATTCCGCATCCTCGATCGCCGCAGGGGCTTCTTTCGCGCGGCGTGCCGGACGGACCCCGAAGGTGCGCCCGATATATCACTGTCGGGTGTTCTGTCCCCCGCCGGGCTTCCGCCCCACCGCATGACCGCGCTGCTCCTCGCCCACTTCACGCTCGCCGCGTGCGCCCCGGCCCTCGTGCGGTGGCTCGGGCGGCGGGCCTTCGCCGTGCTCGCGCTGCCCCCGGCCGCCGCCGCGTGCTGGGGCTTCGCCTCCTGGGCGGACGTCTCGCACGGGCGCGAGAGCGTCACGGTGTGGCGGTGGCTGCCCGCGTACGGCGTGGACTACGCGCTGCGGCTCGACGCCCTCGGCGAGCTGATGGTGCTCCTCGCGGGCGGCGTCGGGGCCCTCGTCCTGCTCTACTGCGTCTGGTACTTCGAGGACACGACCCCGCAGCTCGGCCGTTTCGGCGGCTCCCTGCTCGCCTTCGCCGGGGCGATGCTCGGCCTCGTCCTCGCGGACGACCTGATCCTGCTCTACATCTTCTGGGAACTGACCACCGTCTTCTCCTTCCTGCTCATCGGGCACGGCAGCACCGTCAAGCAGAACCGGCGCTCCGCGCTCCAGGCGCTCACCGTCACGACCTTCGGCGGGCTCGCGATGCTCGTCGGCTTCGTCATCCTCGGCACCGTCACGCACACGTACCGGCTCTCGGAGCTGGTCGCGCACCCGCCGCCCGCCTCGGGCACCGTCGCGACCGCCCTCGTCCTGATCCTGTGCGGCGCGCTGTCGAAATCCGCGATCTGGCCGTTCAGCCTGTGGCTGCCCAACGCGATGGCCGCGCCCACCCCCGTCAGCGCCTACCTGCACGCCGCCGCGATGGTCAAGGGCGGCGTCTACCTCATCGCCCGGCTCGCGCCCGGCTTCGCGCACATCGAGCCCTGGCGCCCGCTCCTCCTCGTCCTCGGCACCGCGACGATGCTCCTCGGCGGCTGGCGCGCCCTGCGCCTGCACGACCTGAAACTCGTCCTCGCCTACGGCACGGTCAGCCAGCTCGGGTTCCTCACCGTCCTCGCCGGGGCCGGTACGTACGACACCGGGCTCGCCACCGGTGTGATGATCCTCGCGCACGCGCTCTTCAAGGCGCCGCTGTTCCTCGTCACGGGCGTCGTCGACCACGCGACGGGGACGCGGGACCTGCGCTCGCTGTCCGGGCTCGGCCGCCGCCTGCCCGTCCTCGCCGCGATCGCCGTCGTCGCGGGCCTCTCCATGGCCGCGGTGCCACCGCTGCTCGGCTTCGCCGCCAAGGAGGCCGCCTTCCAGGCGCTCCTCAACGGCGACGCCGCCGACCACTGGGCCCTCGCCGGGTGCGTCCTCGGCTCGGCCCTCACGACGGGCTACACCCTGCGCTACCTGTGGGGCGCCTTCGCCCGCAAGCCCGGCGTACCCGACACCGTGCCGCACGCCGTCGCGCCCGGCTTCCTCCTCGCGCCCGCGGTCCTCGCCGCCTCCTGCCTCTTCCTCGGCCCCGCCGTCCAGGGCACCGAGGACCTCTTCGGCACGTACGCCGCCGCCTTCCCCCGGCCCGCGCACCCCTACCACCTCGCGCTGTGGCACGGCGTCGGCACCGCGCTCGCGCTCTCCGCCGCCGCCTGGGCGGCCGGCCTCGGGCTCTTCCTCCTCCGCGACCGCGTCGACCTGCTCGGGCGCGCCGTCGCCTGGCGCTCCGCCGACCTCGTCTTCGGGCGCTTCCTCCTCGCCCTCGAACGCCTCGCGCTCCAGTGCACGGGCTTCGTGCAGCGCGGCTCGCTCTCCGCGTACCTCGCGACCGTCTTCGCCGTCGTCCTCGCCGGGCAGATCGCCGTCCTCGCCGTCGACGAACCGTGGCAGGACGCGCCCGCGCCCCGGCTGTGGGACACCCCGGCGCAGGCCGCTGTCGCCGTCCTGACCTGCGTCGTGGCCCTGCTGTGCCTCGGCGCGCGGCGGCGCATGAAGGCCGTCGTCCTCGTCGGGCTCAGCGGGTACGGGACGGGGCTGCTCTTCGTCGTGCAGGGCGCCCCGGACCTGGCGCTCACCCAGTTCTGCGTCGAGACCGTCTCGATGGTCGTGTTCGTCCTCGTCCTGCGCCGGATGCCCGTCCACTTCGAGGAGAACTACACGCGCTGGCGCCGCGTCCTGCGCGCACCGGTCGCGCTCCTCGGCGCGGCCGCCATCGGCTGCGTCGTGTGGATCATGGCCGGGGCGCGCTCCGCCTCGCCCGCCGGGAGCGCGATGGTCGAGGAGACCGCGCACCACGGCCTCAAGGACGTCGTCGCGACGATCCTCGTCGACCTGCGTGCCTGGGACACGATGGGCGAGTCCGCCGTCCTCGCCGCCGCCGCCATCGGCGTCACGAGCCTCATCTACCTGCACCGCCGCACCGAGAGCGACGAACTGCTCCCCGCCAAGCCCCCGGGGGAACCCCCGTCCCCCGTGCACACGACGGGCGCGAGCCCCGGCGAACGGCGGCCCTCGGGCGCGACCCGCTGGACCGCCTGGACCCTCCCGCACCGGGACCTCGCCGGGCTCCCCGAGGGCGACGAGACCGCTCCCGAGCGCACCTGGCTCGCCGCCGGCAAGACCCTCGCGCCCGAACACCGCTCGGTCATCTTCGAAGTCGTCGCCCGGCTCGTCTACCACCCGATCCTCGTGCTCTCGGTCTACCTGCTCTTCTGCGCCGAGAACATGCCGGGCGGCGGCTTCGTCGCGGGACTCGTCGCCGGGGTCGCCTTCATCACCCGCTACCTCGCCGGGGGCCGCTTCGAACTGGCCGCCGCCGCGCCCTTCGGGCCCGGACTCCTCACCGGGCTGGGCCTGTTCGTCTCCACCGGCGTCGCGCTCGGCGGACTCGCCGAAGGCACCGTGCTCCACGGCTGGACCTGGCACGGCGACTGGGCCGTCTTCGGCAAGGTCCACCTCTCCACCGCCGTCCTCTTCGACTGCGGCGTCTACCTGCTCGTCCTCGGCGTCGTCCTCGACCTCGTCCGCGCCCTCGGCGCCAAGATCGACCGGCAGATCGAGCGCGTCGCCGCCCTGCGCGCCGCCCAGCACGAGAGGGGCGCCCGGTGACCCTGAGCCTCGCCGTGCTCGTCTCCGCCGTCGTGCTCTGCGCCGTCGGCGGGGCCCTCGTCCTCACCCGCTCCCTGAGCCGCATCCTGCTCGGCACCGTCATCCTCGGCAACGGGGCCAACCTCCTCGTCCTCGCCTCCACCGGCTCCGCCGCCGAACCCCCGCTCCTCTACCCGCGCATCATCCGCAACCGCGTCACCGACCCGCTCCCGCAGGCCGTCGCCCTCACCGCCATCGTCATCGCCCTCGCCACCACCGCCTTCCTCCTCGCCCTCGCCTACCGCACCCACCAGGTCACGGGCTCGGACGAACTGCGCGACGACACCGAGGACCGCCTCGTCGCCCTGCGCGCCGAAGTCCTCGACGAACGCAGCGCCCTGCGCGCCCGCTACCGCGAGATCCGCGCCACTCGCGGCCACTCCCCGCGCGCCCGCGCCCGCTACCGCGCCGAACGCAAGGAACTCCGCGCCCGCCTGCGCGCCGACCGCGCCTACCAGGCCCGCGCCCGCGACGCCTCCGGCGACCTGTGGAACGACATCCTCGGCGCCGACCCGGAGGAGTACGCGGACCCGGGGGACGAGGGCGGCGGTACGGGGCAGGGCGGTGGCGGTACGGGGCCGGACGGGGGCGGTACGGGACCGGGGCGCCCCGAGCAGGAGGGCCGCCCCGACCCCCGTACGGCCGGAGATGCCCGTACGGCTGGAGAACCCCGTCCCCCCGATGAAGCCCGTCCCGCCGAGGACCCCGGTCCCGCCAACGACCCAGGGCAGGAGGGCGAAGAGCCCCGGTGAACTCCCTCGTCCCGCTCCCCGTCGTCCTCCCGCTCCTCGTCACCGGGCTCAAGCTCGCCATCGGGGCCCGCCTGCACCGCTTCCAGCGGCTCATCAGCGTCGCCGTGCTCACCGCCGTGCTCGTGCTCTCGGTCCTCCTCATGGTCGAGGCCGACCGCACCGGGCCGCTCGTCGTGCACCTCGGCGACTTCGCCCCGCCGCTCGGCGTCACGCTCGTCGCCGACCGGCTCGCCGGGCTCATGCTCACCGTCTCCTCGGCCGTGACCCTCCTCGTCCTGCTCTACTCGCTCGGGCAGGGCATGGCCGACCGCGACGACGAGAGCCCGCTCGGCGTCTTCCACCCCGCCTACCTCGTCCTTGTCGCCGGGGTCTCCTGCACCTTCCTCGCGGGCGACCTCGTCAACCTCTACGTCGGCTTCGAGATCATGCTCGTCGCGAGCTACGTCCTGCTCACGATCGGCGGCACCGAGCCCCGCGTGCGCGCGGGCGCCACGTACGTGATCATCTCGCTCTTCTCCTCGATGCTCTTCCTCGTCGCGATCGCCATGACGTACGCGGCCTGCGGCACCGTCAACTTCGGTCAGCTCGCCGTCCGCCTCCAGGACATCCCGCTCGGCGCGCGCACGCTGCTGGAGGCGATGCTCCTGACGGTCTTCTCGATCAAGGCCGCCGTCTTCCCGCTCGCCGCCTGGCTGCCCGACTCCTACCCGACGACGCCCGCGCCCGTCACAGCCGTCTTCGCCGGGCTGCTCACCAAGGTCGGCGTCTACTCGATGCTGCGCGTCGAGACGCTCCTCTTCCCCGGGCACCGTCTCGGCGACCTCCTGCTGCTCGCCGCGCTCGCCTCGATGGTCGTCGGCATCCTCGGCGCCGTCGCGCAGACCGACCTGAAACGCGTCCTGTCCTTCACGCTCATCAGCCACATCGGCTACATGGTCTTCGGGATCGGCCTCGCGACCCGCTCGGGGCTCGGCGGCGCGATCGTCTACGTCGCCCACCACATCACCGTGCAGACGACCCTCTTCCTCGTCGCCGGCCTCATCGAACGGCGCGGCGGCACCACCGAGCTGACCCGGCTCGGCGGTCTCGCCCGCAGCGCCCCGCTGCTCGCCGTGCTCTTCTTCGTCCCCGCGATGAACCTCGCGGGCGTCCCCCCGCTCTCCGGCTTCATCGGCAAGCTCGAACTCCTGCGCGCGGGCGCCCAGGCCGGGGGCGGCTGGGCGTGGATGCTGGTCGCCGGGTCCGCCGCCACGAGCCTGCTCACGCTCTACGTCATGGCGAAGGTGTGGAACCTCGCGTTCTGGCGCGCGGCCCCGCCCGGACAGCTCGCCGAGGGCGCGGTCCTGGAGGAGAGCGAGAACGACGACGAGGGCGACGACGAGACGACCCGTCCCGAACCGGCCGGGCGCGCCGCCCCCGCGACCCTCTCGGGCCGCGCCGTCACCAAGACCACGAGCAGGCTGCCGCCCACGATGACGCTCGCCACGGCCGCCGCCGTCACGCTCGGCCTCGCGTACACGGTCCTCGGCGGCCCGCTCACCTCCTTCACCGACCGCTCCGCCGGTGAACTCCTCGCCCGTACCCCCTACATCGAGGCGGTGCTGCACCGTTGAGCATCCTCTTCCGGGGCAACAGACGCTCCCCGTACAGCTGGGCCTTCGGCGGCGGCACGAGCAGACGTGTCCTCGACCTGCCGCTCATCGCCTGGCTCACCGTCATCTGGGTCCTGCTGTGGGGCACGCTCTCCTGGGCCAACCTCGTCAACGGGATCCTCGTCGGCGTCGCCGTGTGCCTCCTCTTCCCGCTGCCCGCCGTCGACCTCGGGCTGCGCCTGCGCCCGCTCGGCATCGTGCGCCTCGTGCTCTTCCTGCTGTGGGACATGGCCGTGTCCAGCATCCGGGTCACCCGCATGATCCTCACCCCGGGCCCCTACCCCGCCGCCGTCGTCGCCGTGCCGCTGCGCTGCCGCAGCGACCTCATGCTCACCGCGACGGCCCTCGCCGTCTCGGCCGTCCCCGGGGGCTCCGTCATCGAGGTCAGGCAGGCGACGGCGACGCTCTTCGTGCACGTGCTCGACGCCGACGACCCCCAGCAGATCGACCGCGCCCGCCGCTCCGTGTGGCACACCGAACGGCTCACCGCGCGGGCCTTCGGCACGGCGGAGGACGTCCGCCTGGTCGCGGCCCCGCCCCCCGAGGAGGAGACGTGAGCGTGCTCGACACCCTGGAGGGGAACCTGATCATCGCGGCGGGGGCCATGGTCGCGCTCGCGGGCGCCCTGCTGCTCGTACGGATCTGGCGCGGGCCCTCGATGCTCGACCGGGCCGTCGCGCTCGACGTCGTCGCGGCACTCATCACGGCGGGCATCGGCGTCAAGGCCGCCTGGGACCGCGACCCCTTCTACATCCCGGTGATGCTCGTGCTCGCCTTCCTCGGCTTCACGGGCTCGGTCGGCATCGCCCGCTTCATCGCCGTACGCGACCGCCCGCGACCCGCACCCCTCAAGGGAGACCGCCGATGAGCGCCTGGACCCGCACCGCCGATCTCGCCGGGGCCGTGCTCCTCCTCCTCGGCTGCCTCCAGTGCCTCCTGGGCGTCCTCGGGATGCTCCTGCTGCCCGACGTCCTGGCGCGCAGTCACTCCGCGACCAAGCCCCAGACCCTCGGCCTGCTCCTGATCGTCGCCGGGGTGGCGCTACGGCTGCGCAACGGCATCGACATCGGCACCCTCGCGCTCGTCGTCTTCTTCCAGTTCCTCACCGCCCCCGTCGCCTCCCACCTCGTCGCCCGCTCCGCCTACCGCACCCGCCAGCTGGTCGTCCACGACCTCGTCCGCGATGACCTCGACCCGCAACTGAGCCCGGAGGACGAGGACGACGGCGGCGCGCCGGGGGCGGAGGGGGACGCGCCGAGGCCGTAGCCACCACCTGCCGGGCGTGGGCGGGGGAGCAGGGCCCTCCCGCCCACGCCGACGGGGCCTCAGCCCCGTACGAGGGCCACGTCGTCCACCGTCCAGTACCAGTTGTTGCCCGCCGTGTACCGGAACCGAAACCGCGCCGTGCGCGCTCCCGCCGGGACCTGGAGCGGGATCGTCTCGGTGCGCGAGGGGACGTCGGCGGTGTACGTCCGCAGGGAGACGGGCGCGGCGCCGTCGTAGGACACCAGCACCTCGCCGCGCTGCGGCGACTCCTGCCGGTAGTACGTCGTGTAGCGCAGGACGCTGCCCGCCGGCACCGCCCACGCGGGGCTGACGAGCGTCGAGTCGAAGCCGCCCGTGAACGTGCGGTCGGCCCACTCGTCGCCGTCCGCGACCGCGAAGACGTTCCGCGCGCGGACGTTGTTCTCGCGGCCCTGACCGCGTTCGGTGGCGCTCCAGAACTCGTCCGTCGTGAAGCTCCAGCCGCGCCACTCGGTGACGCCGCCGCTCATGCCGGTGTTCTCCACGCTCCAGCCGCTCGGCGCGGTGTGCGTGAAGCCGAGCGTCCCGGCCGGGATGCCCGTCTCGTCGACGCGGCCACCGAGCGCGGGCCGCAGCGTGTCGAAGGGGTCGGTGGACGCCACCGTGAGCGGACGCCCGTCGAGCCCCCACGCCGGGTCGATCGGCACGCCCAGGTGCGCGAGCGCGGTCACCGCGACGTCCGGCATCCGCACGTCGTAGCGCACGCTCCCGGCCGGGAGACCGCCGCCCGAGGCGACGAGGAAGGTCTGCCGCTCGGGCAGGGTGTTGCCGCCGTGCCCGCCCGCGTCGGTGTGCCCGTGATCGGTCGTCACGAGGACGAGCCAGTCCTCCCGCGCGTACGAGGACCGGCCGCGCACGGCGTCGAGGAGCTGTCCGAGCTGGGCGTCGACGGTCGCGAGCGCCTGGAGGTACTGGTTGCTCGCGGCGCCGTAGGAGTGCCCGGCGTGGTCGACGTTGTCGAGGTGGACGAAGACGGCGTCGTGGTTCGCGTCGCGCAGGGCGGCGACGGCACGCGACGTCGTGCCGGTGTCGTACTCGGCGGACGGGGTGGAGACGCGGGTGTCGACCTCCGCCGAGAACACGGTCGTGGTGAGCGGGTTCCAGGAGGCGACGGCGTACGTCGACAGGCTGGACCGGTACCGCTCGGCGCGGGTGAGGAAGTCCGGGTACAGGTCGAAACGGCGGCCGGTGAAGTCGTTGTCCCGCACCTTGTGCTTGTCGGGCCACACGCCGGTGAGGATCGTCGACCAGCCGGGACCGGAGAGCGTGGGCGCGAGCGGTTCGCTGTACAGCAGGCTCGTGGCGGTCACGCCGGAGGCGCGCAGGGCGTCCAGGCGCGGGGTGCCGGCCGCGGCGGTACGCGAAAGCAGGGCGCCGTCGATGCCGACGAGCAGCACCTTCGGGGTGCGGTCGGCGGCGCGGGCGGGGGAGAGGGGGAGGGCGGCGCCGAGGAGTACGGCGCCGACGCCGCCGAGCACGGCGCGGCGCGAGGGGGAGAGGGGAGCGAGGGGGCCGGTCGTGCTGTCTGCGGGCATCACAGGGCCTCGATTTCCATGGGTGTGAAGGGGGTCGTCCTGCCGGGAGGCAGGGCGTGGCGGCTGCCCCCGGGGACCGGACACCGTGTCCGGCCCCCGCGGGCTTCGGCCGCCGGTCAGCTGCCGGTCGCGGTCTTCCAGGCGTCGACGTACGTGTCCAGGTGCTCGCTCAGGTCGTTCCAGTCCGGGGCGAAGACCTCGACGCCGGCCATGATCTTCGCGAGGTCCGTGGCGCGGGCGTCGCTCGCCTTGACGTCCGCGCGCGCCGCGAAGCCGCCGCCGACCGAGCTGACCTCGCGCTGCGCGGCGGGGGAGAGGAGGTAGTCGAGGAGCTTGCGGCCGTTCGCGGAGTGCGGAGCCTTGGTGACGAGCCCGGCCGCGTACGGCAGCGCGAAGGTCGTCGGCTTGCCGGAGTCCCCGGCGGGGAACCAGATGCCGAGGTTCGGCATGCTCGTCGACTGCGCGTAGTTCATCTGCACGTCGCCGTTGCCGACGAGGAGTTCGCCCTTGTCGACCTTCGGCGCGAGCTTGCCCGTCGACGCGGACGGGCCGACGTTGTTGGCCTGGAGCTTCTTCAGGTACGCCATCGCCGCGTCCTTGCCGCCGAGGTCGTGCATCGCCTTGACGAGCACGGCGGTGCCGTCGCCCGCGACGCCCGGCGTCGAGTACTGGAGGCGGTTCTTGAACTTCCCGTCGAGCAGGTCGTCCCACGTCTTCGGCGGGTTCTTCAGCTCCTTCTTGTTGTAGATGAACCCGAAGTAGTTGTTGACGACGGTCGTCCACGTGCCGTTCGCCGACTTCGTCTCCGCGGGGACGGCGTCCGCGCCCTCGGGCGCGTACTTCTGGAGCAGGCCCTTGCTGTCGGCCTGCTGGATGAAGGGCGGGAGCGTGATGAGGACATCGGCCTGCGCGTGGGACTTCTCGCGCACGGCGCGCTGCACCATCTCGCCCGAACCCCCTTCCACGTACCTGACCTTGATGCCGGTCTTCTTCTCGAAGTCCTTGAAGACCTTGTCGTACCAGCCGTCGCCGTTCTCGCCCTTCAGACCGTCCGCGCTGTACACGGTGACGGTCTTGTCGTCGGCGGCGGCCGAGCCGCCGCACGCCGAGAGCGTGGCGGCGAGGACGGCGCAGGAGGCGAGGGCGGCGAGCGGGGTGAGGTGGCGTGTGCGCATGACGTACGTACTCCGGGGGAGGGGACTGCGGGGCGGGAAGGGTTGCTTCAGCGGTACGAGGCCCGCGTACGGACCCGGGAGAGCCCGAGCAGTACGAGGAGCGTCGTCACCAGGAGCACCACCGCCGTCGCGGCGCCCGAGAAGAGCGAACCGCGGTCGGTGGCCGAGAAGATGAGAACGGGCAGGGGCACCCAGTCGGGCGGGTAGAGCATCATCGTGGCGCTCAGCTCCCCCATCGACAGGGCGAAGCAGAGTCCGGCCGCGGCGCCGAGCGCGGGCAGCAGCAGGGGGAGGCGTACGCGCCACAGCACCGTGAACGGGCGGGCGCCGAGGCCCGCCGCGGCCTGCGCGAACGCCGGGTCCAGCCGCCGCGTGGCCGCGCTCACCGACTGGTAGGCGAACGCCGTGACCAGCACGGTGTGCGCGAGGATCACGATCCACCGCGTCCCGTTGAGCAGGAACGGCGGCTGGCTGAACGCCACCAGGAGGCACAGCCCGACGACGACCGAGGGCACCGCGACGGGGAGCACGAACAGGGCGTCCACGACCCGCCGTCCGCGCGGCCCGAGCCCCTCGGCGGCGAGCGCCGCCCACGTACCGACGACCAGCGCGAGCAGGCTCGCCACGACCGCCGTCACCAGGCTCGTCGTCAGCGCGTCGAGCGCGTCCCCGCGCGTCGCCGTGGCGTAGTGCGCGAGCGTCGGCGCCGAGGGCAGCGCCCCCGACCAGCGACCCGCGAACGAGGCCGCGACGATGACCCCGAGGGGCAGCGCGAAGAGCGGCAGGAACAGGACGAGGAACAGCGCCCACACGGCGTACCTGCCCGCCCGGCTACGCACCAGCACGACGGCTCACCACCCGGTACAGGCCGTACAGGCCCACGGAGACGACGATGTTGACGACGGCGACCGCGCACGCGGCCGGGTAGTCGGATTCGAGGATCGCCTTGCTGTAGATCAGCGTCGGCAGGGTCGTGACGCCCTTCGCGCCCGTGAACAGGACGATGCCGAACTCGTTGAGGCACAGCACGAGGACGAGGCTTCCGCCCGCCGCGAGTGCCGGCAGCGCCTCCGGCAGGATGACGCGCCGCACGATGCGCGCGGGCCGCGCGCCCAGCGAGGCGGCGACCTCCACCTGCGCGGTGTCGAGTTGCGCGAAGGCCGCGAGCACCGGCCGCATCACGAACGGCGTGAAGTAGGTGATCTCGGCGAGCAGGACGCCCCACGGGGTGGTGAGGAACGCGAAGGGCCCGTGCGCGGCGCCCGTCACGTCCGTCCACAGCCCGTTCGCCATCCCCACCGTCCCGTACACGAAGAGCAGCGCGAGGGTGATGAGGAACGAGGGGAAGGACAGGAACACCTCGACGCACCGCCCGACGAGCCGCGCCCCGGGAAAGGGCACGAACGCGAGGACGAGCGCGAGGAAGAAGCCGAGCACGAGACACCCGGCCGTCGTCCCCGCCGCGAGGTACACGGTCGTGCCGAGCGCCTCGCGGAACGCGCCCGAGGCGAACACGTCGGAGTACGCGGCGAACGACGTCCCGCCCTCGTCCGGCCGCACCGACTGCCGCACGAGCAGGACGAGCGGGTAGAGGAAGGCGAAACCGAGCGCGGCGAGGGGCGGCAGGAGCCACACCCAGCGCGGTACGGGGCGCACGCGCGCGGGGAGGGCCGCGCTCTGGTCGACCGGTGTCCCGGTCGCGGTGCCGCTCATGTGGCACCCCCGCGCGCGAGGAGCACCGCGTCGTCCGGCGCGAAGCCGACCGTCACGTCCTCGCCGACACCCGCGGGCTCCGCGCTCCCGGGCACGTCCACGAGCAGGAGGTGGTCGCCGACGCGGACGTGCAGCCGGTGCGCGTCGCCCCGCCACTGCCGCTCGGCGACCGTGCCGCGCAGGGCGTTCGGG
>NZ_JAAGLR010000780.1 GCF_010548245.1 Streptomyces sp. SID11385
GACCCGGCGCAGCTCCGCGCTGCCGTCCGCCATCCCGGGCGCCTGCTCGTCGCCGAGGAGCAGCGCCTGGTAGAGGTCGACCGAGGCGAGGTCGCAGAAGCCGGGGACGGCGACGTCGAGGAGTTCGCGCGCGGTGGTCTCCAGGTCGAGCGAGTTGCCGATGCGCGAGCCGGCCTCGTTGAGCAGGGCCAGGTTGCGCCGGGCGCTCGCGGCCTCCCGCGCGGCGGCCTGGCGCCGGGTCACGTCGGTCGCGAGCGCGGCGACGCCGAGCGGGCGGCCCGTACCGCTGTGCACGCGGTACAGGTCGAGCGACCAGTGCCGGGGCTGGGTCTCACCGGGGGGCGTCCCCGTGAGGCTGAGGTCGTTGAGCGCGCCACCCTTCTCCAGGACGTGCCGCAGCGCGGCCTCCAGCCGTTCGCGCTCCGCCGGTACGAGGTAGTCCCCCGCGCCGCGCCCCTGGTGCGAGGCGGGCGGGCGGCCGAAGACGGAAGCGAACCGCTCGTTCACCCTCCGTATCCGAAGATCGGTTCCGAAGAGCACGAAACCGAAGGGAGATTGGCCGAAAATCGCCTGCGAGGCGGCGAGGTCCGTTTCGATACCGCGCAGCGTGCGCACGTCCACCGCGATACAGACCGCCGCCGGATCGCCGTCCTCGGTACGGGTGGGCATGACGTAGATCTCCGCGATGCCCTCCTGCGCGGGAAGGCGTCGCGAAGCCGGTTCAGCGGCACCGGAACCGGGCCCCGCACCCCCGGAACCCGGCTCGGCGGGGACGGGATCGGGCCCCTCACCCAGCGTGGTGTCACGGGCGGCGGGAGCCTTTCTGGCGGGCAACCGGAAGGGGACGATCCCCGTCCACTCGCGGCCGTCGAGGATCTCGGCGAGCTTGCGATGCCCCTGGCCGTGCAGCCTCGGCGGCACGAAGGCCGCCACGGGATCGCGGCCCACGACGTCCTCGGCGCAGAGGCCGAAGAGCCGTTCGGCCCGCTCGCTCCACTGGTCGACGGTGCCGTCCGGCCCTATCGAGAAGGCGGCGACCTTGATGTAGTCGTAGATGGAGCCCGGCGGGCTGCTCTGCCACACGATCTCGTCCGGGGTACGGCGGGGGCCCGCCGCCCTCGCAGGTATCTCGCTCACGCGTACCGTCCCCTCCAGCCCACCGCGACCGGGGGGCGCTCCGGGCGGCGGCTCCCCGCAGTATCCAGTACCGCGGCGCGACACCCAACGGCCTTCACGATCACCGGCCGATCCCGACGCTTTCCGGCCCCCGCCCCGCACACGCCCGCGCACGCGAAGGCAGCCGCGCACGCCCACGCGCGCGCGGCCCCGGTTTCCGTCCTGGGCTCTGACCTGGAGATCGACACTTCCTCTCTCCTAACCAGCCGCCCCCTCCTCTAATCCGCCTCGTACGTCCGTGCTGCGCACCCGCGTCGCACAGTCGTCCCGCCGCGCGCGGAGGAGGGCGCGACGGCGGGCGCGCACGCGGCGCGATTCGCGCGGGTCGCACAGGAGCGCGAACAGGCGCGCGCGGCGGCAAGCGGGGAGGCGTGCGGGGGCACGGGGGCGCACACGGCACGTGCGTACCGCCGTTTTCGCGCCGTACGGAAGCGACGAATGCGCGGAATTCGTACGGAGGTTCAGGCGGTGCGCGGCGAGGGGCCGACGCGGGGGGCGTCGTATGCGGAGGCGTCCTGCGCGCGGGCGTCGTACGCGGTCAGACGACCGGGATGGGCAGCTCGCACCACACCGTCTTGCCGGTGCGGGCGGGGTCCACGCTCGTCCCCCAGTTCCGCGACTGTCTGCTGAGCAGCCGGATGCCGCGCCCGCGTTCCTCGTCGTGGCGGGGTCTGCGTTCGCGCGGGCCCTGCGTGACCGGATCGGAGACCTCGACGAAGAGGCTGTCCCTGCGGCGCGAGAGGCGCAGGCCGATGGGGCCGTGGGCGTATCTGAGGGAGTTGGTGACGAGTTCGCTGACGACGAGAATCGTCACGTCGGTCATCGCGGCGAGACCCCAGTCGGTGAGGCGCTCGCGGGTCAGGTCCCTGGCCCTGCGCGCCACCCCGGGCTCAGCCGGAAAGGTCCACTCGGCGCACACGCCCTCGGTGTCGATCAAGACGATCACTTCCCCAGAAAGACCGTAGAAGACCCTTGGCGGAGAATCCCTTGCGCCATCAATAGCCCCGAGCCACGCTTTTCAGACGGGATCACGCGTACTTCCCTGCGGGTTGGCACGAATGGCGCAGCACGGGGAGCCCGCCCGGTGGACGGGGAGGAAGGTGGGGAGGAGGGGCAGGCACGGAGGGGCGGCGGGAGGCGGCCGGAGGCCGGCGTGGGCGGCTGCCGGCGGAGCCGCCCGTACGGGACGCCGTCAGGCGAGCAGTCCGCGCCGGGCGAGTTCGTCGAAGAGGAGGCGGTCGACGGGCGGGACCTCGGCGCGGTCGGCGAGCGTGAACCAGGCGATCTCCTCGATCTCGCTGCTCGGCGCGATGTCCCCGCTGTGCTCGGCGGTCCAGCAGCTCATCCGCACTCGCGTCCCGGGCGACTCCGGCACCTCGGCCTCGTACGTGCCGAGGTGGCGCGCGCTCGCGGCGTCGAGCCGTACCGTCAGCTCCTCCTCCGCCTCGCGCAGCAGGACCTCGACGTCGCTCTCGCCGGGCTCGCGCTTGCCGCCCGGCACGTAGAAGACGTCCTTGCCGCGGGGCCGCGCGCACAGCACGCGCCCGCCCTCGACCCGCACCCAGGCCACCGTGTCGATCAGCACCGCTCGCGCCCCTCCTCGCCGGTCCGCGCCCCGGTCGGCGCCGTCCGTCCGGCGGACGACTCTATGGCCTGCCGTCGGCGCACGGCGATCCAGCGATCCGGCGGTCCGGCGGTCCGGCGGTCCGGCGGTCCGGCGGGCTAGCCGAGCGGGTCCTCGTCCAGGCTGCCGATGACGCCTTCGGGGCGGGGCCGGTCGTCGGCGTGCTCGACCACGTAGAGCGCGCGGGGCGCGGGGACGCGGGCGTTGAGGCCGTCGGCGCGGCGCTCGGCCTCGGCGCGGGTGGCGTAGCTGGCGACGCGGTAGCTGTCCTCTTCGCCGTTGTCCCGCCGTATCAACTGCCAGGGCAGCGAGGCGACGGGATCGGCCGTGCCGGCCCTGCGGACCTGACGTCCCACCCTGGCGACGCCCCCCGTGGAAACTCCGTTTCGCATATGCCCGACCCTACCCCTCGCCTTCACGCACCGCATGCGAGTTGGCACGATACGAGAAGGCGAACCGGCCGTCCCCGCCCGGGAATCCGGGGGTCGCACGGGGGCGCACACGGTCAACGCGCCTCCCGCCGAGGGAACTTGGCGTGAGGGGTGGAGCCTAGCGGACCGGCAGATGGTAGGCGAGGCGGTAGCGGTCGGCGGGGACGACGAGGTCGGCGGTCTCCACGGCGCGCTGGGAGGCGTAGTACGTACGGGAGATGACGATGACGACGTGTCCGGGGACCCCGCCGAGCAGGGCCAGTTCCTCGGCGAGCCCGGGCCGCGCGCCGACCTCCTCGACCACGTTGTCGACGACGGTCTCGATCGCCGCCATGCGCTCCACGACGCCGCAGCCGCCGAGCGGCCCCTCCTCCGGCAGCATGACGGGCGTCCGGCCCGTGAGCGAGAGCGGCTCCCAGGAGGTGGAGAGCATCATCGGCCGCCCGGACTCGCGGAAGACGTAGCGGGTGCGCATGAGGCGCTCGCCCGGCTCGGTCCCGAGCCGTTCCGCGATGTCCTCGGGCGCGGGCTCCTGCGCGCTGCTCGCGTCCCAGGAGCCCTGCACCCCCTCCGCGGCCTGCTCCTGCCGGAACGCGGTCGAGGCCCCGGCCGGGGCGCGGAAGCCCGAGCGCGCGATCCGGCGCGGTTCGAGGCGCTCGCGTACGTACGTCCCCGAGCCCGATCGCCCCTCCACGAGCCCCTCGGCCATCAGCACCTTGCGCGCCTCCAGGGCCACGGTGTCCGAGACCCCGTACTCCTTGCGGATGCGCGCCTGCGAGGGAAGCCGGGTGTGCGGCGGGAGCGAACCGTCGACGATCTTCTGCCGGAGATCGCCCGCGACCCGCAGATACGCCGGCTGCTCACCGAAAGTCACAAGCCACTCCGATCAGGTTGACAGACGGCCACAGCGTGGCAACCGAAAGTTGTCGCCCGCAAGCGGAGGCCAAAGTTTCACCCGATGTGATGAAGAGGCTTTGCGCAGGGACTTCCTGTCCGCTAAAGGCCGCCGGAAAACCCGCGCGGGGAAGTTGCCCCTCACACAGCGTGGGGCTCCTCCGCTTCTAGGCTCACTCCCATGACTTCCGCCGCACCGCGTCCCGCCGACCTGCCCGACCGCCTCTGCCCCCGCGACGGCACCCGCGTCCCGCTCGCGGACCCGGCCTGGTGCTGCCCGCTCTGCGCGGGCCCGCTGGACCTCGATTTCCACCCCGTGCCCGAGGTCCCCGCCGGTCCCGCCACGTCACTGTGGCGGTACGCGGACGTCCTGCCGCCCGCGGCGCCCGGGATCTCGCTCGGCGAGGGCGGCAGCCCGCTCGTGCGGCTGACCGAACGGGTCTCGGCGAAGCTGGACTTCCTCATGCCGACGCTCTCGTTCAAGGACCGGGGCGCTGTTCTCCTCGTGGGGCTGGCCCAACGACTCGGCGCACGCGAGGTATTGGCGGACAGCAGCGGCAACGCCGGTACGTCCGTGGCGGCTTACTGCGCCCGCGCGGGACTGCGGTGCACGGTGTACGTACCGGAGTCGACGTCCCCGAAGAAGACGGAGCAGATCGCCGCGCACGGCGCCCGCGTCGTCCGCGTCCCCGGCGACCGCGAGGCGACGGCTCGCGCGGCCCGCGCCGCCGCTGACGAGCCCGGCGTCTTCTACGCGAGCCACGTCTTCCACCCGTACTTCACGCAGGGCACGAAGACGTACGCGCACGAGCTGTGGGAACAACTCGGCGGCCGGCTCCCCGAGGCGCTCGTGGTCCCGGTCGGCAACGGCACGCTGCTGCTCGGCGCGCACCTGGCGATCGAGGAGCTGTACGGGGCGGGCCTGATCCCCCGCCGCCCGGCCCTGCACGCCGTCCAGGCCGAGGCGGTCTCCCCGCTGGCGAAGGCGTGGCGCGAAGGTCTGGACGACATCACCGACGACACCCCCGCCACCCCCACCCTGGCCGAGGGCATCGCGATCCCCCGCCCACCCCGCGCCCGGCAACTCCTGGCGGCGGTCCGCGCCACAGGCGGCGCCTTCCACACGGTCCCGGAATCAGCCCTCGCCCCCGCCCAGGCGGACCTGGCCCGCCAGGGCCTGTACGTGGAGACAACGGGAGTGGCGTGCTGGGCGGCGGTCCGGGAGGGGGCGGTGGGAGAGGCGGAGGCGGTGATCCCGCTGTGCGGGGCGGGGCTGAAGACGGGAATGGCCACGAAACCAAGCCCCTCCGGCGATTGAGAAGCGGGGTTCGGGGCGGAGCCCCGCGAGGCGCACCGCGATCCGGGCCAGCCCTCCCCCCGGGCCGAAAAATGCAGCCCCTCCGGCGCTTGAGGAGCGGGGCCCGGGGCGGAGCCCTGAATCGGGGCCCGGGGCGGAGCCCCGCGAGGCCGAGCCCGCGCCCCGGCCCCACTCAAACCGCTTGCCGGTACCCCGCCAGAAACCGCCCGATCCGCCCGATCGCCGATTCCAGATCATCCGCGTACGGCAAGGTCAGAATCCTGAAGTGATCAGGCCGCCCCCAGTTGAACCCCGTCCCCTGCACCACCTGGATCTTCTCCCGCAGCAACAGGTCCAGCACGAACCGCTCGTCGTCCACGATCGGATGCACCGCCGGATCGATCCGCGGAAACGCGTACAGCGCCCCCTTCGGCTTCACGCAACTCACCCCGGGGATCTCGTTCAGCTTCTCCCAGGCCCGGTCCCGCTGCTCCCGCAACCGCCCGCCCGGCGCGGTGAGTTCGCGAATGGACTGCCGCCCCCCGAGCGCCGCCTGAATCGCGTACTGCGCGGGCGCGTTCGCGCAGAGCCGCATCGAGGCGAGCATCTGGAGCCCCTCCAGGTAGTCCCGCGCGTGCTGCCGGGGCCCGCTCACGACGAGCCACCCGGACCGGAACCCGGCGACGCGGTACGTCTTGGAGAGCCCGCTGAAGGTGAGGACGACCACGTCGGGCCCCAACGCCGCCGCGCTGTGGTGCACTTCGTTGTCGTAGAGGATCTGGTCGTAGATCTCGTCGGCGAGGATCATCAGCCCGTGGCGCCGCGCGAGATCGAGCACGCCTTCGACGATCTCCTTCGGATACACCGCCCCCGTGGGGTTGTTGGGGTTGATGAGGACGATCGCCTTCGTGCGGTCGGTGATCCGGGACTCCATGTCGGCGAGGTCCGGGTTCCACTCGGCGGACTCGTCGCACACGTAGTGCACGGCCTTGCCGCCCGAGAGCGTGACGACGGCCGTCCACAGCGGGAAGTCCGGTGCGGGCACGAGGACTTCGTCGCCGTCCTCGACGAGCGCCTGCACGGCCATCGTGATGAGTTCGGAGACCCCGTTGCCGAGCCACACGTCGTCGACGCCGACACCCTCGACGCCGAGCGCCTGGTACCGCTGGGCGACGGCGCGGCGCGCGGAGAGGACACCGCGCGAGTCGGTGTAGCCGTGCGCCTGCGGGAGCATCCGGATCATGTCCTGGACGATCTCCTCCGGCGCCTCGAAGCCGAAGAGCGCGGGATTGCCCGTGTTGAGCCGCAGCACGCTGTGGCCCGCCTCCTCCAGCGCGTTCGCCTGCTCGATCACCGGGCCCCGGATCTCGTAGCAGACCCCGTTCAGCTTGTTCGACTGCCGGAACTCCATCGATGCCTCCACGGAAACTGTGATGCTTGGTTTTACCAAGCGGGCACTTGGAAAGTCCAACCCTGTGTCTAGACTGCGACTCATGCCACGTCAGACGCAGACCCGACAGACGCAGACCCGGCAGCCGCAGCCCCGCCGCCGGAGCTACGACCAGTACTGCGCGGTCTCGCGCGCCCTCGACTCGGTCGGCGACCGCTGGAGCCTGCTGGTGGTACGGGAACTGCTCGCGGGGCCGCGCCGCTACACCGATCTGCTCGCCGACCTCCCCGGCGTGAGCACCGACATGCTCGCGACCCGGCTGCGCGACATGGAGCGCGACGGCCTCGCGACCCGCCGCAAGCTCCCCGCCCCCTCCTCCGCCTCGGTCTACGAGCTGACCGCCCGGGGCCGCGAGCTGCTGCCCGTGCTCACCGCGCTCGCGGCCTGGGGCGCCCCCGACCTCACCGAGCGCCGCCCCACCGACGCGGTACGCGCCCACTGGCTCGCGCTTCCCCTCCTCACCCCGCTCGCCGCCACGCTCTCGGGCCCGGCCGTCATCGAGATCGAACTCCCCGAGGGCCTTTTCCACCTCCGCCCGCACACCCCCGACACCCTCCCGCCCTACGCCGAGGGCCCCGCCGAGGCCCCGGACGCGCGCCTGCACATGGACGCCGACACGTGCCGCGCCCTGGGCGAGGGCACGCTGACGCTGCCGGAGGCGGTCAAGGAGGGACGCGTACGGGTCACGGGCGAGAGCGAGACGGCACGCGGGCTCGCCGGCCCGGCCGCGTAGGCGCGCGGGCTCGCCGCCCCGGCCCCGTACGAGGCAATCCCGTACCCCCCGGCGCCCCCGCGCCGCGCCCGCGCGGGAATTCACCCCCACGCCCCGCCCGGTTCCCCCGATCGGACCTCCCCGCCCCCGCCCGCCGTGCCGACCGCACGCGGCGGCGCTATCAGTGGGACGCACGACCCGACCCTCTCCCCGCGCCCTCCTACCGGTGCGCTCCGCGCGCACCGGGCCGGGAGGGGCGCTCTCCGGAACAGGAGCGAACGTGACCACTGGAGCCTTCGGCGAGACAGGAACCGGACCGGCGAACGAGACGGAGACGACCACGCCGCCCGCCGACCTCGCGGCGCTCGACCGCCGCCTCACCCGCCTGGAGGCGGAGCGCGCCCGCCCCCCGGGCGCGCTCACGCTCGACGCGTTCCTCCAGCCGCTCCGCGAGGCGCGCGCCGCCTGGGACGTACGCCGCTCGGTCGGGCAGCCGGAGCAGAAGACCGTGAAGGTCGTACGGCCCTCGGGGATCACGCTCCCCGAGGACTCCCCGCTGCGCCGCGTGCCGCCGCGCAAGCCGGAGGACCAACAGCCGGACTACCTGGAGAAGTTCGACAGCCGGACCCTGTTCTACGACGCGTTCCGGCTGGACGGGGACGTCTGGCTCTCGGGACCGCCGCTCAACAACCTCAAAGAGCCGCTGGAGAAGGCGGATTGGCGGGTGGACGGCAAGGACGTCGGCGCGGCCGTCTCGCTCTCCGACTGGGGCAGGACCCAGCGCTCCCGCATCAGGGACACGGGTCCGGGGCAGCGCCTGACCCTGGGCCTCGGCGACGAGCGGTTCAGCGCGGAGATCGCACCGGACGAGTCCGCTCTCTTCGCGGGACAGCGGACGATCATCACGAAGTCCAAGGACAACGACCTGGTCTGGATTCAGGACTTCCTCCAGTACTACCACCTCGTCCACGGCGTGACGGGGGTCGTCTTCTACGACAACAACTCGACGCGCTACACCCCGCAGGACGTGGCCGACGCGATCGCGGCGGTGGAGGGCATCACGACGGCCGTCGTCGTGGACTGGCGCTACCCCTGGGGCCCCAACTGCGGCCCGAACGAGGTCTGGGACTCGGACTACTGCCAGTACGGGCTCCTGGAGCACGGCCGCTTCCGCTACCTCTCCCGGGCGGCCGGCGTCGTCAGCGTCGACATCGACGAACTGGTCCTGTGCGACGACGCGCGCTCGGTCTTCGACCACGCGGAGGAGTCGGAGGCGGGCGCCGTGATGTTCGACGGCCGCTGGATCGCCAAGGCGACGGCGGAGCCCATGGACCCCGCGCGCCAGCGCCGTTTCACCGACTACCGGCACCGCGCCAAGGGCACCACCACGGTCAAGTGGGCGGTCCTGCCCGGCATCGTCGACTGGCGCTCCACGCAGTGGCGCGTGCACAGCGTCGCGGGCTCGAACGCGCAGAAGAACGACCGCGTCCACCACCGCCACTACCAGGGCGTGAACAACGGCTGGAAGTACGACAGGGCCGAACAACTCGTCACCCCCGGCACCCACACCTACGACGTCCGCATGAGCCACGTCCTGGACATCGTCTTCGGCCCGTCCGAGGACTTCGAGCCGACGGCGGCACTCGCGCCGTCCACGGCGATCGAGCCCTCCGGCGAGGAACGCGCGCGGTAGCCGCTGGTACGGGGGACCCGCCGTGCCGCTCCCTCACGCCTCGCGCCGCGCCCGCAGGAGCACGCACGCCAGGGCGCACAGCACCGCGCCGCACCAGAAGGTGCCGCCGTAGCCGGTGCGGGCGGCGACGAGCCCCGTGAGGGCGCCGGAGAGGAGCTGGGCGACGGGGAAGGTCGCCGAGAAGAGCGCGGCGGCCGTCCCCGCCCCGCCCGGGATCTCGCGCTGCACGAGGACCATGGGCAGGCTCGCGAGCACGGCGGTCCACAGCGCGTTGGGCACCTGGAGGAGGAGCAGGTACGGGCCGGACGCAGCGAACGGCATGAGGACGAAGAACCCCGCCGCGAGCACGGCGGCACCCCGCACGAGCCGTTCCTCGCCGAGCCTCCCGACGAGCCTGCCCACGCCGACGAGCACCGGTATCTCCAGCGCCGCGCACGTCCCCGCGAGCACGCCGACGAGCGCGGGACTCAGGTCGAGGTCGAGCGTGACGTGCGGGGCGAGCGCGATGAGGTACATGCCGTCTGCGACGTTGACGGCCGTGGCGGCGCCGAGCAAGAGCCAGGTGGGGCGCGGGACTTGGGCAAGCGCTTGGCGCAGGCCGGTGGCGGGTGTCCGCGCGCGGGGAACGCGCGGCAGCACCCATCGGGCGAGGAGCGCGGCGAGCAGGAGAAGCGCGGCGAGGCCCGCGTACAGCGTCCCGAACCCCGTCCGCGTGAGCAGGAAGAGCCCGGCGGGCGGCCCGAGCACCCACCCGGCCGAGAACACGGCCCGCACGGAGGCGGTGCCCCGCGCGAGCGACCGCCCGGTCAGCTCCGACAACTCCCGCGCGTAGGCGAAGACTTGCGAGGCAAAGGTCTGCGCGAGCCCGCCGAGCAACGCGCCCGTCGCGCAGACGAGCCAGTACTCCCGCACGAGCGCGAAGCCACCCGCTCCGGCGACCCCGGCGAGCGCCGCGAGAACCAGCACGTTCCTGCGATCGGCAAGCCGGTCCGACCACCGCCCGACAGTGAGCCCGAGCCCGACGGAGACGACGGCGCTGAGCACGAAGTACAACCCCACCCGCCCGGGCCCGGCGCCGGCCTCGTCAGCGAGAAAGAGACTGGTCGTCGTCCCGAACACGGACATGGCAAGCGCGTAACACGCGGTGGCGGCCCCAAGCGCACTGCTCGCGCGCGGCACTGCTGCACGAACGGTCGTCACAACACCCTCTCCCACCGGTCGACGCAGCCCCGGCGCGAAGAGCACCGGGACCGACGGCAGTCGGCTCCGCGGAGAGAGCGGGCGTGCCCCTGGAATCGCCCGGAGCCTAACGCACGTTGCGGCAACTCCGGTACCGAATTCCCGCGCGCGCCCTCACTTCCCCTGGCCCCACCCATGCCGCTGTTCCCACTCGTAAGCGAGCCCCGCGACGACGGACAACCCGCGCACTGCCCGCTCCCGCACGGCCCACGCGGCGGCGAGGCTGTCGACGAGCAACAGCCCGCGCCCACCCTCCCCTTCGGGAAGCCTCGGGCAGAACCCCTCCTCGCCCGGATCGGACACGGCGAGCCAGTAGTGCCCATCGGCGGGGCCACAGCGTCACCTCAATACGCGATTCCGGCGCACCGGCCCCGTAACGACAGGCGTTGGTGACCAGTTCGGAAGCGATGAGTTCGAGATCACCCCGCAACCCACTCCCGACCCCTTCGGGCAAGGCCCCCACGACGGCCCGGCGGGCAGGCCGAGCGGAAGCGGGGTGCGCGGCGAACCGGAACGTGAGAGGCACGGGCGGAACGAGCGGCGACATGACGAACTCCTGCGCGGTGAGGTGGTGGTGGGGTCCCGGTGGCATGCCGTCCTGGTCGCTCCCCCACCGACCCCAGGACGGGAGGGCAGGAGGGCGCGGTGCACCGGCATGACCGAGAGCACTCGGTGCCTGGCCGTCAGCTACCCGCACGGGGGTCATTTGACTAACTGCGCCTTGACAATTACTCAGAGCGAGTTTGCCTGGGTGACAATCCAGGGCAGACTGAGCGGGTCGAGCCGAGAGGGAGATGCCAAGGCGACGCAGGTCAACGCAGCGACAGAGGCGCCTGGGCGCGGAGTTGCGGAGACTCCGCATAGAAGCGGGCATCACTACCGACGAGGCCGGCCGTCTCCTGGCGATGGACCGCACCAGGCTGGCGAACATCGAGTCGGCCATCCGAAACATCACCCCTGAACGTGTCGAGGTGCTGCTCAACGCCTATGTCGGGGAGGAGACGCCCTACACTCGCGCCCTGATAGCGCTGGCCACACCGCACCGGCGCGGCTGGTGGGAGTCCTATCGGGAGACGCTGTCCCCCGGAATGCTCGATGTCGCAGAGGCCGAGTGGCATGCCCGTCGCATCCTCACCGTCCAGAGCATCCACGTGCCTGGTCTGCTCCAGACGGAGGATTACGCACGCGCGATTTTCGCCGCCGTCCTGCCACCTGTGCCGCGCCTGGACATCGAGATCCGTGTCCGGCACCGAGTGGAACGGGCGCGTGTTCTCGAAGGTCCGGACGCCCGTCCCTACATCGGCTACATCCACGAAGCCGCGCTTCGTATGCAGTTCGGCGGTCGCGGAACGATGAAGAAGCAACTCGAAGCGCTCGTGTCCGCGTCAGAACGCCCCGACGTGACATTGCGAGCCATCCCCTTCGAGGCGGGCAGCCTCCCCGGGGCAGATCACGCTCTCCTGTTCTGCGAGGACGCGGTGCCCGAACTCGACACCGCTCAAATCGACACGGCCCACGGCCCCGGGTTCGTCCACACACAACCCGAACTTGAGAAGTACCGCGCCCATTTGGGGTGGATGGAAAAGAACTGTCTGAGCCCTCAAAGCACACGCGACCTCATGCAAACCCTGATCCACGAACTCTAGGAGCACCTCCCCCATGCCCCACATCACCTAAGAAGCCCCCTTCTGCGGCGAGGGCAACAACTGCTTCCGCATCGGCACCGACACCGAAGGCAACGGCTACATCGCCGTCGCAGGCCAGGAGGACACCCCCCTCACCGACTCGGCAGACTCCCTGCGCACCCTCATCCGCGCCATCAAGGCGGGCGAGGCGGACCACCTGCTCTGACCGGCTCCCCCCTGCCTCCATCACGACCGCCTCAGGGCCTCACCTCCGCTGACAAGCCGCTACACCCCACGCTCAACTGGTGAAACCAGCCCACCTCGGCACTTCTCAAAGAATTCGCGTTGCAGGAGTGCGGCTGGAGATCGATGCCGGATGGGCAGACAAGCACGCGAAAGCTCCTGGCGGACTGGTGATCTTGACCGTGAACCCGTCTACGAGGAACTCTCTTTACGCCCACCACGGGGGTCGTCCTACCACCCGTCAGGTCAAAAACGGGCCTGCGGCGCGGTCGCACGGTCAGGGACAGTCTCCGGGAAATCGCCCCTGCCCATTCGCCGGCCCGCCACACTCCCCTGCCCAGCGAAACCCCCAGGTCAGGACGCGAAATCCCGCTGGATCACTAAGCGATTTCAGCCGCAACAATCCCCAGCACTAGCGACTCCACCCCTTTCTCCCATTGCCCGAAGTAGCCCACCCAGGACTCGAGGGAATAGACACCGCCGCCCTCGTCTACCCCCAGAGCGTACCTTCCATCGTCCAGCGCACCGATCGGGTAAAACCGCCGGTTGAGCTCCTCTCCCCATTCCAGATAGAGATCCTCATCTCCGACACACATCGCTGGGTCAAATGCGAACGGCTCACGCGCACGCGAGATGCCGGGACCCCGAACATCTACACTGATCCCACCGAAACTGGACAAAAAGTTTCGCGCAGATGCATGCATATTGATCCCGAAAGGTCGGAACAAATCCTCCCACCCGCTCACATCCACACTTCTATCCGCACGCCAGCCAGCACTCTGCAGGATTCGCAGCGCTTCGCCATCAAGGGAGAACTTATTCATGCGTACCTCCGTCAGCCTGTCGCGAAATCTATACCATAGTCCCTCACGAGTACGCTACAGCTTGCACATGGCCCGATAGGAATCCCGTGCTTGGCATTATCAATACCCCGCACCGTAACGGCAGCTCCAGTCGCGCCCGTTACATCTTGACCTTCATCCAGCGCCCGAGAGATGCAAGCCGGCAAACCGCACTTGCCGTGCCCATTTCCGCGATTTCCAACTGGAATGTCCTCCAATTTCTTTGCAACTTCTGGATGCAACACGCGGTCACCCCCTCTCTTACTGGCCGCCGAATACACCTTTCCGTTACGCAAGACTATGGCTTCCGCAGCTCTTCCTCTTTTGCTATTTGATTTTATTGTCTCTTTGGCCGCCTCATCCTCCGCGGCCTCCAAAGCACGCGCTCTGTGACTCGATTTTATAAAGCGAGAGGACTCTTCCAGCAGGTCATCGCCGAGTTTCCAGAGGCGCTTTGCGAGTGCGGCTGCCTTCTTCCACTTCCAGGGCATGCCGTATTTGGCCGCGAGTTTTCCGACCATTCCGCCGATGAAGCTGGTGATCATGGTGACGGCGGTGGCTCCGCAGGAGCCGAGGGAGCCGGTGGTGAAGCAGTCGAGGGCGTCGGTGATGCCGAGTTCGTCGGCGACGACCTGCGCGATCTCCTTGGCCGCGGCGATCGCGCGGGCCTTCGCCCGGGCGGCGCGCTCGCGGGCGGCGTTGAGTTCGGCTTCCTGGCGGGCCGCAGCGATCTGGCTGGGCGAGGAGCCCATCTTCCAGGAGGTCGGGGCGTCGTTTTTGTGGCTGTCCTTGGCGCCGGAGCAGCCGCCGCAGCCGTCGTTGTGGCCCTGGACCTGGTGGTAGACGTTGCCGTTGGACCGGTCGACCCAGTCCGCGCCTCCCCGGCAGCCACCGTCCGCGCACTCCTTCAGCCCGTCGGGATCGCTGAAAGTGACCGGACTGTTGCGGCTGTACGCGTAGCCGTTGATCTGCTGCGGATCGGTGTAGTCGATGATCGGGTCGGCGGAGAGGAAGCGGCCCGTGGTCGGGTCGTATTCGCGCGCGCCGAGGTTCACCAGGCCGGTGGAGGTGTCGTTGGTGCCGCCGACGAAGCCCTTGTCGGTGGGCCAGGCGCCGGTCTCGCTGCTGCTCTGGTCGCGTGCTTCGCCGAAGGGGTCCAGGCGGCGGCGCTGGGTGGTGCCGTTCACCGGGTCGATGGCGAGTTCGGCGGTGCCGTGCTGGTCGGAGGCGAGGAAGGTGACGCCGTCCGCGTCCCGTACGGCGATGGTCTGGCCCGCGAAGGAGTAGTACCGCTGGCCGGTGATCTTGCCGGTGGACTTGGTCAGCTTCAGTTCCATGCCCGGGAGGTAGAGGGTGCGCTCCTCGGGGGTGTCGCGGACGAGACGGGAGCCGGACGAGTCGTAGACGTAGGAGGTTTCCTTGCCGTCCGCCTCGGTGACCTTGCTGAGCTCGTTCTGCTTGTTCCACTCCAGCGTCTGGGTGTCACCGCCGAGCACACGGTGGTGGGTGTTGCCCGCCTTGTCGTAGGTGTAGGTGTTCTGTGCTTTGACTGCCGGGTTGCCGCCGCCCTGTTCGGTGTCGGTGACCGTCTTGGTGAGCTGGTGCGGCCCCGCGTCGCCTTCCCCGTAGGTGTAGACGGTGCTCGACTTCGGCGTGCTCCCGATGGCGTTGCGAGTCTGGGTGGCGCGGTTGCCGGTGTCGTCGAAGGTGTACGTGTTCCAGTACGGGGCCGTGCCGCCGACGTTGGCGCTGCTCGGGGCGGCGGCGCAGGCGCTGTTGGTCTGGCCGGTGCCGGCGGTGTCGTTCGCCGTAACCTTGGAGGTCCAGGCGTCCGTCATGCGGCGCAGGCCGTCGACGCGGAAGCACTGGGCGTCGGTGGTGCCGTTGGTCGGCTTGTCGACGATGGAGGTGACGTTGCCGGTCTGGTCGTAGGTGTAGCGGGCGTCGTACGCCACGGCCGTGGCGCCCTCGACATCGACGCGGGCGCTCAGGAGCCGGTTGGTGCCCTGCTCGTACTCGTAGGTGTTCCACGTCTTCTTGGTGCCGGCGGTGCCTGTGTTCAGCTCGATCTGTTCGAGCTGGCTGGTGGGCGAGTACGTGGCCTTGGAGACGTAGCTGAGGCCGCCGAGGGATGTGTTGAGCGCGGTGGGACGCTGGAGCTCGTCGTACTGGTAGGTCACGGCCTCCCCGCGCAGGCCGCCGGCGGCGGGGAAGTTCTGGCCCTGGATCGTGCCGTCGGTGTTGTACTCCGTGTTGAACTCCCAGGAGCCGCCGAGCTCGGGTTCAGCGGTCGAGGAGACGAAGTACTTGACGGTCGTCGGCTCATACGTCTGGTCGAGGACCGGATAGAGGATCGACGAGTAGACCGCGTTGTTCTTGTAGGTGTACTCGCCGTACAGCTCGCCCTTGGCGATGGTGTCCCACTTGCTCACCGACAGCTTGGTGCCGGTGTCGGGGGCGCCTTCCCACGTGGCGGTGGTGCGTCCGATGGCGTCGTAGCTGGTGCTGTTGACGTTGCCGCGGCTGTCCGTGGTGGAGACGGGGCGGTCGAGGTCGTCGTAGGTGGTGGTGGTCTTGCCCGTGTCGGGGTCGTTCGCCTCGGTCTGACGGCCGCGCTGGTCGTAGCCGTACGTCCAGCGGTTGCCGCTCTCGTCCTGCACCGCGGTGAGCCGGTCGGCCGCATCGTAGGTGTACGACGTGGAGAGGTAGTCGGCGGCCGTCCCGGTCGGGACGGGGGCCGCGGACTTGTCGTACTCACGCAGTTCGACGGTGCGGTCCTGCGCGTCGGTGATCGTGGTGGTCGGCGTCTGCCCCTCGGGCGGGTCCGTGTGGACGCGGTCGCCGCCGTAGGTGTAGGTCGTGCGGTTCTTCTCGACCCCGGCGACGTTGAAGATGCTCGCGGTGACACGGCTCGCACCGTCGTACTGGGTGACGGTCTGGGCGTCGATGTCCTCGCCCCGAGGGTCGAAGAGCGTCGCGCTGGGGGCACCGGAGGCGTAGTAGGTGTCGTTGACCTTGACGGTGCGCCCGGACCCGTCGTAATAGGTGTCGGCGATCAGCCTGCCGCCGTCGGGCCCCTCGGTCTGCACCTGGCGCGGGCGCAGCAGGCCGTCGTAGAGGGTGTACTCGTCCGAGTAGGACGTGCCGGCCTTCTCGATCTTGCGGGTGCGGACGTAGTTGGGGGCGTCCCGCTTGTGGATGCCGTACTCGTAGGTGATCGAGGCGCTGAAGTCCGAGGCGCGGGGGCGATCGGGCAGCCAGACGCCGGTGAGCCGGCCGAGGCTGTCGTACGCGAGGTCGGTGCGCTTGCCGTTCGGGTCGACCTGCACGCTGGGCAGGCCGCGCTCGGGGGCGTACTCGGTCCTCGTCTCCCAGCCCAGCGGGTTCTTCTCCACCTTGGCGGTCGCGAGACCGTTGGTGTCGGTGTACGTGTTGGTCGTGGCGGTGCCCGCCGCGTCCTTGACCACGAGCGGACGGCCGTAGGCGTCGAAGGTGCCGGTCGTCACCGTCTGGTAGACGGGCGTGCTGCCGTTGTACGAGGCGAGGCGCTTGACGGCGGTGGTCAGGCCCTTGGTGGGGGCTGCGCCGATGGTGGTGGTGCCGTCGTAGAGGGTGACGTCGTCGGAGATGACGTCCTTGGGGCGGCTCGGCGTCGTACCGCAGTCGACGCTCAGTACCTCGACGCGTGCCACGGCGGTGTAGATGTGCTTGGTGGCGTTGTCGGCGTACTGGGTGGTGGTGCAGGTGTTGTCGGCGACATCGACTTCGCCGTAATCGGCGACCTTGACGACCCGGCCCGTGGTGTCGTCGTAGGTCGTGGTGTTCGCGGTCTGCCGCCACCCGCCGCTCGCGAGCGCCGTGTAGACGTCGGTGCGGGCCGGTTTGACGTAGCGGGCGTAGCGGGTGCCCCAGTCGGCGGCGCGGGTCGCGGTGACCTTGTTCCAGGCGGTGGTGGTCTGCTTGGAGACGACCTTGTCGCCGTTGTAGGTGAGGGTCTCGGCCTCGAAGCCGGAGCGCCAGTCGTCGTCCTTGATGGTGTCGCCCGTAGAGGTCGTCACCGAGGAGGAACGGGTGCCGCCGGGGATGTCGTCGCCGTCCAGGCCCTGGAAGTAGACGTGTTCGCTCTTCTCGTTGGCGGCGTCGTTCGTGCCGCCGGAGGTCTCCACGACAACGCGCTGGTAGCCGCGCCAGTCGCTCCAGGTGAGGTCCTCCTTCTTGCCAATGCCGTCCGGTTTGGCCTTCCGCCAGCCCGCGTCACCCTTGTACGTGTAATTCGTGTACTGGGTGGGGCTGTTGCCGACGAGGTCGGTCTCGCTCACCTGGGAGACCACGTACTTGTGGAACCACTCGGTGATGGGGTCCTTCACGCCCGGCGGACTCCACTTGACCGGGAAGCAGCGCACGGTCGACTTGCCCTCGACCGGCTCGGAGCTCGCCGAGCACTGCGGGTCGGCGTAGTTGACGGACAGCATGCTGCCCGACTCGCTCTCGACCCCGGCGAGCCGGAAGCGGTTGAAGGGCTGGATGTTGTCTCCGCTCTTGTCGACGCGGTTGGGGAGCTGCTGCCCGTACAGCTTGATCGTCGGGGTGGTGATCTTGGTGCCGGCCAGTCCGGACTGGGTGATCGTGTCCAGCCACAGGGACACGGAGGCGTCGCCGTTGTCGGTAAAGGTGTGGCCGAAGCTCCAGGAGTCGACGTCCTTGAAGCTCGTGGCGCCGCTGCGGACCTGGGTGGTGATCTTCGTGAGCTGCTTGCGGGTCCAGAACGTCGGGGAGTTCTGCCCCGGGCACTTCGAGTCCGCCTTGCAGTTGCGGTCCCACGGCACGTCCGGCCAGTCCGCGGCGTTGGCGTCGGTCAGGGCGCCGGCCGAGCAGTCGGTGAGCTTGCCCATGCACCGCTCGGCGGTGTCGAAGACGATCCGGGCGGCAGGCGGAGTGCCGTGCGCCGCGCCCTCGCGAAGCCCGTACTCGATGCGCTTGAGGTACCCGCCGCGCGTGTAGGGCTTGCCGTTCTCGCCCGTCTTCAGGCCCTGCGTGTAGTAGTTGGTCTCCTTGCCCCAGTAGTACGAAGTGGCGTTGCCCAGCGGGTCGACGACGTAGTCGAGGTTCCAGCGCCACGCCTGATCGCAGTAGGCGGAGGCGAAGGTGGCGTTGTAGCAGGGTTCGCCGGAGTCGTCGCCGTAGACGGGCACGGTCCAGGCCGAGGCGGTCTCGGTGTCCCCGGAGACGTAGCCGGGCAGGCGGTTGAGGCCGAAGTAGTACTGGGTGCCGTCCGCCCCGGTGACCTTCCAGTGCTCGCCGTTGTCGTCGCCGTTGGTCGCGCCCGTGAGCTTCTCGACCTTGGAGAAGTCGTCGGAGGAGACGTGCCACTCGCCGGTCTTGTCGTCCTTGATCAGCTCACCCGAGGTGCCGTTGCCCAGCGAGATGGTGGCGTTGTCGTACGCCCAGCACTGGTCGCCGACGGTGTCGTCGTGACCGTCGTCGGCGCACGGCTTGTACCGGCGCTCGATGTAACCCGGCTCGTAGCTGAAGCCCTGACCGATCCACGAGCCCTGGTTGTTCGTCGTGGCGGTCTGCCCGTCGACCGACTGGGAGTTGTAGCCCAGCGACACCGAGGGGACCGCTCCGCCCGGCACGGGGGGCGCGCTGATCGGGTACGACCAGACGAAGGCACCGGAGGAGTTGGAGACGGACCACTGCGAGGACGGCTGGAGCGAGGTCGCGCCGAAGTCGCCCTGCCCGCCGCTGTCCGCCGCGGTCGCGGCGAGCACGGTCGCCTCGGGCGCGGTCTTGAGGCTCAGCGCGCTCACACCGTCGCCGGACTCGGCGACGCTCACCTTCGCGCTGTCGGCCTCGGTGTCCGGGGCGGCCGTCGCGCGAGCGGTGAGGGTCGTGTGCTCGGTGTCGTTGTCCGTCTTCAGGGGCGTGCCGGTACGGCAGGAGGCACGCTCGGGCGTCGTCAGGACACAGGCGGGGTACTCGACCAGGTGCAGGCGGGAGGCGTAGTCGCCGCCGTAGGCGCCCGCGAAGTCCTTGTAGTCGACGCTCAGGTCGACGGGCGCGGCTTTGGAGGCGCTGTCGGAGCGGGCGAGGGTGAGCAGCACCCCGTCGACCCCGGCCGCCTCAGCCTTCTCCTTGGGCTGGACGGAGACCTCGACCGCCTCCGGTGCTTGCCCGCTCGTGCCGGCCCGGGCGATACGGACGGGCAGGTCTTTCGCCTCGGCCGTCTTCGCACCCACGTCGAGCCGCTCGGCGCCGGCCTTGGGCCACTTGGGGGCGCGCACCGTGCGTACCGCCGCCTTCTCGGCCGGGTTCGACTTCTCCCAGGAGCGGGCCTTGAGGTCCTTGCCGCGCACCGGGTCGTCGAGGTTCTGCTGCGTGCTCGGCCGCGACAGACCTTCCTGAGCCTTGGCCACGGGGGCGGTCTGCGGGAGCATACCGACGGTAAGGGCAAGGCCAAGGGTGACGATCGTGCCGCGAAGCGCGGGTATGCGTCGCGGGGCCCGCCAGGGCGTACGCATCACAGCTCCAAAGGGGAGTGAGAGGGAGAAGCGTGCAAGGAGAGGGGCGGTGGGGGCCCGGGCGGGCCCCCACCGTGCGTTACGCGGATTCTTCGGGCGCCTGGTAGGTGCCTTCGATGCTTTCGCCGCTGGGCAGCACGGCGACTGCGGGCAGGGTGGCCGGGTCGAGCGCGCCCTGGAACACGCGTACCTCGTCGAGGGAACCTGCGAAGTACGAGGAGCCTGTCGTCCCGGTCAGGGAACGTCCCACCTGGACGCTGGTCGTCGAGAAGTCCCAGCTGTTGTCCCAGGCCGTCCGCGCCACCAGGTCCCCGTTGACGTAGAGGAGCAGGTCCCCGAAGGCGGCGGCATAGACGACGGCCAGATGGTCACCGTTGCCCTCGCTGTTGGGGGCACCGGCCTGAGTGGTCAGAGTGGTCACCTTGGCCGCAGTGCCGTCCTCCGCCGTGGCGCGGAGTTTCCAGCGGTCGGCGGCGGCGTCGTACACCACCTGCACCGCCCCCTCGGCCTTGCCCGCGAGCGAGAGCGCTGTGAGGTCCTTGCCCGAAGTGGTCGTCGCCAGCCGGGCGCGCAGGGCGAGCGTGAAACTGCCCTGCTTCGTCAGGAACGGCGACTCCGTGCTGGGCGGCGGTGCCATGCTCGCGTAGCCGCTCACCCCGTCGAGCTCCAGATCCCCGTCACCGGCCAGCGGCTCAGCCGGCGGGGGCGGGCAGTCCGGGTCAGCACTCGCGTCGCACGACTCGTCGGGCAGGTAGATCTTCGCGCTGCCGCCCAGGGTGAGCGGGTTGCCCCCGTACGCCTCGGGGCTGGTCCTGTCCGCCTCGCTGTCGAGCATCCAGTACGCCCGCTGCACCGAGGGGACATCGCTCAGGTCCTGGCCCTCGGCGGCCGTGACGACGCGGTCGAAGACGTTGACGTCGGCGATGCCGCCCTTGAAGTTGTTGGTGTACCCGTCCAGAGCGAGCTTGCGCCCGATCTGGAGCGGACCCGTGGCACTCCACTTCGTACGGCGATCCTCGACGTCGTCGTTCACACGCTGGCCGTCGACGTAAAGGACCATCTTTCCCGTCACCTCGTCGTACGTGGCGATCAGGTGCATCCACTCGCCGAGCGTGACGCGCCCGCCGGAGACCTTCCAGGTGCCCATCGTGCGCACGTCGGTCAGCGGGGTCCGGAAGGTCCACGACTTCGTGTCCACGTCGTAGCCGAGCTCGAAGCCCGCCTCGCCGGTGCCGTCCTGGCTGATTACCGTCACGTTGTCCGTCGGTGCCTTGTCCGCGCGCACCCAGGCCGCGACGGAGAAGGAATGCGACGTGTCGATGGCAGGCTTGCCCGCATCCAGATAGGCGTTCTCACTGCCGTCGAACGAGGCCGCCTTGTCGGCGCCCTTGTGGGGGCCCTCCGCCCCGAAGGTGACCCCGGCACCGGCCTTCGCGTCCGGGGCGCCACTGGTGCCCGCCGCGCTTGTCGCGCCTGCGGCGTCGCCCAATGCCCAACTCGCTACCGGCGCACGGCCGTCGGCGACGAGGAAGGTGTACGACATCGCTGTTTTCTGCGCGTTGCCGGCACCGTCGACCGCCTTGGCCTCCACCGAGGCCGGGCCCTCGGCAGGGGGCATCCAGCGCACCGTCACCGCACCGCCCGGGCTGGAGGGTGTCGCCGTGCTCCAGGCGGAAGAACCCAGAAAACGGTACTTGTAGGCGGTCACATCCGTGGAGGGCGAATCGATCGTGAACGACCCGTAGTCACCCACGCCGGCGTGCCACACGTCGTCGTCCGGGTATTCCTTGGAGGTGATGACGGGTGCCTTCGGCACGGTGGAGTCGTAGATGAACTCGCAGCGCGTCGCGCTGCCACCGGAACTCCACGGCCCCCAGTGCTTGCCGTCGTAACCACGCACCTCCCAGCCGATCGTGACGTTCTGCGGCAGCGTGAAGCCGGCCTCGCCATCGCCCGACACGTCCGAGCCGACCTTGTACTTGAAGGTGGCCACACCCGTCTGCCCACTCGCGGAGGCGTCCTTCGTGCTCTGCGCGGGCATCGTGGCGTACTTGTCCTGCCGAGTCCCGCTCTGCGTCCAGAAGACGTGGTACTCGGCCTGCACCTTCTCGGAATTGCTGCCGAGGTCACCGTGGTCGTAGTCCTTGATCGCGGAGTTCAGCATCGGCGCCTCGGACACGTAGTGCTCGTCCGCCTTGCCGTACTCGCACGAGCCACCCGGCGACATCGTCAAGTCGCGCATGTCCGGCTGCAACGGCGGCCGGTTATAGGTCACTTCGAGATGCGCGTTGCCGCAGAAACGCTTCCAGTACGAGTAGTCGCCCTCCTCGCCGGCGGCCAAACGGAACGTGGTGGTGTCCCAGCCGCTGTCGGCCGCCTTCTGCAAGGTGTCCGTCACCGTGAAGCGCACGTTCTGGTTCGTGGACGTGCACGAACCGGCCGGGTTGGTCGGCGACTGCGAACCGATGGTCTCCTTCGACGAGGGCTGGTTCCCCCAGTTCGTACCGGAGTTGATCGCGCTGCCACCGGAAGAGTTCACCCGGCTCAGCACGACCGAACGGGCCGAGGAGCTGTAGGTGTGCACCATCGTGACGGCGAACTCCGCCTTCACGATCTTCTTGTCCTCGAAGGTCGCGGTCGGGATCGCGAAGAACTGCCGCTTCCTGTCGTCGCTGGACGCGCACTGGTAGGAGACGTCCGCCGGGCAGCGCCCCACGCCTTCGTCGTCCTTGAATTTCCAGAACTCCGACGAGGACCAGTACGACGAGACCATCGCCCAGGAGGAGCGGTTGGCCGTCTTCGTCACCGGGTCGATGTAGACGGGGTAGACCGTCTTGTCGTCCTTGAGCAGTGCGTCATCGGGAGTGAGCCTCAGCTCTCCGGCGCTCACATCCAGGCCGACATCCGCGACCTTCGCACCCTCGGACGGCCCGGAGGCCTCCTCCAGCCCCGTCTGCGAGTCGGTGCTGGAACGCTTCGCTGCCTGACCGGTGGTGCCGCTGGAGTCCCACATGAGCGGCTGGGCCGCCTCGAAAACGGTTCCGCCGGTGGCCTCGTCGCGCGCGGCCATTCCGCCGTCCGCCGTCTCCTCGACACTGACACCCTCACCGTTCAGCGGCAGGGTGAGGGTGGCGAGTTCCGGCTGTGCGGCGGCCTCCGCGTTCTTGACGACCAAGACGTGGGAGAACCCGTCCTGCTCCGCCGTGACCTTCAGGTCCACGCCGTCGAGCACGTCCGGGTACAGCAGGGACGAGCCCTCGGCACGCGGCTCCGGCAGCGTGCCGGGCCAGTCCAGGGTCAGTTCCCGGCCGTCCTTCTCGATGCGGGCGAAAGGCCCGTCGCCCCCGGAAGAGAACGACATGGTGGTCAGCGCGGCCTTCGGTGCCCACAGTCCGTTCTTCCCGCGCGCGAGTGTGGTGTCGATCCCCGTCCATTTGCCGTCCTTCTGCACGCGGACAGGCTGGACGTACTGGTTGGCGGTGAAGGTGCCATCCGGGTTGGCGTAGGTGGTCGTGTACTCGTCCCGCAGCGACTCGACCTCGACCGCTTCGCCGGTCTTCTCCGCCAGCCGCTGGGCGTCGTTGGCGCCCGCGGCACTGTCCGTCGTCCCCTCATCCGCTGCGGCTTGGACGCCACTGCGGGGCTGAGCCGGCACGGCTGGTGAAGCACCGAGCGAGACCGCCAGCAGGGAACCGAGCGCTGTGAAGAGCAGGGCGGATTGACGTCGTCGTGTTCTCATCCGAGCTCCCCGAAGGTGGCGCCCGCGTCGGGGATGCCGTTCGTACCGGGCTTGAGCACCGTGGCGCTCGTGGACCCGCTGTCCACGTCCTTCCAAGGCGCCACGTACAGAACGCCCTTCGTGCTGTCGGCCGCCTTGCTGAACGGCACGCCGACATACAGATTCACGGAACCCGAGTGCAAGGCGGTCCCGAGGTAGTCACGTGCGGTCGCGGTGCCCGGCAGGGTCGTGGAGCCGCGGGAAATGATCTTGTCCGCCGAGCCCGGGTTCGAGTCCAGCGGCCGGAACACCTGGATGACGCCCGCGTCGGCACCACCCGTGTCCCTCCCAGGAATCCCGACGGCCAGGCGCATCGTGGCGCTCGCCGTCACCACGTCCGTGTCGAGGTTGTCGATGGCGAGATCCTGGCCGAAGTGATCGGCCGCCGCGCCCGTTCCGTCGACATCGGTGATGTCGGGATGCAGGTAGGCGCGCTGCGTGAGCGTGCCGTCCGGCTGGATGCGCAGGACGAGAACGATTCCCAGGCCCGCCTTGCCGCCGATCTCCTCGGCCGGCGCGCTCACCGCGAGCAGTGCGTCGGAGTTGTACGTCTGATCGCTCGGGCGGAAGTTGGTCATGTCCAGCGTGGTGCCGAAGACGTCCCCGGTCTCGGCGGTGTCGCTGATCCCGGCCGTGTTCTGGTCGATCCCGACCAGCGCCTTGGGGTGACCATCGACGATGGACTGCGCGAAGACCGTCACCGCCCCCGCGTACTCCTCGGTCCCGATCGCCTCGCCCGGGGCCCCGACAGCGAAGAAACGATTCGTCCCGGCAATGGAGGAGCCGAATTCGTCGTGCGCCTCGACGACGCCCGGCACGCCCGGCGTGTCCTGGTGCACGGCGTACCGCTTCGTGCCGAGCTGGTAGTCCACGACCCCCGCGTCGGCGTAACTCGTGCCGTCGATCGTGATGTTCTCTCCGGGAACACCGACGAGCAGGTACGGCTCTCCCGAAGACGCCGTGCCGCCTTGCAGCGCGAACCCGAAACGGTCGTACGCCTCCGTGGCGCTACCGGGATCGAACTCCGCCTGCCCATAGGCGTCGACCTTCGACCCCGTACCGAAGTTCGTGGGGGACCCATGGATGATGCGGATGGCGCCCGCGTCGATCAGGTTCTCGCCATCACGCGGGACATCTTCCAGAGGGGCCCCGATGACGAGGTCACTGCACCCGTCCGAGTCGATGTCCGTGAAGGCTGTCGACTGCCCGAACTGGTCACCCCGTTCCGGCGACGCCCCCATGCCAGGGCTGGCCTGAGTCAGCTCCACGGCGCCCTTGTCCCCGCCGAACAGCACCCGCACGAGCCCCGCCCGCTTCGCGCCGTTCACCGTGGCCTGCGGATCCGCCACGATCGTGTCGGTCAGACCGTCCCCGTTGAAATCGCTGACGCCGCCCGCACATGTCGCCGCGGCCGCTGGAGCGGCCGGTGCGACGACCAGCCCTCCCAGCAGCACGCCGGACACGAGGAGCCCACAGGCCCAGCGCCCCACCCCGCCCCTGCCGCCCATCCCCACCCTCATCACATCGAACACACAAAGGTCGCCACAAGGGCACCTCTTGTACACACCAGCAACGGGCAAAGGTTTCTGCGCGGGTGACCGGCTGTCAAGGTTTGCTCACCATAGAAGCCGCGAAAGAGCCAGGGGCAATTGCCGCATTGCCTGGCAATTACATTTACTCAAAAAGTGACTCCCCTCACAGAAGATCGGCCCGGTCTCAGCGGTCCCGACCGGGCCGGGCCGCACCCGCGCCACCGCCAGGTGCAGGCCAGGAATAGGGCCAACAGGTCGCGAGGCGGGCGGGGCCAGGGGCGCGACAGACACGGGATCTCGCTCGGCGAGCGGGTCGAGCCGACCCAAGACGCGCACCGGAGGAGATCCGTCCGGCAGTGCGCACCGACGTGGTCGTCGGCGGGTGCGGGAGCGATTCAGTGCGGCGGGGCGTGAGGGCGGGGCCGGGCGGGCCGGCGTCCCGGCCCGTGGGGCTCAGCCCTCTTTGGTCAGCGGCGGATATGCGTCAACGTTGCCGCAGCAACGGCGCGCTCGATCTGTCACTCGCGTGGGTGCGTCGTTGGGAGGTCGTTCAGGGAGAGGCGGGCGGCGAGGACGCATTCGTCGGGCGGGCCAAGGGGTGAGGCGGGGGGATGAGGCGGGGTCTGCCCGCCCCCTCACTGCTCCGGCGAGCGGTCCGTCAGGCAGTACTCGATGCCGGCCGTGTCCCGCATCACGTGCCACTCCGCGCCCTCGCGGACGTAGGTGGCGCCCGCGAGTTCGTGGCGGGCGCGGGCCGCCTCGCGGTCGGCTGTGGCGAAGTCGATGTGGGCGCCGGCGGGGCGGTCCTTGGCGAGGCGTTGGGCGAGGATGCGGAAGGGGAAGTCGCGGGCCGTGCGCAGGTGTTGGTACTCGTCCTGGTTGGTCGGCTCGGCCTGCCAGCCGGTCATGGCGGTCCAGAAGGCGACCTCGTCCTCGTACGCCGAAGGGCCGATGTCCAGCGTCACCTGGTCGAGGCGCGCGCCGCCGAAGCTCGGCGGGGGGACGTTGAGCCCGTCGTCGTAAACGACGCAGAAGGCGAGGCCGGCCGGGCTGCGGAGCACGACGAGGCCGGGCTCCTCGTGCTCGGTCAGGGCGCCGAGCCCGGCCGCGTTCCGCGCGAAGCCCTCGACGTCCGCGACGCCGAGGTCGAGGTGCGTACCGCCCCTGCCCTCGCGCAGCGACTGGTGCTTGAGGACGGCGTCGTACGGCTCGGGCGGCAGGAACGTCACGAACTCGCCGTCCTCGCCGCGCGGCTCGGAGACCTCCGTACCGGTCACGGCGGCCCAGAAGGCGCGGTCGCGGTCGGCACCGGCGCGCGGGCGGTCGACGAAGGCGTACCCCCAGTGGACGGGGCTGCTGCTGCTCATGCGGTCGGCTCCTCGCTCGGGTTCTCGCTCGGGTTCTCGGCCTTCGGTGGCGTCGTGAGGTAGAGGGCCATCATGCGGGCCGCCTCGGCGAGGACCCAGTCATCGCCGCGCGGGTCCTCGCGAAAGGCGCGCTGGAGCAGGTCGTCGAGCGCGTCGACCGCCATCGCGACACGCCGCTCTGCCTCGTCGGTGGCGGGGAGTCCGTAGTGGGTGGAGAGGGCGCGGTGCACGAGGGCGGCGACGCGCGCGTTCGCCCCGTCGCTCAGTTCCCGGGCCTCGGGGAAGCGCGGCGGGCCCGCGAGCCACAGGCTGCGGAAGCCCGGCTCGGTCCTGAACCGTTCGGCGAAGGCGTCGACGAGGCGGCGGATCAGGCCCTCGACGGTCTCGCCGGGCGGGTGCTCGGCGGTGTGCCGGGCGACGAGCGTGACGTGGCTGTCCTGGAACTCGCGGGCGAGCGCGGCGGCGACGGCTTCCTTGTCCGGGAAGTACCGGTAGAGGGCCCCGACGGAGATCCCGGCCTCGGCGGCGATGTGCTTCGTCGTGATCTCGCCGTACGGGCGCGTGTCCAGCAGACGCATGGTCGCGGCCTTGATCCGGGCGACCTTCTCCCTGCTGCGGCGCTGCTGCGGGCGCTCGCGCGGGGCGAGGGACGGGGCGGGCGGCGCGGCGGAGAGCTCGGCGTGGGGCGCGGCGGCGGGG
>NZ_JAAGLR010000818.1 GCF_010548245.1 Streptomyces sp. SID11385
AAGCCCGCGCCCTCCGGTCCGCGCTCGCCCCGCCGCGCCGGTGGCCCGAGCCGTGCCCCGCTCAGCGCAGGGCGTCGGCGACCTCGCGGGCGGCGTCCACGACGCGCTGCCCGACGCGTTCGGGGACGGAGTCGGGGAGCATCACGACACCCACGCTGCCTTCGAGGCCCGTGACGCCGAGCAGGGGCGCCGCGGCTCCGCAGGCGCCCGCGTCGAGTTCGTCGCGGGTGAGGGTGCAGGTGGGGACGGTGCGCCCGGCGGGGGTGCGGGAGGCGAGGATGGCCCGGCCCGCCGCGCCCTGGTCGAGGGCGTGACGGAAGCCGGTGCGGTAGGCGACGTGGAAGTCGGTCCAGGTGGGCTCGACGACGGCAACGGCGAGCGCGTCGCTGCCGTCGACGAGGGTGAGGTGCGCGGTCGCGCCGATGTCCTCGGCGAGGGAGCGCAGCGCCGGCAGCGCGGCCTCCCGCACGAGCGGGTGCACCTGCCGGCCCAGGCCGAGCACGCCGAGCCCGATGCGTGCGCGGCCCCCGAGGTCGCGCCGGATCAGCGCGTGCAGTTCCAGCGTGGCCAGGAGGCGGTAGACGACGGTGCGGTTGACCCCGAGCCGGGCCGAGAGTTCGGTGACGGTGAGACCGTGATCGGTCTCGGCGAGCAGTTTGAGGACCTTGAGCCCACGGTCGAGCGTCTGAGAGGTCTCCGCGGTCACGACGCCCACTCCTTCGATGAGGTGCGGCGGGGCCCGACCGTACGGGCGCGGGCCACCGGTCCCGTCCGGCGCACGGCACCTCGTACCCGGTCCGCCTGCGAGTCGCACCGGCTGCGCTCCGGGGCGACGCTGCCACGGGGCGTGTGCGTTGCCCGGACAGTAGCGAGCGGTCCCCGCTCAGCGGAAGGCGCTGTCCAGTATCCGGGCGGTAACGGAGCCGCACCGTCCGTATTACCTCTTGAGGAACTCACCATGTACACGGAAAGCACACACCAGCAGGCGCGGCGGCGCCCCGGACGGGTCGCGGGCGGGGCGTTCCCGCCCCGCCCGCCCGGCCGCCGGTGCCTCGGCGCCACTGCCTCACTTCATCCGCGTGGCCCACTCCCGCACCTTGTCGATGCGCTGCCGGATCTGCCCCGCCGTCGCCTCCGCGCTCGGCGGCCCGCCGCACACGCGGCGCAGTTCGGTGTGGATCACGCCGTGCGGTTTGCCGCTCTGGTGGGTGTAGGCGCTGACGAGGGTGTTGAGCTGCTTGCGCAGTTCGAGGAGTTCCTTGTGCGAGACGACGGGCCGTCGCTCGGCGGGGAGTTCGAGGAGGTCGGCGTCCTCGGCCGGCTTCTTGCGGCTCGTCGCGATCTGCTTGGCCTGCCGCTTCTGGAGCAGCATCTGCACCTGGTCGGGTTCGAGGAGTCCGGGGATGCCGAGGTAGTCCTGCTCCTCCTCGCTGCCGGGGTGCGCCTGCATCCCGAACTCGGCGCCGTCGAAGAGGACGCGGTCGAAGACGGCCTCGGACTCCAGCGCCTCGAAGGAGAACTCCTCCTGCTCGCCGGTGTCCTCGTCCTGCTCCTTGTTCGCCTCGTCCATCTCCTTCTCGGACTCGGCGTACGGGTCCTCCTCGCCGTTCTTCTTCGGCTTGTCGAGGACGTGATCCCGTTCCAGCTCAAGGGCGTTGGCGTGGCCGAGCAGGTCGGGGACGGTGGGGAGGAAGACGGAGGCGGTCTCGCCGCGCCTGCGGGAACGCACGAAGCGGCCGACGGCCTGGGCGAAGAAGAGCGGCGTGGAGATGGTGGTGGCGTAGACGCCGACGGCGAGGCGCGGCACGTCGACGCCTTCGGAGACCATGCGGACCGCGACCATCCAGCGGTCCTCGTTGTGCGAGAAGGTGTCGATGTTCTCGGAGGCGCCGGAGTCGTCGGAGAGGACGAGGGTCGCCTTCGTGCCGGTGATCTCGCGGATGAGCTTGGCGTAGGCGCGGGCCTGCTCCTGGTCGGAGGCGATGACGAGGCCGCCGGCGTCGGGGATGCCCTTGCGGACCTCGGTGAGGCGCTGGTCGGCGGCACGCAGCACGTTCGGCATCCACTCGCCGCGCGGGTCGAGCGCGGTGCGCCATGCCTGCGAGACGGCGTCCTTGGTCATCGGCTCGCCGAGCCGCGCGGCGATCTCGTCGCCCGCCTTCGTACGCCAGCGCATGTTGCCGCTGTAGGAAAGGAAGATGACCGGGCGCACGACGCCGTCGGCGAGGGCGTTGCCGTAGCCGTAGGTGTAGTCGGCGGCGGAGCGGCGGATGCCGTCGTTGCCTTCCGCGTAGGTGACGAAGGGGATGGGGTTGGTGTCGGAGCGGAAGGGGGTGCCGGTGAGGGCGAGGCGGCGGGTGGCGGGTTCGAAGGCTTCGAGGCACGCTTCGCCCCAGGACTTGGAGTCGCCCGCGTGGTGGATCTCGTCGAGGATGACGAGGGTCTTGCGCTGCTCGACGCGGTTGCGGTGCAGCATCGGGCGCACCCCGACGCCCGCGTAGGTGACGGCGACGCCCACGTACTCCTTGGAGACCGGGCCCGCGCTGTAGTCGGGGTCGAGCTTGATTCCTATGCGTGCGGCGGCTTCCGCCCACTGCTTCTTGAGGTGCTCGGTCGGGGCGACGACGGTGATCTGCTGGACGACGTGGTGGTGCAGCAGCCAGGAGGCGAGCGTGAGCGCGAAGGTCGTCTTCCCGGCGCCGGGGGTGGCGACCGCGAGGAAGTCGCGCGGTTGCTCCTGTACGTACCGCTCCATCGCGCCCTGCTGCCAGGCGCGCAGCTTCCCCGCCGTACCCCAGGGGGCCCGGCCGGGAAAGGCGGGAGAGAGGTGGGTGGAGGAGGTGGGGGTGGTAGTCACGTTCTCCGCTGAATCAGGCTCGGCTGCGTGGACGAGCAGCCACCCTATCCCCGCCCCGAGGACGGGCAGGGTGCCCGGCGCGAAGGAAGGGCACGGGTGCGACGGGCGTCACACCGGGGACGGCACGGGGGGGGTGGGCGGGGCGTCACGAGCGGGGGGCGGGGCGGGGGCACGCGGGGGCTCGGGGCTCGGGGGGCGCGTTCGTCTCGTCCGCCAGCCCCCGCAGTACCTCGGCGATCTCCGCCACGGCCCGGGTCTTCCCGGCGGCGACGGATACGACGAGCCGTTCGGCGGTGTCCGTGTCGGTGCGGAGGCGGACGCCGTGGAGGCGGAGGAGGACGACGACGGTGATCCAGGCGGTGCGTTTGTTGCCGTCGACGAGGGGGTGGTTGAGGGCGAGGGACTGGAGGAGGGCCGCTGCCTTCGCGAAGAGGTCCGGGTACGCCTCCGTGCCGAGCATGCGCCCGTAGGGGCGGTGCACCGCGGAGTCGAGGAGCGCCGTGTCCCGTACGAGGACGGGCTGGTCGTCGACCGCGATGGACGCGACGGCGAGCGCGTCGGCGGGCGAGAGCCGCACGCTCATCGCAGCCGGTCGATCAACTCGGCCCAGCGGGCGGCCTCTTCGCGGGCGAGCCGGAGAACGGTCGCACGGTCGGCGGCGGGGTACGCGTCGCCGGCGGAGCGGTCGTCCTCGGGCGCGGGGCGGTCCTCGGGGCGCTCGGTGTGCTCGGTGGGGCGCTCGGTCATGGCGGGGAGCGTACGGGCGGGCGCGGGGGCGCGGCACGGGGTTTTCGGCGGCGGGCCCAACGGGTGGAGGAGCCCGCTTGGCGACAGTGCGTTGGCATGGCCGCCCGTCGCGCGTACCTAGACTCGGACGGCCCGAGGAGCGAACCGGTGAGGGAGTCGAGCGGCGTGGCGGAGAACGTGGTGGCGGTCGGCTCGCGCGGGAGCGCGCTGGCGCGGGCGCAGGCGCGGGAGATGGTGGAGCGCTGGGAGCGCGAGGTGCCGGGGGTCCGGTTCGTCCGGCGGGTGATCACGGAGGCGGGGGACACGGACCGGCGCACGCCCACGGTGGCCGAGGTGACGCGGCGCGCGGGTGTCTCGGCCTTCTCCTCGCGGCAGGAGGCGGCGCTGGTGGGCGGCGAGGTGGACGTCGTCGTGCACAGCCTCAAGGACCTCCCGACCGCTCCGGCCCCCGGCACGGTGCTGCTGCGCACGCCGGGTCCGCGCGAGGACGTGCGCGACGCGCTGTGCGGGGGGACGCTCGCGGGACTGCCCGCGGGCGCCAGGGTCGGTACGGGCTCGACGCGGCGGATCGCGCAACTCCTCGCGCTGCGGCCGGACCTGGAAGTGGTCCCGGTGAGGGGCAACGTCCCGGCGCGGCTGGCCCGTACCCGTACCCTCGACGCCGTCGTCCTCGCGGCGGCGGGACTGCACCGGCTCGGGCTCGCGGGCGAGATCACCGAGTACCTGGACCCGGAGGCGTACCCGCCCGCGCCCGGTCAGGGGGCGCTCGCGATCCAGGTAAGGGAGGACAGCGAGGCGGCCCGCCTCCTCGCGGCGAGCGGGGACGCGGCGGCCGACGCGGCGGTGCGCGCCGAACGCGTGCTGCTCGCCGAACTCCACGGCGGCTGCTCCGTCCCCCTCGGCACCTGGACGAGCCGCCCGGCCCCCACCCGCCTCCGCCTCCACGCGGCCGTGACCACCCCCGACGGCACCGAGCAGATCGCCGCCACGGCGGAGGGCCCGGCGTCGGAACCGGAGAAGCTGGCCCTGACGGTGGCGGAATCCCTCCTCACCCAGGGCGCGGCACGCATCCTCGCCGGGGCGACGGGCTGACGTGGCAGAGGGCGACGTGAACCGGGCCCCTGGCCACGACACGCCCCGCGGCCCGGGACAAGCCACGGACCGCGACCCCGGCCACACCCCCGGCACCTCCCCCGCCCGCGCCGCCGATCAGGAGGTCTCGGGGTCAGTGACGTGGGTGGCGTCGATGGGCGGGCCCTTGGTCGTCGTTCCCCGGTCCGCCGTGCGGGGGTGGGGCGGGGCCACCCGGGCGGGCTTCCTCGCCGGGGAGGGGGATGGCGGGCCGGACGACTACGACCGCGCCTGCGAGGTGGACGGCTGGGCCGGGGTGATCGGTATGGGTGCCGTCGGCGCACTCGTTCTGGCCGACGAACCCGCGATGACGTGCTTCCTGCCGGGGAGGCTGATGTTCGTGCGGTGGCTCGCCGCGGACTCCGAGGCCGAGGTGCTCGCGGTGGCGGAGCGGGTGCGGGCCGGAGCGGAGACGGCGTGGGAGGACGCCGGGATCTGGGTCACGGACGGGCCCGCCGTGCTGATGGACTCGGCCGAGGCGGGCGCGGATCTGGCGGTGGAGTACCCCGGCGGGGGGCTGCCCGAGCAGGCACCCGTAGCGGTCCCGGCGGGCCGGTGGCGGGTGCGCGCGGCATACGGGGAGGGCGAGTGCACGTCGGTAGTCGTGATCCGGCTGACCGCCTGCTGAGCGGCAGGACGGCGGTACGAGTGGAGCCCCCTTCGGATTCCCCCGGCCCGCTATCTTCGCCCCATGACCGACTCCCCCCGCTTCCTCACCGTCCTCACCACCACCGACTCCGAGGAGCGCGCCCGTCATCTCGCCGCGCGGGCCGTCGAGTCGCGCCTTGCCGCGTGCGCGCAGGTCGACGGGCCGCTGACGAGCGTGTACCGCTGGGAGGGCGAGGTGGCGACGGACACCGAGTGGCGTGTCACGTACAAGACGACGGCGGCGCGGTACGACGCCCTGGAGGCCGTGATCATAGCGGAACACACCTACGACACACCGGAGATCATCGCCTTGCCGCTGGCGGGCGGCAGCGCGGAGTACCTGGCGTGGGTGGCGGCGGAGACGAGGGAATGACGCTCGCCGGGCGGGCTCTTCGCCGGGGGCTTGCGGGAGTTGAGCGATCGCGCACATGAACCGACGCCTCTGCCGCCGAGATCATCGGCTTCGGCCGGCCCGTACAGCTCTCCCTCATCGCGTTGCTGCACGTCATCAGCGACGAGCAGGGCGCGCACGCGCTCGTGGCGGCGTTGAAGGACGCGCTCGCGCCCGGCAGTCAACTCGTCGTGACACAGGCCGGTTTCAAACGGGTGGACGAGGCGGACGAGCGGTACCGGGCCGGGCGGATCACGCTCGCCCTGCGCCCCCGCGAGGAGATCGACCGGTTCTTCGAGGGCTTCACATCGTCGAACCCGGCCTCGTGGGCCCGGACGACTGGCGTCCCGAGCCGGGCGACCTCCCCGACCAGCGCCTCGACACGGCGACGCTCCCGTTCTGGGTGGGGGTCGCCCGCAAGCCCTGAGCGCGCGCCCGTCCGGCGCTCGGAACCCTCGGGACCGACCCCCACCACCACGGTGGAGCCGCACGCCCCGCGCGCGCCGCGTCACCAGCGACGACGGGCACCCGACCCCCGCCGGGCACTCTCGAAGCGGCCGGGGTCCCGCCGGATCGACGGCACCACCACCCCGCCCAGGTCACCGCCCTGTGCGTCTCCGCTTCGGCGCCGCCGCACCGGACAGGCGTGTGGCTGTCACGCCCCGGGGCGGTACGCCTCCAGGCGGTCGGCGAGTTCCTTGGGGTGACCGAGCATCGGGCAGTGGTCACCGGGCATCTCGTCGGGCGTCATGCCCAGGCGTTCCCGCACGATCCGGCGCATGAACTCGGCGGGGAAGAAGCGGTCGTCCCTGGACAGGAGGAACTTCGTGGGCGCATCCGGCCACGCGGCCAGTGGCCATGGCGCGAGGAACGGCGTGGCCGACTGCGTGCGCGTGTGCTTCTTGGCCTCGGCCGCCAGTGCCGGCGGGGTGTCGTGGTGGAACAGGGCGGTGTCGTCGTCGGGTTCCCTGCCGTCGCGTGCGTCCTGTTCGCGCCTGGCCTGCTCGTAACCGGTGTGGGACCACCACTGCCCCGGGCTCTCGCCCGGTGACGGGATCTGCGCCTGGAGCATCACCAGCAGGTCCACCGGTACGCGGTCGCACACCAACGGGGCGGTGAACCCGCCGAAGGAATGGGCCACCAGGATCGGGCGGGTGCGCCCATCGATGGCGTCGACCACGGTGTCGGCGTACTCGGCCAGCCCGGCCGAGTCCTCGTCGCAGGGCAGATCGACCGCCACCACGTCATGGCCCCGCCCATGCAGCTCGGCCTCCAGCAGGTGCCAGTACCACGGGCCGGACGCGGCACCGGGAATCAGCACAAACGCAGCCATCGTCAGTGACCCCCTCGGTAGCGGACACGGTGGCCTCGACGCCCTCCGGGGCCCGGTGTCGCGCGGCGCGGCCGGGCACCGACTGCCGTCATGCCGTCATGCCGTCATGCCGTCATATGGCACAACGACCGTACCGGACAGCAGCCGTGCGGGCATTGCCCGTCCACGCCCCCTGAACGCCTCGGAACCGGTCATCCAGGCCATGTCCTCTTCCCCCCTCCCCGCGTACCGTCGCCGCCATGGAGCACTTCGGGGAAGCGGTGGCGGCGGGGTACGACGACGGAGGCGGGAGCGAGTTCGCGGCGGAGACGATCGCGCGCACCGTGGACTTCCTGCACGCGGCGGCCGGCGGGGGCGCGGCGCTCGAATTGGGGATCGGTACGGGGCGGATCGCGCTGCCACTCGCCCGGCGCGGTGTCCCCGTGCACGGGATCGACCTGTCCCCGGCCATGACGGAACGCCTGCGCGCCAAGCCGGGCGGCACACAGATCCCGGTCGTCATCGGGGACTTCGCGGAAGCGACCGCGCCCGGCACGTACCGGCTCGTGTACCTCGTCTTCAACACGCTGATGAACCTGCCGACGCAGGAGGCGCAGCTCGCCTGCTTCCGCAACGCGGCCCGCCACCTCGCCCCCGGCGGCCGGTTCGTCGTGGAGGTCATGGTCCCCGAACTGCGGGGCCTCCCGCACGGCCGGAACACCGTCGTCTTCGACACCGGCCCCGAGGGCTGGGCCTACACCGAGTACGACACCGTGACCCAGCGCGCGGACTGCCACTACCTCCGGGTCACGCCGGACGGCCGGGGCACCCGCCGCACCATCCCCTTCCGCTACGTATGGCCGGCGGAACTGGACCTCATGGCCCGGCTCGCGGGCCTCGAAGCGCGGGAACGCTGGGGCGGCTGGAACCGCGAGCCCTTCACGCAGGAGAGCCGGGCACACGTCTCGGTGTGGGAGAAGCCGGCAGAAGCGGAGCGGCCCGCCGCGTGCGATTAGTGCCCCGGCGGCGAGGAACTCGAACTGCGCACACGCAGGAACCGCCGCCACTCCCGTGATCGACGCGGGCTCCCGCCGGTGGAGGCACCCATAGCGAGACCGAGACCCTGCCTGATCAATCGGGCCTCGGGTACTTCAGCGCCAGCCCCACCGCCGATTCCCTGTTCTTCTCCGCGACCTTGGCGCTCAGCTCGTCCGAGCCGCCGAGTTCTTCCAAGTCCGCCGGTTCCGCGTCCCATTCACACCCACCCCTGACCGGGCGCAGCTGCGTGTACGGGCCTACGTGCCCCATCACGCGTCCGACGAGGCCGGTCCTACGGTCGCGGGCGTACCGCCCGACGCTGAGCCGCCCGGTGCTCTCATCAGAGGTCGTCACTCGGAACCGCCGTGCGCGTCGGCGCGATGCCGCCTGAGCATGACGCGACAGTCAGCCGCCCGCGAGTGGTCCCGTCCCGCTTCCGCATCCCTCTCCGCCAACCGCCACGCGTTGCACGCCGCACAGGGTTCGTTGTCGGTCGGTGAGGTGGACGCCGGTTCGTTCGCCATGCTGGTCTCCCTCTATAGCGAAGCCGTCACGCTGGAGTACAAGCTGACGTACAGTCGGGACCACTTCAACCTGTCAAAAAGGAAGGGGGGATCGTGAACGAAGCTCTCCTGGACGCCGATTGCGGGCCTCGCGAAGCGTTGGGGGTCAAGCTGCGCCAGCTCCGCAAGGCACGCGGATGGACACAAGAGGACCTGGCCGACCGAAGCGCATATTCACCTACGCATATTTCAGCCATCGAAACTGGCCGCAAACCCCCGACTCTTCGCCTTTCGAGGGATCTGGACCGGATCTTCGGATTGAGCGAGGACACCTTCGAACGCGATTTCTACAACCTCCGCAACGGGGCCCTGCTGGAGGGCTTCGCCGCTTACGTGAAGGAGGAGGAACGAGCCGTCGAAATACGGCTCTTCGAGATCGGCCTCGTACCCGGGCTGCTGCAAACTCCCGCGTACGCGCGCGCCTTGGCCGAGGCGGACGTGTGGCGGGGCCTCATCACCGAGGAACAAGCGGAACACAGGCTCACCTACCTGGCCAAACGCCAGGCGTCGTTGCAGCGACTGCGCCCTCCCATGATGCTCGTAATCATGGATGAAAGCTGCCTGCGTCACCGGGTGGGGAGCGACGGCGTGATGCAAGAACAGTTCGAGGCGTTGGCGGCCTTCGCCGCGCGCCCGAACGCGGTTCTCCAGGTGGCGCCCCACACGCTGGGACAGGCCCGCCCCTTCAATTTGCCCGTCTACCTGCTGACGATGGCTGACGGCAGCCAAGTGGGTTACGCGGAATCGCAAATTCAAGGTCATATGGAGCGGGAACCGTCAAGGCTGCTGGGGATCCGAGCGGCCTATCATCACCTCATGGCCGAAGCGCTGTCGCCGTCGGCTACGGTGGCGCTGATCACTCAGGCACGAAAGGGCAAGCTGTGACAACTCTCCACTGGCAAAAGTCGTCCTACAGCTCCAACGGCGGTGCCTGCGTGGAGTGCAGCGCGGACCTGCTGACCAGCGGGCTCGTACCGGTACGGGACAGCAAACTCCCCAACGGCCCCGTCCTAACCCTGACTTCACACTCCTGGACCGGCCTCGTGAGCATGGCCAAGCACTCCGAGGCACGCTGACCACTCAGCCACAAAGGGGCAAGCTGTGACAACTCTCCGCTGGCAAAAGTCGTCCTACAGCTCCAACGGCGGTGACTGCGTGGAGTGCAGCGCGGACCTGCTGACCAGCGGGCTCGTACCGGTACGGGACAGCAAACTCCCCAACGGCCCCGTCCTGACCTTGACTTCACACTCCTGGACCGGCCTCGTGAGCATGGCGAAGCACCCCGAGACGCGCTGACCGACGCCCCCACTGCGGCCCCCTTCCCTCACCGGAAGGGGGCCGCAGTGCTGTGCGGCGAGAGCGCAAGGCCGCCGAGGCAGAGCCGCTCCAGGACACCCCGCCCCGAGGCCGCCCGGACCGAGCACCACTGACGGCCCTCGCGCCGCGCGACGTCCACGACAGCCGCCTCCGACAGAGGCACGCCGTGCGCGCACCGGCAAGAAAGTGTGCGCCCTGGTGAAAGCCCCGGCGGACGGCCAAGGGGCACTCTGTCCGTGGCGACGGATTCACGGACCCATCGTCACGCAAGCAACATAAGAGACAGACGGGTTGTACAGCCGCACTCTGGGTCATCCTCAGGAAGGCCCTCGGTGCCCGGGCGCGTGCCGTGTGGACCCGCCCTCTGTGTGTGGACCCGCCCTCTGTGAAGGAGAAGGACTGTGAGCAACACGTTCGAGGGCAAGGTCGCCCTGGTCACCGGTGCCGGTTCCGGACTGGGCGCCGCCACGGCGAAGGAGCTGGCCGCCGGGGGCGCGAAGGTCGTGCTCACCGACATCAACGCCGACGCCGTCCAGGGGGTCGCCGAGGAGATCGCCGCCGCGGGCGGCGAGGCGACGGCGGTCCGGCAGGACGTCTCCTCGGCGGAGGAGCACGAGCGCGTGGTGCGGCTGGCCGTCGACACCTACGGCGCGCTGCACCTCGCGGCGAACATCGCGGGGATCGCGGGCAAGGGCGGCAACCTCTCCGGCGACCTGGACGTGGACGCCTGGAACCAGGTCGTCTCGGTGAACCTGAACGGCGTCGCGTACGGCATGCGGGCGCAGATCCCGGCGATGCTGGCGGCCGGTACGGGCGCGATCGTGAACATGGCCTCGATCGCCGGTGCCGTCGCCGTACCGGAGAACCCCTCGTACACCGCCGTCAAGCACGGCGTGGTGGGGATGTCCAAGGCGGCCGCCGTCGATTACGCGACGCGCGGCGTCCGCGTCAACGCGGTCGGTCCCGGCTACATCTCCACGCCCCTCGTCGAGGGCCTGCCCGAGGACGTGAAGGCGGGCATGATCGGCATGCACGCGATGAACCGCCTGGGCCGCCCCGAGGAGGTCGCCCACGTGGTCTGCTTCCTGCTGAGCGACGCCGCCTCGTTCTGCACGGGCGCGTACTACCTCGTGGACGGCGGCTACACGGCCCGCTGACCAGCCCTGACGACAGGCGGCGGGGGCAGGGGGTCCGGGAGCGGTCCGGCGGCCGGCTTCCGTCCCCCCCTACCCCCGCGTCCTCCGCGCCACCCAGACCCCCACCGCCGCCACCCCCGCCAGCGGCAGGAACACCGCCGCGAAGGCCCCGGGGTGCTCCGCCCCCGTCGCCCCCGCCGCGACCTCGTGCGCGGCACCCGCCGCTCCCACCGCTCCGCCACCCGCCGCCGCGAAGGCCGCGCCGCCCAGGGCGAGCAGGAGGACGTTGGAGAGGCCGTCCGACATCTGGAGCGCCGCCGAGTTCGTGCCCGCCTCCTCCGGGGCCGAGAGTTCGAGGAGCAGCGTGCTCGTGCCCGAGGTGACGATGCCCATCCCGAAGCAGCCGAAGGCCCACGCCACCGCGACGATCCACACGGGCGTCCAGGAGAGCAGCACGCCGGGGGCCGTCGCGATCGCCGCGGCGACGAGCACCATGCCGAGGGTCATGAACGTCCTGCGGTACGCGGACCAGGCGGGCCGCGCCTGCACCCAGCTGCCGAAGGCCCACGTGCTGCCGCCGAGCGCGAGCGAGAGCCCCGCGAGCGTCGGGCTCAGCCCCCGCTGCGTCACGAGCATGAGCGGTACGAACGACTCGGCCGCGATGAACGCGCCCGCCGCGACCCCGCGCAGCAGCACGACGGCGGGGAGGCCGCGCGCCGCGCGCCACGTCCCGCGCGGCA
>NZ_JAAGLR010000846.1 GCF_010548245.1 Streptomyces sp. SID11385
GCGCGAGCCCGGCGCGCGGGCCGCAGGTGGGCCAGGCGTTGGGCCCCTGGCTCCTGAGCACCTTCTCGGCGACGACGATCTGCTCGGCGCGCGTCGCCTGGTCGGCGCGCGCGGCGTACGCGCTGCCGCCGAACGCCTTCCACGTGCTGGTGGTGAACTGGAGCCCGCCGTAGAAGCCGTTCCCCGTGTTGATGTCCCAGTCGCCGCCGGACTCGCAGCGGGCGACCTTGTCCCAGGTCTGTTCGGTGGCGGCGGTGGCCCCGCCCGCGGCGACGAGCGGCAGGGCGAGACCCGCACCGCCCGCCGTGACGGTGAGCGAGGCGCGCTGGATGCGGGGCGGCTGGGGACGCCGGTGACGGCCACGTAACGCCATGAGGACTCCCTCGTACGACGGCAGCTCCGCAAAGTTAAGGGGCGTACACCCTGCGCGACAAGCGGTTCGGGACAAGACGCAGCTCAGGAGGGGCCTCGCAGCGGACGCGCGGCGGGCCGCGAGCGGGCCGCCGCACGGTGGTCGCGACCGGCGGCGCCCCCTTCCCCAGGAGATTCCGGCCCGGCGCGGACATACTTGTGTGCGAATCGGTGTTGTGACGCCTGACACCGGCGGCCGCGCCGGGCAGTGACAAGGAGTGACACGCATGAGCGCTTCCGCACAGATCGGCGTGACCGGACTCGCGGTCATGGGCCGCAACCTGGCCCGCAATTTCGCGCGGCACGGCTACACCGTCGCCCTGCACAACCGCACCGCGGCGAAGACCCACGCCCTCGTCGAGGAGTTCGGCGAGGAGGGCTCCTTCGTGCCCACCGAGAGCGCCGAGGAGTTCGTGGCGGCGCTGGAGCGGCCCCGGCGGCTCGTCGTCATGGTCAAGGCGGGCGAGGCGACGGACGCGGTGATCGACGAGTTCGCCCCGCTCCTCGAAGAGGGCGACATGATCGTCGACGGCGGCAACGCCCACTTCGCCGACACCCGCCGCCGCGAGCGCGCGCTGCGCGAGCGGGGCATCCACTTCGTCGGGACCGGCATCTCGGGCGGCGAGGAGGGCGCGCTCAACGGGCCGAGCATCATGCCCGGCGGCTCGAAGGAGTCGTACGCGTCGCTCGGCCCGATGCTGGAGAAGATCGCCGCGAAGGCCGAGGACGGCGCGCCCTGTGTGACGCACATCGGTCCGGACGGCGCGGGGCACTTCGTCAAGATGGTGCACAACGGCATCGAGTACGCCGACATGCAGCTCATCGGGGAGGCGTACCAGCTGCTGCGCGACGTCGCGGGGTACTCGCCCGCGCGCATCGCCGACGTCTTCCGCACGTGGAACACGGGCCGCCTCGACTCCTACCTCATCGAGATCACCGCCGAGGTGCTCAAGCACGCCGACCCGAGGACGGGGAAGCCCTTCGTGGACGTCGTCGCCGACGCGGCGGAGCAGAAGGGGACGGGGCGGTGGACGGTGCAGATCGCGCTCGACCTCGGCGTGCCCGTCTCGGGGATCGCGGAGGCGGTGTTCGCGCGCAGCCTCTCCGGGCACACGGCGCTGCGCGGGGCTTCGGGGCACTTGAGCGGGCCGACGCCGAAGCCCCTGGAGGAGGCCGAGGCGGCACGCTTCGCGGACCAGGTGGAGCAGGCGCTCTACGCCTCGAAGATCGTCTCGTACACGCAGGGCTTCCACGAGATCGCGGCGGGCAGCGCCGAGTACGACTGGGACATCGACCTCGGCGCGGTCGCCTCGATCTGGCGCGCCGGGTGCATCATCCGCGCCGCTTTCCTCGACCGCATCACGGCCGCCTACGCCAAGCAGCCCGAGCTGCCGAGCCTGCTCTCTGACCCGGCGTTCGCGAGCGAGGTGGAGGGAGCGCAGGGCGACTGGCGGGACGTCATCCAGACGGCGGTACGGCAGGGCGTCGCGACACCCGGCTTCTCGACAGCGCTCGCGTACTACGACGCGCTGCGCGCCCCCCGGCTCCCGGCGGCGCTGACGCAGGCCCAGCGGGACTACTTCGGTGCGCACACGTACCAGCGCGTCGACCGCGAGGGCACGTTCCACACGCTGTGGGGCGGGGACCGCTCGGAGGTGGAGTCCTGACGGGGCGCCGGTGAGCCGGAGGCGCTGAGCCCGCGGCAGGAGTGAAGCGGCAAGGGCGGCCGTCCGCGAGGGAGGCCGCCCTTCGCCGTGGGTGCCCGGTCGCGGCTCCCCCGTCCGGTGGCTTACACCGGTCCCGGCTGGGGCTCCGGGTCGGGACCCGGGGACGGTGGCACGGGGGACGGGGCCGGGCCCGGGAGCGGCGGTTGCGGCTGCGGGTCGGGGACACCGGGACCCGGCCCGGGGACCGGCGTCGGGGACGGCGGTACGGGGTCGGGCGTGGGCGAGGGGCCCGGGCCGGGAGGCGGGGTCGGGCGCGGCGGTTCGGGGTCGGGTACGGGGTCCGGCGGCGTGGGGGTGGGGCCCGGTGTCGGCGCGGGCGGCATGGGATCGGGCGGGCTCGTGAACCCCGGCTCCGTGCCCGGGACGCTGCCCGGAGCGATGACGGTCATGACGGGTCTCCTTCCGGCCTGTGACGACTGCGGCTTTCGGAGTCCTCCCCCGCCTACCCACCCGCGTCGCGGCCACGCGGCCCCCCTGGTCCGGATGGCCCAGCCGCCGGACCCCGCCGCCCGTACCGGAAGCCGCCGCCGCCCGGGGCGCCGTCACCCCACCGCCACGCCCACCTCCTTGGCGCTTCCGCCCTCCCCGCTGTCGGCCTCCGTCACCCGCGCCTCGTGCAGCGCCGTGTACCGCCCGCCGAGGGCCAGGAGTTCCTCGTGGGTGCCGCGTTCCGTGATGCGGCCGTCCTCGACGACGAGGATGAGGTCGGCGGCGCGGATCGTGCTCAGGCGGTGGGCGATGACGAGGGCCGTGCGGTCCGCGAGGGCTTCGGCGAGTGCTTCGCGGACGGCGGCCTCGGAGGAGTTGTCGAGGTGCGCGGTCGCCTCGTCGAGGATGACGACACGCTGGCCCGCGAGGAGGAGGCGGGCGAGTGTCAGGCGTTGGCGTTCGCCGCCCGAGAGCCGGTAGCCGCGCTCGCCGACGACGGTGTCGAGACCGTCCGGGAGGCGCGCCACGAGGGCGTCGACACGGGCCCGGCGCAGCGCCTCCCACACCTCCGGCTCGCTCGCCGCGGGGCGGGCGACGAGGAGGTTGGCGCGGACCGTGTCGTGGAAGAGGTGCCCGTCCTGCGTGACCATGCCGACGGTGGCCCGCAGCGAGGCGGCGCTCAGCTCCCGTACGTCCACGCCGCCGACCCGCACGGCGCCCGCGTCGGCGTCGTACAGGCGCGGCAGGAGCTGGGCGAGCGTGGATTTCCCCGCGCCCGAGGGGCCGACGAGGGCGACGGTCTGGCCGGGCTCGGCGCGGAAGCTGACGCCGTGCAGGACTTCCTCGCCGCCCCGGTCGTCGAGCGTCGCGACCTCTTCGAGCGAGGCGAGCGAGACGGCGTCGGCGGCCGGGTAGGCGAAGCGGACGTCCTCGAAGGCGATGCCGACGGGGCCCTCGGGGACGTCCTTCGCACCGGGGCGCTCGCGCACGAGCGGGACGAGGTCGAGGACTTCGAAGACGCGCTCGAAGCTCACGAGCGCGCCCATGATCTCGACGCGGGCCCCGGCGAGCGCGGTGAGCGGGGTGTAGAGGCGGGTGAGGAGGAGGGCGAGCGAGACGACGGTGCCCGTGTCGAGGCTCCCGGCGAGCGCGAGGGAGCCGCCGAGCCCGTAGACGAGGGCGAGCGCGAGCGCGGAGACGAGGGTCAGGAGCGTCAGGAAGACGGTCTGCGTCATGGCGACGCGCACACCGATGTCGCGGACGCGGGCGGCGCGCGCGGCGAACTCGGCCGACTCGGCGCGCGGGTCCCCGTACAGCTTGACGAGCGTCGCGCCGGGGGCGGAGAAACGCTCCGTCATACGGGAGCCCATCGCGGCGTTGTGCTCGGCCGCCTCGCGGCTGAGCGCGGCCATGCGGCGGCCCGTGCGGCGCGCGGGGACGACGAAGACGGGCAGGAGGACGAGGGCGAGGAGCGTGATCCGCCACGAGAGCGCGAGCATGACGGCGAGGGTCAGCAGAAGTGTGACGAGGTTGGTGGCGATCCCGGAGAGGGTGCTGCTGAAGGCGCGCTGGGCGCCGATGACGTCGTTGTTGAGACGGCTGACGAGTGCTCCGGTGCGCGTGCGCGTGAAGAAGGCCACGGGCAGTTTCTGGACGTGGTCGAAGACCGCGGTGCGCAGGTCGAGGATGAGTCCTTCGCCGATCGTCGCGGACAGGCGGCGGCCGACGAGGGTGAGCGCCGCCTCGGCGAGCGCGGCGAGCGCGATGAGCCCGGCGAGGGTGACGACGCGGGCTCGGGCGCCGCCCGAGCCGATCGTGTCGACGACGTCGCCCGCGAGGAGCGGGGTCGCGACCGTGAGGAAGGCGGCACCGATGCCGGTGAGCAGGTAGGCGAGCAGCGCGCGGCGGCGGGGCCGGGCGAAGGCGGTGATACGGCGCAGGGTCGCGCGGGCGAGGGGGCGGGCGGCCTGTTCCTGGCGGAATGCCTGGAGTTGGGACCAGGCGGTCATGTCGAGGCTCATGCACGGGACGCTAGAAGCTCAAGCAATGTTGAGGTCAAGTGCCGCCGGGGCGTTCGCGGGAGAGGCCGGCCCCCGCGCAGCCGGCCCCCGCGCCCGGAAGCAGCCACCCCCGCGTTCCCGCCCCGCTCAGTCCCCCGCCGTCGTCCCCGTCCGCCCCGAGGACACGCCGTAGTACTGGAGGTCCTGGACCTTCGGCTTCGCCTCGACCGGGTACTCGGTGCGGACCGAGGCCGTGCGGGTGCCGTCGCGCCAGATCTCGCCGGTCGCCGTGCCGGTGCGAAGCGGGACGACAAGGGGGTGGACGCCGGTGTTGAGGCGCTCCTCCTTCGTGGCCCCGTCCTGGAGGACGCGGACGGCGGCGGGGGCGCTGAGGAAGGCGAGCGCTTCGACGGTGTCGCGGGCCGGGGCGGAGTTGCCGCGCAGCCGCATCGTCTTCGCGGCTCCCTGGGCGGGCGAGGCGGCGGCGAACTGGGTGCGGGATGTGACGTACACGGTGTCGCGGACGATCTTCGGCCAGTCCCCCGTCTTGAAGCGGGTCAGGTAGTACGAGGAGAGGTCGAGGTAGGTGTAGCCGTTGTGGAGCGAGGGCGCGAACTGGGTGCCCTCGCTGTAGTCGTTCCAGGTCGTGAGCTGGACCCAGTCGGCGTCCGTGTCGATGGCGGCCTGCCAGCTCGCGCGCAGCGTGGCGGTGTTGCCCGCCTCGTCGTAGATGCCCTGGTTGGGCCGCGCGTCCTGGACCGAGACGGGCTGCATCCACAGCTTGCCGAGGTCCTTGGCGCGCGCGACATCGGCCGCGGCGCCGCCCTGCGCCGTGTAGCTGCGGTTGCCCCACTCGCTGAAGCCCTCGCTGAGGGGCGCGAAGCGCGCGGCGTTGGCGGGGAAGTCCAGGAAGACGGGCAGGAGGGCGGCGTCGGTGCCGTGCCGCGTCCGGAGGGTGTCGAGGACCTGGCGCCACCAGCCGGGTTCCTTCGCCTCGGCCTTGAACGGCGAGACGACGAGGCGGCCGTCGGCGAAGCGCCCGGCGGCGGGCGAGGCGGCGAGTTCGGCGAGGCGGGCGGCGAGCGTGCCGGGGCCGGTGCCGGCGAGGGCGACCATGTCGGGCATGAGGACGACCCGGAAGCCGGGGTCGACCGCGTGGGCCGCCGCCATGAGGAGCTTGACGCGGTCCCAGTTGGGCCCGGAGAGCGAGAGGAGGTCGACGGTGAAGCCGTCGAGCCCGGCGTCGCGCGCCGTCCGCACCTCCTGCTCCATGTTGGCCTGCTGCCAGTCGCTCCCGCCCGGCGCGACGGGGCGCGGCCGGTCGCGCAGCAGGCCGCCGTACGCGGCGTGCTTGCCGCTCTCGCCCTCGGGCCGCAGGTAGTTGCGGGCGTAGTAGTCGGCGCCGGGGGCCTGGTTGTCGAGCGAGAGCGGGTAGGGCGTGAAGTAGTGGGCGTAGACCTTCTTGCCGCTCGCGTGCAGGGTCTCGACCGCCGGGAGGTCGAAGGGCAGCGCCTCGGCGGCGGGGCGGACGGCCTTCGGCAGCGGTGAGGCCGCCGCGCCCTGGGGCAGCGGGCGTGCGGCGGCGGCCTGTTGGCCGCCGTCCCTGCCCCCGAGGGCGAGCCCGGTCCCGGCGACGAGGCCGAGCAGGGCGAGCCCGAGCAGGACGGCGAGCGGCAGCCGCAGGCGGCGTACCGGCGGGATGCGGCGGTGCGGCGGCAGCGGCACGCTGTCCCCCTCGGTCACGGGCGCCCGCGGTACGGGCGGCGTCGGCAGTGGTGGTACGGGCGCCAGTAGTACAGCGGATCGAACGCCATCCCACAACAAGAGGCCGAAACTCGGCCACTCACGTCACTTCCGGCCAAAGGTGATCAAGCTCGCCCGCCGTACACCCCTTCGCACAGCTCGGGCATACTGGAGCCACTTCGTTCGCTCAACGAACACCCGCGCGAACAGATACCGGCACGCCCTGCCGTCACCCCCGCAACGGGGGGTTAACCGCGGGTCACCGGATGCGGACTTTCCTGTAAACGGAGGTACACACGGCCCATTGCGTGGCTTAGTGTTCTCCCTTGCCACACTTGTTCGCCGTTCGGGGATTCGGCCGATGGGTCGTGGTTCGTCAACACGTGCCGGGGGGGTACATGTGGCATGTCCAGTCGCCTGAGACCAGTGCGTCCGCTGTCAGCCGGCTGCCCAGGGGGCTGCCCCCGGGCAGCAAGCCGCGCTGGTACCAGCCGATGGCGCTCTTCGTCGACACTGCCGGTACGGCCGTACCGGTCGCTCTGCTGTTCCGTCACCACGGCCAGCGGCACCCGCTGATCAGCGCAGCCGTCGCCGCGGCGGCCTGGCTGCTCGTGCAGGCGTTCCGGCAGCGGTACGCGCGCCGCGCGATCGGCGAGTCACGCGGGGCGCTGCCCGTCCTGCACGACTGGCTGATCCTGCTCGGCGTGCTCGCCTTCGTCTACGTGGCGGCCGATCTCCACCACGGCCAGCTCGTGAGCCTCGGCGCGCTCGTGCCCGCCCTCTTGCTCACGCTCGCCTGCCGCAAACTGACCTTCCGCCACCTCGCCAAGACCCGCAGGGCCGCGCAGGGTGTCGTGCGGGTGCTCCTGCTCGGTGAGCCCTCCGCCGTGGAATCGGTCGCCGGGCACCTGGCGGGGCACACCAACCACCCGTACGTCGTCGTCGGCGTCGTCGCGCTCGGCTCCGCGCCGCTCGACGCGGGCCTCAGGCTCGCGGCGCGGCTGCCCGACGAGGCCGAGACCGCGCCGGGGGCGGACACGACGCTCGTGCTCGCCGCCTCCGCCGAACTCCGCGTCGACCTGGTCCTCGTCGCCGCCGGACGTGTCATGTCCGGGGCACGGCTGCGGCAGTTGTCGTGGGGGCTGCACGACGCGGGCCTCGAACTCGCCGTCGCCCCCGGGCTCGTCGAGGTCGCGCCGAAGCGCGTCGAGACGACCTCGGCCGCCGGGATGGCGCTGCTGCGCATCGCGCCGCCCGTACGGCGCGGCATGCAGCCGGTGCTCAAGGCGGTCCTGGACCGCGTGCTCGCCGTGCTCGGGATCGCCGTCGTCTCGCCGCTCCTGCTCGGGATCGCGCTCGCCATCAAGCTCACCTCGCGCGGCCCGGTCTTCTACCGCAGCGAGCGCGTCGGGCAGAACGGCGTGCCGTTCATGATGTGGAAGTTCCGCTCGATGAAGGTCGGCGCCGACAAGATGAAGGAAGCGCTGGCGAGCGAGAACGAGAACGACGGCGCGATGTTCAAGATGCGCAGGGACCCGCGCGTCACCCGCGTCGGGCGCCTCCTGCGGCGCACCTCGCTCGACGAACTGCCCCAGCTCCTCAACGTCGTGACCGGGCAGATGTCCCTCGTGGGGCCGCGCCCGCCGCTGCCGGACGAGGTCGCCACGTACTCGGAGACCGAGCGCCGCCGCCTCGCGGTGCGCCCCGGGATGACGGGGCTCTGGCAGATCAGCGGGCGCTCGGACCTGTCCTGGGACGAGACGGTGGCGCTCGACCTGAGCTACGTCGACAACTGGTCGTTCACGAGCGACGTGGACGTCATGGCCCGTACGCTCCGCGCCGTCGTCGACGGTCGCGGTGCGTACTGACCGGGGGCGGGCCGCCGGGGGGACGAGTCCCGGCGCGCCGCGCCCCGCGGGCACCGTCTCAGAGCGTCGCGCGCCACGCCTCGTACGTACCGGCGATGCCCTCGCGCAGCGCGATGCGCGGCTTCCAGCCGAGCGAGGCGAGCCGCGAGATGTCGAGCAGCTTGCGCGGGGTGCCGTCGGGCTTGCTCGTGTCCCAGGCGATGCGGCCCTCGTAGCCGACGACGTCGCGGACCGTCTCGGCCAGCTCGCGGATCGTCAGGTCCTCGCCGCAGCCGACGTTGACGGGCTCGGCACCGTCGTAGGAGCGCAGGAGCAGGGCGCAGGCGGCGGCGAGGTCGTCGACGTGCAGGAACTCGCGGCGCGGGCTGCCCGAGCCCCACAGCACGACCTCCTCGCGACCCTCCGCCCTCGCCTCGTGGAAGCGGCGCACGAGGGCGGGCAGGACGTGCGAGGTCTCCAGGTCGAAGTTGTCGCCCGGCCCGTAGAGGTTCGTCGGCATCGCCGAGATGTACGCGGCGCCGTACTGGCTCCGGTAGGACTGCACCTGCGTGATCCCGGCGATCTTCGCGAGCGCGTACGCCTGGTTCGTCGGCTCCAGCGGCCCGGTCAGCAGCGCGTCCTCGTGGATGGGCTGCGGGGCGTGCTTGGGGTAGATGCACGAGGAGCCGAGGAAGAGCAGGCGCTCGACCCCGGCGGCGTGGGCGCCCGCGATGACCGAGAGCTGGATCTGGAGGTTCTCCTCCAGGAACTGCACGGGGTAGGTCGAGTTCGCCATGATCCCGCCGACCTTGGCGGCGGCGAGCACGACCGCGTCGGGGCGGGTCTCCTTGAGGTACGCGGCCGTCGCGGCGGCGTCGCGCAGGTCGAGTTCGGTACGGGTCCTGGTGAGCACCTCGTGGCCGTCGGCGCCGAGTCGGCGGGCGACGGCGGAGCCCACGAGGCCGCGGTGGCCGGCGACGAATATCCGGGCCCGCTCGGGCAGGAGCTGCGATTGCGTCATGGACCGGATCATGCCAGGACAAGCGGCGTCGCGGGCAGCCGGGCGGTACTTTTCCGCGCGGACCATGACAGAACACAACAGAACCAGCGCGGCCCCGACCGCGCCCACAGCCTCAACCACAGCAACAGCAACAGCAACAGCAAGAGTCAGAACCACCAAGGCGGCCCCTCCGGCCGGCCGGTTCAGGAGGGGACCCACCCATGAGCAAGACCGCGCTGATCACCGGCATCACCGGGCAGGACGGCTCGTACCTGGCGGAGCTGCTGCTCGCCAAGGGCTACGAGGTGCACGGACTGCTGCGCCGCTCGTCGAGCTTCAACACCGAGCGCATCGACCACATCTACCAGGGCCCGCAGGAGGACGACCGCCGCCTCGTGCTGCACCACGCGGACCTCAGCGACGGCGTCGCGCTCGTGAACCTGCTGCGTGAGATACGCCCCGACGAGGTCTACAACCTCGGCGCCCAGTCGCACGTCCGCGTCTCCTTCGACGCCCCGCTGTACACGGGCGACGTGACGGGCCTCGGCGCGCTGCGGCTCCTGGAGGCGATCCGCGCCTCGGGCGTGGACACCCGCATCTACCAGGCCAGCTCCTCGGAGATGTTCGGCGCCACCCCGCCGCCGCAGAACGAGGGGACGCCCTTCCACCCGCGCAGCCCCTACGGCGCCGCGAAGGTCTACGCCTACTGGGCGACGGTCAACTACCGCGAGGCGTACGACATGTTCGCGGTCAACGGCATCCTCTTCAACCACGAGTCCCCGCGCCGCGGCGAGACCTTCGTGACCCGCAAGATCACCCGCGCCGTGGCCCGGATCAAGGCCGGGCTCCAGGAGCACCTGTACCTCGGCAACCTCGACGCGGTCCGGGACTGGGGCTTCGCGCCCGAGTACGTCGAGGCGATGTGGCGGATGCTCCAGCACGACGAGCCCACCGACTACGTCGTGGCCACCGGGGTGCCCGCCACGGTCCGCCAGTTCACCGAGACCGCGTTCGCGCACGCCGGGCTCGACTGGAACGCGCACGTGCGCTACGACGCCAAGTACGAGCGCCCGAGCGAGGTGGACGCGCTCATCGGCGACGCGAGCAAGGCGCGCGAACTGCTCGGCTGGAAGCCGACGGTGCTCGTCGAGGAGCTGGCGCGGATCATGGTCGACGCCGATGTGCGCCAGGTGGAGGACCAGCTCGCGGGCGCGACGGTGCGCATCGACCGCTGAGGCGGGAAGGGACACTTCGGACACCGCGAGGGGTGGCAGGCGCCCCTGACGCACGAGGGTCCCCCGGGACAACCGCTTTCCCGGGGGACCTTGCGCTTCTTTCATACCAATCAGGTCAAGGAAGCCCCATGAGAGGGCACCCCGGGCTCATGTGACTGAGTATCTCCTGCGAAGATACGACCACTTCGGCCAGAGCAGGCCGCTTGCCGGGCCCAACGCCTTGGGGGATAGATGCAAAGATCCAAGGGGCTCTCCGCTGCCCTTGTCCTCTCCGCTTCCGTCATGGGGCTGGGGGCGCTCGCCGCCCCCCAGGCCGCCGCGGTCACCGCGCCGGTCGCCTTCACCGCGGACGACCTGCCGACCTGGCAGACCAACGGCATCGTCTGGGCGCTCGCCCAGTCCGGTGACACGGTCTTCGTCGGCGGTACGTTCTCGCAGGTGCGCCCGCCGGACGGGCAGGCCGGGACGGCGAAGAGCGCGGTGAACTTCGCCGCGATGGACGCGGCGACGGGCGCGCCCATCGACTGCGACCTCTCCTTCACCGTCGCGAGCGGCACCGCCACGGTGCGCTCGATGGCGGTCTCCGAGGACGGCAAGACGCTGTACGTCGGTGGTTACTTCGGCGCGGTCAACGGGGTCGCCGCGAGCAGCCTCGCCGCGATCGACGTCGCGACGTGCAAGCCGAAGACGGACTTCAAGGCGAGCTTCCCCGCGACCGTCCGGGCCCTCGCGGTCTCCGGGAACACGGTCTACGCGGGCGGCGACTTCACCAGCGTGGGCGGCCAGTCCCACAAGCGCTTCGCCGCGGTGAACGGCACCACGGGCGCGGTGCTGCCCTGGCAGGCCGACGCGGACCAGCCGGGCCGGGCCATCGCGGTCACGCCCGACCACAAGCACGTCCTGCTCGGCGGGGACTTCTTCACGGTCAACGGCGCGGACTCGCACGCGCTCGGCGTGGTCGACGCGACGACCGGCGCCAACGTCAAGACCTACCCCGGCAACTTCGTGCCGCAGAACTCGGTCGTGAAGTCGATCGCGACGGACGGCACCGGGTTCTACACTGGCAACGAGGGCACGGGCGGCGGCGTCTTCGACGGCCGGATCGCCGTCGATCTCGACACCTACGCGCAGCGCTGGCGCGACACGTGCCTCGGCGCCACGCAGTCGGTGCTCCCCTACGACGGCGTGCTCTACAGCGCCTCGCACGCGCACGACTGCTCCAGCGTCGACGAGTTCCCCGACGGGCGCCGCCACCACCTGCTCGCGCAGCCGGTGGACGACGTGCACAAGCTCGGCTGGATGCCGGACACCAACGACGGGCTCGGCGAGGGCATCGGCCCGCGCGCGATGTCCATATCCGGCAGCGGCTCGACGAAGTACCTGTGGGTCGGCGGCGAGTTCACCACCGTCAACGGCGGTGCGGCGCAGGGCCTGACCCGCTTCGCGACCGGGCCCGACACCGGGGCGCCGGGCGCGCCGCAGGCCAGCGCGGCGAGCGTCAAGCCCGGCGCGGTGCAGGTGCGGTGGCGTACGGGGCTCGACCTCGACGACAGCCGCCTGACGTACAAGGTGTACCGCAACGGCTCGGCCACGCCGATCCACACCATGACGGGCGACTCGCTGGAGTGGTCGCGTCCTCAGCTCTCCTTCACGGACACCACCGCGAAGGCGGGCGAGACCTACACGTACCGGGTCACCGCCACCGACGCGGCCGGGAACACGAGCGCGCAGTCGAACGCGGTCAGCGTGACCGTGCCAGAGAGCGCGCAGGCGTACCCGAACGCGGTCCTCGACGACGGCGCGTCGATGTACTGGCGCTACGACGAGACGAGCGGCCCCTTCGTCGGCGACCTCTCCTCCGGCGACCTGCACGGCCTCGGCCGCAACGCGCCGTCGACGGGCTCCGCCGCGGGCGTCCTGAACGACTCGAAGGCGCTGAGCCTCAACGGGACGAACCAGCAGGTCAACTCCGACCGCCGGACGACCATCAAGGGCGCGTACACGCTGGAGACGTGGTTCAAGACGACCACGACGCAGGGCGGGAAGCTGCTCGGCTTCGGTGACCAGACGGGCACCCGGGGCAGCGGCAACTACGACAAGCACCTGTACATGACCGACTCCGGGAAGGTCGTCTTCGGCGCCCACCCGGGCATGCCGAAGACCGTCGCCTCCAGCGCGGGCCTCAACGACGGCAAGTGGCACCACGCCGTCGGTACGCAGGACGGCTCCGGCATGAAGCTGTACGTGGACGGCAAGCTCCAGGAGAGCAACGACGTCACGGGCAACCAGGCGTACTCCGGGTACTGGCACGTCGGCGGCGACAACATCAGCGGCTGGCCCGAGGCCCCCTCCAGCCAGTTCTTCAACGGCCAGATCGACGAGACGGCCGTCTACGACAAGGCGCTGACGCCCGAGCAGGTCAACAGCCACTACCAGCTCGCGACCAACCCCGCGCCGGCCGACACCATCGTCAAGGTGACGGCGAGCGAGGACGCCTACGCCAACGCGGGCGCGCCGAGCACCAACTACGGCTCGTCCAGCTCGCTCGCCGTGCGCGGCACCTCCGCGTACGAGAGCTACCTGCGCTTCACCCTGCCGAAGGCGCCCGCCGGGACCGTGCTCAAGAGCGCGCGGCTCGCGGTGAAGACGTCCACGCAGTCCGGCGCCGGTTCGGCCGACGACCAGCGCATCCAGCCGGTCACCGGGGACTGGACGGAGGCGGGCGTCACGTACAAGAACAAGCCCGCGCTCGGGAACACGACGCTCGGCACGCTGAGCGGCGCGACCGAGGGCTCGACGGTGTACTCGGCGCTGCTCGACACGAGCGCGATGAAGGCGGCGCTCGGCGGCGAGTACAGCATGGCGATGACGAGCGAGGGCACCGACCCGCTGTGGCTGTGGTCGAGCGAGGCGAGCGCGGGAGCCCAGACCCCGCAGCTCGTCCTGACCTTCGGCGCGGCTGACTGATCGCGGCGGCTACGCCTCCGGGAGCGCCCCAGCCGGTGTCGAGCCCCCCGACGTGCTCGGTCACTCGTTCCTCGTGACCTGCGCGCGACGGGCGTCTCGACACCGGCGCGCTCCCTTCGGCGCGCACCGTAGTCCCGGATCGGCTGACGCACGCGGGGCCGGACGCCTTCACAGGGTCCGGCCCCGCGCCCGTATCCCCCGTCCCTTCCGTACAGGAGTAGTTCCATGCGCACCACCACTCGCCGGCCCCTCGCGGGCGCGCTCGTGCTCGGCACGGCGCTGCTCGCGCTGAGCGCCTGCGGTTCCTCGGACGACGGGGACAAGGGCGACTCGACCGCCGGGCAGCCGCTGGCCCCGTCGTCGGCCGCCGCCTCGCCGAGTCCCTCGGGCTCCAAGGCCCCGGCCCGCAACGAGGCCGCGAAGGAGGCGAAGCCGAGCGGGCCCGTCGAGTCGGACGACAAGCTCAAGCCCGCGACGGGTTCCTTCACGCAGAAGGAGAAGAAGTACCTCAGCGGCCGGGTGCCCAAGAACATGGACCCCGCCGCCGTGCTCCAGACCGGGCAGGAGGCGTGCGACCGGCTGAAGCTGACGGCCTCGCACGACAAGGACGCCGCCGTGGGCGCGCTCATCGCGGGCGAGATCCCCGACGCGGTCGCCGCCATCGGCCAGCTCTGCCCCGAGCAGCAGCCGCTCCTGGACCGGGCCCGGCAGGGCTTCACGGAGGGCACGAGGAAGAACCCGTCGCCCGGCACGTACCGCGCGCTCACGGCGGACGCGAGCACGTGCACGTGGCAGGCGCTCGGCGCGGGCGGCACGTCGCTCGCCGCGGGGCCGCCGCAGGGCACGAAGCCCGAGAAGGTGACGGCGAAGATCCCGGCCGGTACGGAGAAGTTCGTCTCGCAGGGCTGCTACGCCTGGCTGCCCGTCTGAGCGGGACTCCCGGACACGGGGACGGGGCTGCGGTACGCGCGTAGCGCCGCCCCGTCCCCGTGTCCGCCCGCTACAGGCCCTCGTACACGGTCAGGAGCCGGTCCACGACCGCGTCCATCGCGAAGGTCTCGCCCGCGAGGGCGTGCGCGGCGCGGGAGGCCGCCACGTGGTGGGCCGGGTCGAGGAGGTCGGCGATGGCGGGGGCGAGCCCGTCCGCCGTCGTGACGACGCGGCCCGCGCCCGCGCGCGCGATGTCCTTGGCGAGGCCGTTCGAGGTCGTGACGACCGCGGGGGTGCCGACCGAGAGGGCTTCGAGCACGGACATCGGGAAGGGTTCGTCGACGGCCGGGAGGACGTAGACGGTGGCCTCGCGCAGCGTGCGGAGCATGTCCTCGCCGCTCAGCGGTCCGGGCAGGGCGACCTTGTCGCGCAGCCCGAGGCTGTCCACGAGGGCGCGGACGGCATCGAGTTCGCCCTCGTCGGGCCCCGCCACCGTGAAGCGGGCGTTCGGGTGCGCGGCGAGGAGTTCCGGGATCGCGGCGACGAAGTCGGTGGGCCGTTTGCGGGCCTGGAGCCGGGCGGCGTACACGAGGTGCGGCGCGGTGCCGTCCCACGGCGTACGGGGTTCCTGCGCCGGGACGCCGTTGACGAGCCGTACCGCCTGGGCGAGCGGCGGGGCGCCGACGACGGCGTCGAGCCCCGCGCGTTCGTGCTCCGTCAGGTAGAGCACGGCGCCCGCGCCGCGCAGCAGGCGGCGCACGGCGAGCGCGTCGAGCACCTTCGCGAGCGCTTTGCCGCTGGGGTCGACCATGCCGTGCGTCTGGAGCACGAGCGGGCGCCCGGCGCGCAGCGCGGCGAGGGCGACCGGGAGGGTCACGAGGTCGCGCGCGAGGTGCACGTGGACGACGTCCGCCTCGCGCACCAGGCGGCGCGCGGAGCCGAGCAGCGCGGGCGAGGTGATGCCGCTGAAGCCGAGCGGGGCGAGCCTGCGGGCCTGGTAGAGGCGCGCGGGCACGCCCTCAACATCGGTGGGCAGGGCGCTGTCGAAGCCGTCGCCGAGCGCGAGGAGACCGGCCTCGTGGCCGCGCTCCTTGAGGCCCTTCGCGAGGTTGAGCGCGACACGGACCGGGCCGCCGAAGGCGTGCGTGGGGCTGTGCAGCGTGACGGCGTGCAGGACTCTCATACGGGCTCCGGTACGGGCCTGCGGCTGCCGTCGACGGCGTGCAGGGTCAGGGCGGGCAGGTCGCGGGTGAGCACCGTGCCGGCCGCGACGACGGACTGGGCGCCGACCGTGACGCCCGCGAGGACCGTGGCGCGGGTGGCGACCCAGGCGCCGTCCTCGACGGTGATCGGGGCGTTGCGGTAGCGGAAGTCGGCCTTGCGGTGGTCGTGGCTGCCCGTGCAGATCATGGCCTCCTGCGAGACGCAGACGTGGGCGCCGATCCGGATGGGCTCCAGGTTGAGCAGGAAGGCGCCCTCGCCTATCCAGGTGTGGTCGCCTATCTCCAGCTTCCACGGCCACAGGACGCGCACCCGGTGCCGGATGAGCACTCCCTCGCCGATCTTCGCGCCGAAGGCGCGCAGCAGCATGGTGCGGACCCGGGCCGGTGTGAACCACGCCATGAAGACCGTGTTCATGACGGCGAACCACAGGGCCTGGACGAGTTTTCCGCGTCCCTTGTCGTAACCGGCCAGCGTGAAGGCCGGGAGATTGCGCATGTGTGTAACCCCCACCGGCGCCTCCCCTGGCGCCCTCGGTGCTCAGCCTAATGGTTGACTCAAGGTGACCGACGAGCGTCGGTAGACTGCCGCGGGGGATCTCTTCCGGTCGTCGTACCGGACGAGTGGCGCGGACCGGTGACCACCGGCCGTGGTCGGGGCACGAGTTGGGGCGGGGGTCGCTGGATGGCGACAGGCACGGAGCAGGCCGGGACGCGCGTCGAGGACAGGCCGCAGCCCGTCCCGGGCCCGGTGGACGCGGAGTGGGGGAAGCCGACCTCCCCGCGCACCCTGCTCTCGCGCGCCCTCTCGGTGCCCCTGGTGCTCGGGCTCGCCGTGTTCTTCCCGCTGTGGGTGTGCGCGCAGACCGGCGCGGGGATCAAGGACGCCGTCTTCTGGCTGCAACTCGCGCTCACCGTCTACTCCGGCGCGCGGCTCTCCGCGATGATCCTCACCAACAAGCGGAAGCTGCTCCAGGGCTCCTTCTGGCTCTTCGTCTACATGGCGATGGGCGTCGCCCCGCTCGCGCAGGTCGTCCTGGGGCAGACCCCGACCGTCGTGGTGGGCGCGCGCGGGGACCTCGTCGAGGCGACGGCACTGGTCCTCGCCGGGTGCATCGCCTTCGACCTGGGCGCGCTCCTGGGCCGTACCCGCCCGGAGCGGCCCGGACGCGACGAGAACGCGCTGCGGCTCGTGCACCGCAGGCGGCTGTACGCGCTCGTGCTCTTCTCCTTCGTGGCGAGCGCGCTGTTCGTGCAGAAACTGGGCGGCCCGGCCGTCTTCTTCAGCAGCCGTCAGGAGATCATCGCGGGCATCGAGGACGCGGGGCTCTCGCAGGACGGCTCGCAGGCGGGGCAGGCGATCCTGCGCGGCCTCGGCACCGTGCCGGCGCTGCTCTCGCTGCTCATCTACACGCGGTGGGTCGTGACCTCGAAGCGGGCCAGGCGCTCCCCGGTGATCCTCGCGACGTGGCTCGCGCTCGCGCTCCTGAACTGCGTCGTGAACAACCCGATATCGAACCCGCGCTACTGGTTCCTCACAGTGATGTTCTCGCTGCTGTTCACGGTTTTCCCGCGCAGCGCGGCGATGTACCGCTCGGCGCTGAGCCTCGGGGTCGTCGTGGCACTCGTCGTCTTCCCCTTCGCGGACCGCTTCCGCTACGACGAGAAGAACTACAAGCCGATGCAGACGACGTCGATCCTGGAGCCGCTCGCGCTCAAGGACTACGACCAGACGGCGATGTTCTCCAACACCATCACGTACGTGCACTCCGGCGAGGGCCACACCTTCGGCCTCCAGTTGCTCGGGGACGTGTTCTTCGCGGTGCCGCGCTCGGTGTGGAACAGCAAGCCGAAGGACACGGGCGTCATCGTCGGCGAGTGGATGGACAACAAGAACACCAACCTGTCCTCGCCCGTGTGGGCCGAGTTGTGGATCGACTTCGGTCCGCTCGGCGTCTTCGGCGGCCTCCTCGGCGTCGGCTTCCTCGCGGCGCGCGTCGACAGGCGCTACGCACGCCGGGCAGTGCGCCGGACCCCCTCGGGGGCGCTCGTCTCCGTCCTCGTACCGCTCGTCGCCGGCTACTCCTTCATCCTGCTGCGCGGCCCCCTGCTCCAGGCGACGGGCCGCGTCGCGATCGCGGCGGTGTGCGTGGCACTCATCTCGACGCGGCGCAGCGACGGACGGGCGTGGATGAAGTGAGGCGCCCCCCGAGGGTGGGGGCGCGGGCGCGGGTGAGGCGCGCGGCTGAGGTACGGGGCTGAAGCGCGCGGGCGCCGGGAACGGTTCCCGGCGCCCGCTCAGCTGTAGTACGTGATCTTGTCGTCCAGGACGCCGATCGCCCGGCGCAGCGCCTCGACCCGCTCCTCCAGCGCGGCGCGTGCGCAGGAAGCCGACGCGGTCCTCCGCCGGGTGCTCGGCGCGCAGCATGGCGACGAACTCGCGAAGGTCCGCGATGCCGAGCCCGGCGTCGCGGAAGCACGTGACGAGGCCGATCCAGAAGACGTCGTCCTCGGTGTACTCCCGGTGCCCGCCGCCCGAGCGCCGGATCGGGCCGATGAGTCCCTCGCGCTCGTAGTAGCGCAGGGTGTCGAGCGGGACGCCGGTGCGCGCGACGGCGGCGGCCGGGGTGAGGGTCGTCATGCGGGCCTCCTGGAAGGGACGTGGGGCTACCGCGCCGCGGCGAAACGGGCCGTCGCCGCGTCGTCGAGGCGTACGTCGCGCGCCGCGAGCGCCTGTTCGACGTGCTCGGGGCGGCTCACACCGACGATCGGCGCGATCCCCTGCCGCCGCAGCCAGGCCAGCACGACCTGGTTGCGGGTGACGCCGAGGCCGCGCGCGAGCTCGTCCAGGACCGCGAGCACCCGGCCGGTCCCGGGATGATCGTAGGTGGCGGGGAGCGGCTTGTCCGCCCGCTCGTAGGAACCCCACAGCAGGGCGCTGTACGCCCACACGGCCAGCCCCTCCTCGCGCGCGAGGTCCAGGTCCTCGGCCGCGAGCAGGCGGTGGCCCGCCTCGGCGAGGGGCGTGAGGGGGCGTGGCTGGAGGAGCGAGTGGCGCAGTTGCAGCGCGGTCCAGGGCTCCACCCCCTGGTCCCGGGCGAGCGCGCGGGCCCGCTCCACGCGCCAGGCGGCGTGGTTCGCGGCGCCGATCCGCGACGCCGTGCCGCGCGCCACCAGTTCGCCGAAGACGCCCACGGTCTCCGCCAGCGGCACGGAGCGGTCCTCCGCGTGCGCCCACAGCAGGTCGACGTGGTCGGTGCCGAGGCGTGCGAGGCTCGCCGCGACGCCCTCCCGTACCGCGCGCGCCGAGAGCCCCTCCGCGCTCTTCGGCCACGCGTGCGCCACGAGGGGGTTCTGCCGGACCTTCGTGGCGATGCGGACGCTGTCGCGGACTCCGGGGCGGGCCTTGAGCCAGGCCCCGATGACCCGCTCGCTCGCGCCGCCCAGGCCGCTCGGGTCGGACCAGAAGGAGTAGCAGTTCGCGGTGTCGAGCCAGACGCCGCCCCCGGCGACGAAGGCGTCGAGGAGGTTGAAGGCACGCGCGCGGTCGACGCGCGTGCCGAAGTCCATGGTGCCGAGGATGATTCCGGGTTCGTCGTGATCCATGGCCGCCATGCTCGGATCTGGAGCGCGCTCCAGGTCAAGTCCGCGCGGCGCACGGGCGTCCGCGCGGTCAGGCCGGGGCGGTCTCCTGCCGGTCGTCCGGGTCCGGGGCCGCCGCGGGCGGGTGCTCGGGGAGCCGGCGTACGCGGTTCCAGGCGCCGACCGCCTTGAGCGCGGAGCCGAGCGCGAGTCCCCAGGCGGCGCCCTGGACGCCCACGAGGGCGTAGCCGCCGAGCATGAAGGCGACCGAGAGGAGCGAGAAGACGACCTGGAGGGAGAGCGTCGCGCGGGGGCTGAGGACGCGCAGGGTGACGAGCGCGCAGGTGCCGAGCGCCATGACGGCGTACTGGCTCCCCGTCGCGGGCAGGAGCTTCGCCGTCGCCTCCCACGTGGCGCCGAGCAGGTGCTTGCCCGCGCTCGCGGGGAGCGCGTACAGGAGCAGCGCCCAGCCGAGCGCGACGCAGCCGAGCACGACGCCGAGCAGGGCCGCGGCGCGGGCGGTGGCGCGACGGCCGCCGAAGCGGCCGAGGATCGGCGGGCCGAAGGCGTTGACGGAGTTGAAGAGGACGTTGAGCGGCCCGAACAGGGTCGTCGCGCCGCGCAGCGCGCCGACCGCGAGCGGGTTCGCGAAGAGGCCGAGGCCGAGGACGGCGAGCTGGCTGGAGGCGTTGCCGACGGCGAACTCGACGACGAAGCGCCGCCCGAGGTGGCCGCGCCCGAAGTAGGTGGCCAGGCGGGCGCGGGTGTCGCGCACGTACGGGCGCAGCAGCGCGAGCGCGAGGAGCAGCGCGGGGATCGCCGACAGGCCCCAGGCCAGGACCATGCGGGCGGGGCCCGCGTGGTGCGGCTGGAGGGCGAGCGCGGGCACGACGCACACGAGGCGCAGGGTGTCGGCGGCGAGCGCGCGGTGCGGGACGCGCAGCGCGGAGAAGGAGTAGCGCAGCCCGTCCTGGAGCAGCGCGAGCGGCAGGACGGC
>NZ_JAAGLR010000876.1 GCF_010548245.1 Streptomyces sp. SID11385
CGGGACCGGCGGCTGCCCGGCCTCGGCCCGGCGCCTGGCCCGGCCTCAGACCAGCGGCTGCTTGGCCTCCGCCCAGGCGTGCTGCACGGCCAGGTCCTCCTTGACCTCGGCGAGCTGGGTCGCGACGGCCGACGGGGCCGTGCCGCCGCGTCCGTCGCGGGCCGCGAGGGCGCCGGGGACGTTCAGGACCTCGCGGACCTCGGGGGTCAGGTGCGGGGAGATCTGCGCGAACTGCTCGTCGGTGAGCTGGTCCAGCTCGATGCCGTGCGCCTCGCACTCCTTGACGCACGCGCCCGCGACCTCGTGCGCGACGCGGAAGGGCACGCCGCGCTTGACGAGCCACTCGGCGATGTCCGTCGCGAGCGAGAAACCGGCCGGGGCCAGCTCCTCCAGGCGCTCGCGGTGCACGGTGAGCGTCGCGATCATGCCGGTGAAGGCGGGGAGAAGGACCTCCAGCTGGTCGCAGGAGTCGAAGACCGGCTCCTTGTCCTCCTGGAGGTCGCGGTTGTACGCGAGCGGGAGCGCCTTGAGCGTGGCGAGAAGCCCCGTCAGGTTGCCGATGAGGCGCCCCGACTTGCCGCGCGCCAGCTCCGCGATGTCCGGGTTCTTCTTCTGCGGCATGATCGACGAGCCGGTCGAGAAGGCGTCGTGGAGGGTCACGAAGGAGAACTCCTTCGTGTTCCACAGGATGATCTCCTCGGCGACGCGCGACAGGTTGACGCCGATCATCGCGGTCACGAAGGCGAACTCGGCGACGAAGTCGCGGGACGCGGTGCCGTCGATCGAGTTGGCGACCGAGCCGCGCTCGAAGCCCAGGTCGGCCGCGACGGCCTCCGGGTCGAGGCCCAGCGAGGAGCCCGCGAGCGCGCCGGAGCCGTACGGCGAGACGGCGGTGCGCTCGTCCCACTGCCGCAGCCGCTCCGCGTCCCGCGACAGGGGCTGGACGTGGGCGAGGACGTGGTGCGCGAAGAGGACGGGCTGCGCGTGCTGGAGGTGGGTACGGCCGGGCATGGCGACGTCCGGGTGCGCCTCGGCGAGGGCGACCAGGGCGTCCTGCAACTCGGCGATCAGCCCACCGATGATCCGCGCGTGATCGCGCAGGTACATGCGGAAGAGCGTGGCGATCTGGTCGTTGCGCGAGCGCCCCGCACGCAGCTTGCCGCCGAGGTCGGGGCCGACGCGCTCCAGCAGGCCGCGCTCCAGCGCGGTGTGCACGTCCTCGTCGGCGACCGTCCCGGTGAAGCTGCCGTCGGCGACGTCGGCGGCGAGCTGGTCCAGCCCCTCGTGCATACGGGTCAGCTCGTCCTCGCTGAGCAGACCGGCGGCACGCAGCACCCGGGCGTGGGCGCGCGAGCCCGCGATGTCGTACGGGGCGAGACGCCAGTCGAAGTGCACGGAGGCGGAGAGTTTCGCCAGGGCCTCGGCGGGGCCGTCGGCGAAGCGGCCGCCCCAGAGACGGACGTCACCGTTGTTGCTGCTCACTGCTGTGCTCCTCGCGCGGGCATGATCGGACTTCGTCTGCATGAGTATGCAGACTCATGCATGATTCGTCAATCAGCCCGCGTGGCGGTGCGCCTAGGCCCCGAGTTCGGCGGCGAGGACGCGGGTGTGCGCGTGGTCGAGGTCCTTCGTCGAGGTGAGCAGCGTGAGCGGACCCTTCGCCGCGAGGGTACGCAGCCGGGCGACGGCTTCCTCGCGGTCCGGGTCGGCGAGTTCGGCGCGGTAGCGGTCGGCGAACTCCTCGTACTTGGCGGGGTCGTGCCCGTACCACTTGCGCAGTTCGGTGCTCGGGGCGACGGATTTCAGCCACTCGTCGAAGTGCGCGCGGTCCTTGGAGAGCCCGCGCGGCCAGAGCCGGTCCACGAGGACGCGGTGTCCGTCCGCCGCCTCCGGAGGGTCGTAGGCGCGTCGTACCCGCACCTCGGTCGCCGTCTTGCGCACCATGCCGCGCTCCCTTCACTCCCGCACACCATGCTGGGGCACCTCCCGCCGTCCCGCGCGGTGAAAACCCCTGCCCCGGCGCGTGCGCGGGGTGAAGAATCGGACCATGGGAAAAACCTACGAACGCATCGACGGCCGTCTGCGCAGGTTCATCGAGGAACAGCCCGTGTTCTTCACGGCGACGGCCCCCCTCTCCGAGCAGGGCACGGTCAACCTCTCCCCCAAGGGTGTGCGCGGCTCGTTCGCCGTCCTCGACGCGCACACCGTCGCGTACCTCGACTTCGCGGGCAGCAACGCGGAGACGATCGCCCACCTGCGCGAGAACGGGCGCATCACGCTGATGTGGTGCGCTTTCCAGGGGCCGCCGAACATCGTGCGGGTCCACGGGCACGGCGAGGCGGTCTTCCGCGACGACCCGCGCTTCCCCGGCCTCGTGGAGCGCTTCGACGCCGTGGACCCGAGCTCGCACGGCCTGCGCGCCGTGATCGTCGTACGCGCCGGGCTGATCAGGGACACGTGCGGCTACGCGGTGCCCTTCATGGCCTACGAGGAGGACCGGGACCTGCACGCGCGGCGCTTCGCCCGCGAGGACGACGCCTCGCTCGACGCGTACTTCGGGAAGAAGGACCACGTCGCGAAGAGCATCGACGGACTGCCCGGCCTGCCGCTCCCGCTGCCGCCGACGCCCGCGCGTTGACACGGGAACGGGCCCGGTCCCCGCGGAGGGGCCGGACCCGTGGGCGCGTGGGCGCGGGGGCGGGTGGGCGCATGGGCGCCTCACGCGTGGCTCAGTACTGGGGGATTCCCGCGGGCGCCTTCGGGTCGGGGCCGTACATGTTGGCCTGCCGGTCGCCCTCCAGGAGGGTCAGGACGAACAGCCAGATGCCGCCGATGAACGGCACGAAGCTGATGAAGAACCAGCCGCCGGAACGCCCGGTGTCGTGCAGTCGGCGGCAGGTGAGGGCCAGCGACGGGACGATGACGGCGAGCGCGTACAGGCCGTACAGGACGAAGAGAACCTTCGAGACGGCGAGCCCGAGGACGAGCAGGATCAGCATCACGATGGCGTTGAACAGGAAGAACATCCAGTACTCGGCCCTGCGCGCGCGCCCGCTGAACTGGGCGTACTTCTTGAAGACGTCGGTGTAGTAGTGCATGTGCGGTGAACCCCCCGGGCCGTGTCGACCCCTGTGCGAGCGCGTGGCTGACACACGCGCGGTGAATGGTGAGCGGACGCGTCAGCGGTCGCCGGGTGCCACCGGGCCGGGGACGGGCCGGACGGCGGGCGATGACGGAGAAGCGTTCGACGCGGCGGAGTGGTTCGGCACGGCCACACGGTGGACACGCGCGACGGCACACGCCCGCGACGAGAAAAACGGAACCCCCGACACAGGTACGGACGCGTGACGCGTGCCGCACTTGTGCTGATCACGTAAGGGGAGAGTAAGGGGCCCGCACGAACGCGTCAAACAAACTTACGGAGATTCATCCGGGGCTCCGGGCGTCCTGTTGACGGGGGGCGCGAGGGCGGTGCGGGGCAGGGGCGGTGCGGAGGGGGTACGGGGAACGGAAGCCCGCCCCCTCACGGCCCCCGCCGCCCTCACGGCCCCACCACCCTTACGGTCCCCGCCACGCTGCCGTAGCCGCGCACCCCACCTACGTTCGCGGCATGAGACCCACGCCCCGCCGTCGCACCGTCCTCGCGCTCGCCCTGCTGACCGTCTCGCTCCTCGGCCCGTCGGCGGGTTCCGCCGCCGCCACGCCCCGTACCGTCGCACCCCCTACCGTCGCGCCTGGCGTCGAAGCGCCCCCGCTGCCCGCGCTCCTCGCCGATACCGGCGGCGCGCGCCAACTCCTCGTCGCCACCGCTCCCGACACCCGCGCCACGCGCGGCACGCTGACGTGGTGGGAGCGGCGCGCGGACGGCGAGTGGCGGGCGCGGGGCCGGGCCGCGGCCCGGTTCGGCGCGGGCGGGCTCGTCGAGGGCAGCCACCGCGAACAGGGCACGAACACGACCCCGACCGGCCTCTTCGGCCTCCCCTTCGCCTTCGGCAACGACCCCGCCCCGAAGGGCACCCACCTGCCGTACCGTCCCGTGACGCCGCGCTCGTGGTGGTGCGAGGACAACGCCTCGCGCGCGTACAACCGTTGGAGCGAGCCCCGCGCGGCCGACTGCCGCGCCGAGGAGTCCGAGCGCCTGGCCGACTACCCGGTCCAGTACGCGCACGCCTTCGTCACCGACTTCAACTACCGCCACCCCGTGCGCGGCCGCGGCGCCGGCATCTTCCTCCACGTCAACGGCAAGGGCGCGACGGCGGGTTGCGTCTCGGTCCCGGCCGCGACGATGCGCACGCTGCTGCGCTGGGTACGGCCGGGGGCGCGGCTCGTGGTGGGGACGGGGGGCGGGACGACGGCGGTGACGCGGTACTGAGGAACACCGAGAGGGCGAGGACGCGGAAGGGCGCGGGGGAAGCAGGGGGCGCGGGGGGGCGATCGGCTTGTCGTGCCCGCATCATGAGACGCGCTTGCGCGCATATGAGACGGAGCGGTTGCATTGGCAAATGCCGTCCCCCGCTCAGCCGTCCCCCACAGAGCCCTCCGAGCCCAGGGAGCCCACAGAGCCTCCGCAGCCCGTTGAGCCCGCACAGCTCTCGAAGCCCCCGGCCCCCGCACAGTCCGGGACCCCCGCACGCCCCCCGGCGCCCTCCCCCGCCGCCGACCGCGCCGCCAAGCTCGCCGTCACCGTCTTCCCCGCGCTCGTCCTGCTCGCGGGCGCGGCGGGGCTGTTCGCGCCGGGAACCTTCGACGGGTGGTCGGCGAACGTGCCGTACCTGCTCGGTGTGGTCATGTTCTGCATGGGCCTGACGATGACGCCGCTCGACTTCAAGGGCGTCGCGCGGCGGCCCTGGGCGGTGCTCATCGGGCTCGTGGCGCACTACGTGATCATGCCGGGGCTCGGCTGGCTGGTGGCCCATCTCCTCGGCCTGTCGCCGCAGTTGGCGGCCGGGGTGATCCTCGTCGGCTGCGCGCCGAGCGGGACGGCGTCGAACGTCGTGACCTTCCTCGCGCGCGGTGACGTCGCGCTCTCCGTCTCGGTCGCGACCGTGTCGACCGTGCTCGCGCCGCTCATCACGCCGCCGCTGACGCTCCTCCTCGCCGGCACGTACCTGCCCGTGGACGCGGGGGCCATGGTGGGCGACATCCTGAAGACGGTGCTGCTCCCCGTGCTCGGCGGGCTGCTCGTGCGGTTCGTCGCCGGGCGGATCGTGACGCGTGTCCTCGGCGTCATGCCGTGGCTCTCCTCGGTCGCGATCGCGGCGATCGTCGCGGCCGTCGTCGCGGCGAGCGCCGACAGCATCAAGTCCGCCGCGGCGACCGTGCTGCTCGCCGTCGTCCTGCACAACGGCCTGGGTCTCGCGCTCGGTTACGGAGCGGGCAAGCTCACCCGCCTCGGCCCGCCCGCGAGCCGCGCCATGGCCTTCGAGGTCGGCATGCAGAACTCCGGGCTCGCCGCCTCCCTCGCGACGGCCCACTTCAGCCCGCTCGCCGCCCTGCCCGCCGCCGTCTTCTCGGTCTGGCACAACATCTCGGGCGCGCTCGTCGCCGCCGTCATGGCCCACCGCTCGCGCCGCGCGGAGCGCGTGCCCACGGCAACGACCGCGCCGGAGCCCACTCCCTGAGCCCCCTCACCGCACCAGCAGCAACCCGCAGCTGTACGCCCGCCCGTGCCCGATCCCCCGGGTCAGCGCGGCGACGAAGGCGACCGGGTCGGTGACGGTCAACCGGCCCTTGACCTCGGTCCTGCCCAGCTTGAGCCCTCGGTGCGCGGTATTGCTCGTGGCCTTGGGCAACAGCCGCACCGCGAGCCGCCCGGGGTCCGCGTCCGCCCCGATCCGTACGACCCCGTCGGGCGCGACGGCCGGTTCCTCGGCCGGCTGGAGCCTGCGCGCGAACCAGTCGCGCGCGTGCTCGGGGGTCGTGTGCGAGACCCGTTTGCCGCGCGCGGTCGGCGCGTCGGAAGGGGACTTCCGGCTGCGCACCGCGTTGACGACCGTACGGAAGACGAGTTCGTCGCCCGCCCGGTAGCGCGCGTCGACCGTGCGAACCTCGGGCCGCTCGGCGAGCGCGGCACGCGGAATACGATCCCAGTCGGCGGGAACGCCGGACTGCACGACGAGATGGAGCCGTGCCTCCTTGAGGTTGAGGCTCCAGGTCGAAAGCACATTCATCTGGGAGCGCGCGTCCGGGCTGCCGTCATCGACCCACCCGGGAAACCCGCTCATCACCGTCCGGTGCATGTCCTGGGCGTCGGCGAGGGACTTGGCGGTGAAGGGATGACGGGCGTCGAAGGTGAGCAGACTGTGCGTCGCCACGAAGCGGGCGGCGGGCGCGGAGATCGTCGTCACGGGATGAGGTCCTCCCATTCGCCGTGCAGGCGGTCGAGGTGAATACGGTGCCGGACTTCCCAGCGGAGGCCGTGGTCGGGGCCGTCGGCGCGGTAGTGACGCGGTTGGTCACGCAACTGCGTCGCCCCTGCGACGGGCAGGCGCGACTCGACCCAGGCGAGGCGGTACGGGACGGGGCCGCGCCCCTCGCCGGGGGCGGCGGGCCGGGCGGGGGGTCCGGGGAGGAGTGGGGTGCTCGCGAAGAGGCGTTCGAGGGTGCCGTCCACGATGCCGAGGGCCAGTTGCCCCGAGGGCGGGCACGATTTGCGTCCCAGCCACAGGAGCCGCCGCGGGTGCTCGAGGGCGTGGGCGACCCGGTCGAGCAGGTCGCTGTCCGGGCTCTCCAGCCCGGCGAGGAACGTGGCGTCGGCGAGGTACCAGCGCTCGGTGAGCAGCGTGTTGCGGCGCGGCTCCTCGGAGACGAGGGTGCCGGAGACCGGGTCCGCGGCGATCTTCTTGGGCGCTCCGTACCAGTGGTCGACCTCGTGGTGCCCGAACTGTCCCTCGGGCACCGGCTCCAGGGGAGGCAGGGCCTCGGCGGCCTTCGCCCGGCGATGGTCGGTGAGCAGGTCGCGGGGGCGCAGCGGGAATCTCCCGCCGCCGGCGGTGTGGTAGTCACGTTTCGGCACCCCCGGGTGATCGGCGCGCACCCCGAAGCGCACTGCGGCGAGTTCGCCCAGCGGCTCTTCGTGCGCGATGCCGAGCGCGGCGGCGCACAGTCCGAGTACCCCGGACTTGGTCGGCCGGGCGTGGGTGTCGCGCACGCCGAAGCGGCTGCCGGAGCCCCAGGACTGGAGCGGTGCCGCGAGCCGTACGAAGAGGACGTGCGTCACCGGACGGCGCTCTCGGCCGGTTTCGCGGGCCCCGGGAGGCTCGCGGAGACCGCTTCGACCACGGTCCCGGGGGTCAGTTCCGGAAGGGTCAGCGCCTCCGTCAGGCCCTCGACGGCCGTGCTCCTCACCAGTTGGTCGATGAGGGGGTCGAAGGTGAGGACACGAGCGGCACGGAGGTCAGGGCGGCGCGCGCTCACAAAGGAGTGATGCTCCAGCAGGCGCTTGACGGCTGCGGGGCCCGCCGGGCCGTCCCCGCCGGGTCCCTCGTCGATCGCGGTCTGGAAGGCGGCGGCATAGTTGTACGGCCGTTCGCCCTCGAAGGCAAGGACGAGGGAGGGCAGGGAGCCCGTGGACGCGGTCGAGTTCTTCTTGGCCTCGGGAAACGCCTCGACGAAGGCGTTGACGAATTCGAGTTCGGCCGCGCACGCGGTCGGTTCGACTTGCTCGGCGGGCATTCCAGCACCTCGCAGATTGCGGCGCAATTGCACGCGGTCGAGGACCGCGTGCCGGTAGAAGGTGCCGGAAATGAGGGACTGATAACCGGTCATCCCGGCCCCGGCGTCGTCGGCCGCGTCGAGGAAACTGACGGCGTTGCGCTTCCGGTCGAGTTTCGCGTCGTCCGCGGCAGCATAGAAATCGTCGGTCTGCTCGGATTCGTGAACGGTGAAAGCGTGAGCGCTCTGCACCGCACCATCTACGTTCGGGGAATCGGCGATCTCGGCGAGGAAGCGGCCGTAAAGCGCGATGTCGACGGCATCGCGGGGCGCGAGGGCGGCGAGAACGGCGTTCTTGGTGGCGGTGGGCAGCGCGGGAAGCTTGTCGGAGACCGGAGCCTCAGCCTCTTCGGCGGCCTTCTTGCCGCGCACGCTCTTCTTCTTCGCAGCGGCGGCCTGCGCGTCGGCGTAGGCCTTGCCCCACTCGCGCAGCGCCTCCGCGTTTTCCTCGATGTGCGCGGCGATCCGTTCGTCCGTATCGGAGTGGGCGAAGACAAGCACCTTCGTCCGGTTGGCCACGGTCGGCTTGTCAGGAGCGCCGAATTTGAGCCCGACGGCTTCGAGTACGGATCGCGTGAGCTGTACGGCTTCCTCGCCGTCCCAGCCGTGCGACCGTTCCAATTGCCGCCCGGCGAGCAGGGCCCACTCCCGCGTCCGCACCCCGGTCGCCTGCCCGGCGAGGGAGCCCTGACCGCTGTTGGCGCGGTTGCGGGCGTGAATGCGTTCAGCCCGCCGCCTGGCCTGACTTGTGATCATGTGCCTCTCGACGCCGCCGTACACCAGGGATTTCGGCATTCCATTCTCGTCCCGGACGGGCAGAACGGCGACGAGGGTTTCCAGCAGGTGCAGCGAAAGGAATTGCCGCAGGGGCTGGTGCGAAGAAGAAGATTCCACGTACGTGTCACTTTCCGCGTCGTTGATCGGGCGCGTAGAAATCAACGGACCAGTTGTAGGCGACCCGGGCACTGCGGTCCTCCCACTTCACCAGATCCTCGATGAGCTGGTCCCAGCGTGGCGGGGCTTTGTCGAGTGACCGCAGGCGCGTCACAACATGCTGCAAGTGCCGCCACGGCACCCGTCGGCTTGCCACCACCCGTGACACGAGCCGTACGGCGCCGGGGTTGGCCGGGCCCCACTCCTTGCCCGTGCCGATCCTTCGCGCGGCTCCCCCGAGGCTGTCGAATCCGTAGGAGGGAACGGACCGGCCCTGGTGGTAGACGGCGAAGAGAAACGAGGCCCGCTCGAAGAGTTCGCGGTGCTTCTCGCCACCGAACCACCCGGCCCGGATCTGCGCGTTCGTGGGCTCTCCGGCGCGGCGCAGTTCGGCCAGGGTTCCGTTCTCGTGGCTCCGTACGAGTTGCGTGAGCCAGGCAATGAGGGCAGCGCTGTCGTGGGGGAGTTCGGCGGTCCCGTACTCGGCAGCTCCTTGTTCTCCGAGCGCCTCAGTACGCTCCGGCATCTCCACGCACCCCTTCCCCTCGAAGCTCTACCGGGGCGTCGTCATGTGTCATTCTTCGCAAGAACAGATCCAATGCCTTGATCTTCGCCTCCGTCACGAGATCCCGCGCGGGAAGGGAATCAAATTTCCCGTCGAGCAACACATGTGCGGTCTTGCGCATTTCAGCGGCATAACCGAGGAGAAGGCCATCAGGATTCGAGCCATGAGCGGCCGTTTCCTGGAGCAGGTCGTTGAAGCGTTCCTCGGCGGATTGCCAGAAGTCCGTGCGGGCGTCGAAGCGGGCGAGCAGCCTGTCCTTGTCGTTCGGGTTCGGCCTGGGGTAGACGGTGTCGAAAGCGACCCAGGCGGCCAGTCCGAGCACGCGGGCGAGATATTCGGCGATGTCCGAGCCGCGCCGGGAGGCCAGGTACAACTGCTGTTCCATACCGGGCGCGTAGGGATAGCAGCCTTCCGACCAGGCGACCGGGAGCGACTTCTTCGCCACCATGCCGACCGCCCATAGCTGGTACGGGACCTCGAATCCGAGTCGTTCGTAAGGGAGTTGACCCAAGCGGTACCAGAAGCCGGACTGGGCGGTGCACACGGCGCCGTACAGGGCGTGCGCGTCGCGCCAAACGGCCCGGGTGGGCGAGGCGGCGAGCCAGGTGAGTACCCCGTTCGCCTTGACGTAGGGGACGGCGTCCTCGAAGTGGAGGTCGGGGTCGAGGGTGAGCAGTTCCCCGGACCCGATGATCACGCGGTCCACGACGATCTCGCCGTCCGGCCCCCACGCGGGGCGCAGCAGTACGCTGCGGCCGAGGTAACTGTGCAGGTCGGCGGGCCCCTCGGGGGTGCGCCCGCTGGGTCTCCGTGTGAACTCCCGTCGCTCGGTTTTCGGGCCCCACGTGGTGTTGAGCCTGCCGCCGGAGCCGCGTACGGGGTAGAGATTGAGCCGCAAGGTCTCGGCGACCGATTCGCCGAGCGCGACGACCCTTACGCGGCTTTGGAGACGGCCGCCGATGAGGTTGGTGAGCGCGGCACCGTGGTCGTTGTCGGAGATGCGAGCACGCCCTGGCAGCCCGAACTGGTGTTGCGTCAGCATGGCGCGGAACGCCTCGGCGGCGGGGAGCGGTTCCTCGTTCTCCAGATGGCGGTGATCCATCAACTGGGCATAATCGCCAGCTTGTTCAATGACGAGTTGAGCCGGCCCCACTCCGCACCGGTCCAGGTCCTCGCGCAGGAAATCGGCCTGCCCGAGCGGCTGCTGCGGGTCGAAGAGGTTCCACTCCGTGTCGGGCCGCTTGCGCAACCACGCGGCGACCGGGGCGAGATCTCGCTTTCCGCGCACCCATTTCCGCCACTCGGCGTCGTTCCGGGGGAACACTCCTGCGGCGAAGCAGATCGCCAGCAGGTACTCGATCACCGCGACGGTCTCACCGGGCGTGGTCCCATCGAAGGCGCTCAGCTGCTCAGCGCGCTCGAACACGGCACTCAGGGGAAGGTGTTCCTGCTCGCCGTCTTCGGTCACGACCCGCACGCACGACTGCTCGCGCGGGTCCCACCGGGTGGGGCGAGCGGGCAGGGTCAACTCATCGGACAAAGACGGAACCCGTTCCCTGGGGAAGCAACTACGACGCCCCGAACATCACTTGGCGCGACAGGAGGAATACTATAAGTCAGCGTGCAGGTGAGTGGGCAAACTGCGCAGCTGCACCACCGGCAGCAAGTGAGCTCCCTCCCTCGGCCGAGGGAGGGAGCTGTCCCCGCAGTGGCGGGGGGAAACCTGCGTGATACGACCGCCGCCAAGGACGGGCCATCCCCGCGCAGGCGGGCATGAAGCTCCAGTTTGACGACACCGGATAGATCACGCCAATGACAGCGTAATCGATTCGGCATGGCTGGGTACTTTGAGACTTGCCGCACTGCGGCCTGGAGGGCTCGGACTTGTCGGCCTCACCCTGGCTAGAGGATGAGACCGACGCGGCCCCTCGGGGTTGTCCCCGGCAACTATTGAGTGCCGGGGACAACTACACCCGCGAGCGCGTGCAGGGCTTCGACAACCACGGACTCGGCTGTCAAAACCGCAACGCGCACGATTACCTCCCTTCTCCTGTTCCAGAGCCGCCGGAGTAGCCTGCGGAGCTTTCCGCGCAGACGTTGAGGCATGGCCGCTCCTTTCGGGAGGCGGCCGCGAGACGCGGTGACGCCCCACAGGCACTCCACCCCAGGAGGCCGCGCTTGAGAGCGTGGCACCACGGGGGTGGCGAGAAGTTCGCTCATTTGAAGGCACACACACCTCACCCGTTTTCCCCGTGTACCTGGCGTGACCACGGGAGGCGCGTACCCCGTTGACACAACGGCCGCTATGGAGTTCGTCAAACTCGACAGCGGCCGCGGCATCACGGACCACTCGGAACTACAACCGCCCCCTCCGCCCCATCAGAATCGTCAGCGCCCGCAGTGCCGCGCGGCGGCAGTCCTCGTTCCGCGTAGTGGCCGCGATGAGAGCGACAGCGGCAACCGTGCAGGGGTGGATGAAGCGTGCGTAGGCGCTCACCACCACGGCGGTGGAGACGGCGGAGTTCGTAGCGACTTCCATGATTACGGGCAGAGCCGACATGGGGAGCCTCCTTGGGATCTTCCCGGCGACCGTCGCCGGATGTGGACGAGCCAAGCGGCTCGGAGACGTGCCACATGAACTGCCGGAAACGGTTCGAAACCATTTCTTCGCAGGTCAGAGGGCCCTCAAAAAAATTCGAGAAATCTGGACGCGCGCCTCTCGAGGCCGGGAGGAGACCGTGTTGCCGCAGGATCGGGAGAAGCGCGAGCAGTTGGCGAGCATGCTGAAGGCGCTGGGCGACGCCTCGGGGAGAAGCGCTCGTGGACTGGCGGCCGAGGTGCACGCTCGCGCGGAGGACAGTGGTTCCGGCTCCGTCTCCGATACGCGCGGCAAAGTGAAGTCGCTCGCGACGGCGCTCGGCAGATGGTTCGCCGCCAAGTCCGTCCCTCAGGACACTCCTCTCACCCGGCAGGCCCTCTCCGTCCTGCTGGAGCTGGCCGGCCCCGGAGGCGTCTCCGAGGAAGCGTTGCGCACCGCCCTGACCGAGGCGCGCGAGGAAGCGGCCAGGACAAAGGGCGGCAAGGGCACCGGCCGGCCCCGCCTCCTGGACCACGCGCCCTCGGCCGCCGACGTACCGGAGGAACTGACCGACGCCCCCGAGCACCGGGCGCTGCGGAACCGGCTGCTCGCTCTGTTCAGGGGGCGGAACTCCGGCTATGTGTACGTGCTGGGTGGTCTGGGCAGCGGGAAGACAAGCCTGCTCACCGCGATCGTGCGCGCCACCCCGCGAGGGATGGACGTGGCGGGCTTCTTCCCCTCGTACGCGGGAGGTTTCCCAGACACGGGCAGCTTCGTCGACATCGTGGGGCGTCAGCTCCCCCTTGACGACACGCGTCTGCGCCCGGCCGACACCGCCACCTTCCGTCCCGCTCTGCTCAAGGCGGTCGAGCAGAGCAAGAAGCAGGGGCGGGCCCTCCTCCTCGTCATCGACGGCATCGACCTGAACTCCGCCTGGGCCCGCTCCGGCGCCGGCCGCCCCAGCGTCGTCGGGCTGCTCCCCCGGCGTCCCCCGGCCGGCCTGTACGTGGTGGTCGCCGGGCGCCGTACCGCGCTCCCCGCCGACGTACCGGCCACGCATCCGCTGCGCGACCCCGCGAGCTGGTGGACCATGCCACCCCGCCCCGGCTACGAAGCCGAGCCCGCTCCCGCCCTGGACGCGATGGCGCGGTTGCGCCCCGGTTCGAGCGCCCAGCTGGTCGCCGATGTCCTCGCCACCGTCGAGATGCCCCTCTCCGCTCCCGACCTGGCCGAGTTGACCGGCCTGCCCGGCGAGGAGGTCGAGCGCGTGGTCAGCGGTCCCGAGGGGCACTTCCTCATGCTCGACGGGCACCGCCACGACGGGTACGTACTGGCGCACCCACAGCTGCCGGCTCGCCTACGGGAGGCGGCGGGCGAAGCAGGGGCCGTCTTCGCACGCAGGGCCGTCACCTCCTCGGTGGACCGCTGGCGGAAGCGGGTGTGGCCCCCGGAGACGCCCGGCTTCCTCCTGGAGCCCGCCGCCCGGCTCACCGAGAAGCCTGCCGAAATCGTCCGGCTCACGCTCGACCCCTGGCGCCAGGCGGCACTCCTGGAACGCCGAGGCGCCACCACCGCGCTCACCCAACTCGACGCCCTTCCGCCGCACGAGGTCGAGGCGAGCGTGGAAACCCTGGGGCTGGCCACCGCCTCGTACGCGCTCCTGCGCTGCCGCCTCGGTGACGGCGCCTCACCGGAGGCGCTGCGCGCGCTCGTGGCCGTCGGGGAGACCGAACGCGCCGCGCAGTGGGCGCGGGCGACCGTGGATCTCGTGGACGGAGCGGCGCTGTGCCTCGTCGTGGCCACGGAACTCGCCCGCTCCGGGCAGCCGGGTGGCGAGGACCTGGCCGCCGAGGCGGGTGCCCGAACCGCCCAGGCGCTGCGCGACGGCTCCCTCGACGCGAGCAGTGACGAGCGGGTCGAGGCCCTGACCGCACGGGCACTGGAGTTCCTGGCTGCATCCGCCCTGGAGGCCCCCTCGCCATCCGCCCGCAGGCTGCTCGCCCAGATCCTCTCCAGCGACGCGGTGGGCGCCGGGGCGCGGGAGCGCGCCGCCGCCGACGCGTTCGGGGACCTGGGAGTCGACGCGGTCCATCAGCAGGCCGCCCGCCTGGCCTGCGGGGGCCACGAGGAGCGGTGCAGGGCAGTGGGCCTGTGGGCCGCGCTGGCACAAGCGGAGGCGACCGGAGGCGACTTCGGGACACGGAAACGACGCGCGCCGGAATTCCGCGGGTACATCATCGCGCTGTGCGAGGAACAGCTCGACCTGCGCGCGGAAGGGCGCGCCGACACCCTTCCCACGGTCGATCTGCTGAGCCTCGGGGCGCGGGTGCTCAGTGGAGGCGCCGGAATGAAGGCGCGGAGGGCGAGCGAATTCCTGGACAGGGCGCATGAGTTGCTGTTGAGCGCGCTGCGCGGGCCGGGCACCCTGAACAAGGCCGACCGGGGGTACCTGAGCTTGGAGGTACGGGAGACCATCACGCGTCACTACCAAGCGCTCGAAGCGGTCCACCCCGACCGCCCCCTCGCGGACGCGGGGGAGATCTTCCGACGCTTCGCGCTCCACGACAGCATCCTCGGCCGCGCCGCCCTCAGCGCTCCGGGCAGGGTACGGGCCGAAACGGAAACAGCGATCATGAAGCGGCGGCTTGACGCCGAGAAGGGCGACAGGAAGTCCCGGCGTGAGTACGTCCCGGGGGTCGAGCGGAAGCGCACTCCGTCGCCAACGTCCCGTCCCCGCCCGCTCGGTGAGCGCGCACCCGTCGAAGCGGAGGCTGGAACGGGGACGTTCGACGATGTCCACGAAGCCCTCTCCGCCGGGCTCGTCGAGCACGCGCGCGCCCTCCTGGAGAAAGCACTGCCCCCGGACGCGCTCCACGCCGAGAGGCTGACCGCCGTGTACCAGCGGCTGCCTGGGCTGGCCTCGGCACTCGTACGGGAAGGGCAAGGCGCATTGGCCGCTCGCCTGGCGGTACTCCCGCCCTCGGCCCTGTCACGCGTGCCGCTGCTCTCCGCCGCTTCCGTCGCGCACGCGCGGGCCGGGGACCGCGAGCCGGCCGCCGCGCTGGCGCGGCAGGCAGCGGGGTGCGCCAAGGAAGCGGGAGGAGCGCCGGGCGCCTCGATCATGCTCGACGTGGTGCGGGCCCTCGCCTGTGCGGGGCTCGACGAGGAGGCGGGGAAAGCCGAGGACGTTGCCCGGAAGCAGGCTCAGGAGCTGCCTGCCGAACTGAGTCTCATCCGGCAGCGCGGCCCGCTCCTGCGCGCCGAAGGGCTCGCGCTCACGCGGCCCGAAGCCGCGGCGGAGTTCGTGGAGGGCCACGTCGCGGCCGTACTCGGGCAACTGCACCCGCTGCCGGATCTCGCGGAGCTTCTTCTCCTGTTGCCCGATCCCCACTCCCCCGGTCCGAAGCTGCGGGAGGCGCTGCGTGCCAAGGGTGCGATGCGGCCGGGACTCGCGCGCGACCCGGGAAGCGCGACGGTACGGGCACTGCTCGGGCGCCTGGACCGGGACCTCGTGCCGGGCGCGGGGCGAGGCGCGCCCGCCACCGATCTCGGCGTCGGTCCGGTCGCGCGCGCCCTGCTCGCGGTGGCGGAAGGGAAGTCCGTCGCGGCGGTCATCGCGGCGGTGAGGGAGGAGCGGCCGGGACGCCGTACGAGGCCGGAGCGCAGCGCCGAGGCCCTTGCGGCCGCCGCTCGTTGTCTCGGCGGGGTGCCGACGCCGCTGCCGCTGAAGGTGACACCGCAGCGAGGCCATGGCGAGCAGAAGCCGGAGGAGACGGGGCGGCTGGTCTCCCTCGTGTACCGGCTGGGGAAGGTGGCCAATGCGGGAGGCGCGGTCTCGCTGCTGCGGCTGCTCCTGGAGGAAGGCCCCGCGGACACGGCTCTCGGGCTGCTCCCCGATGTGTTGCCCGGCACCGCGCCCGCGCTCGCGGAACTCCACTTCGCGGTCCTCGCGTCCCCGCGGCCGCCTCGGCTCAGCCCACCCGCGCCGGCCCCCACGGCGCCGCCCCCTCCCCCGTTGCCCATGCCTCCAGTTCCACCCCGTCGACCAGGCGGATGCCGCATGCCTCGGCGTAGTCCTCGGCGGGGGCCGTGAAGGTGCTCGTCGTGACCAGCACCGCGAGCTGGGCTCCGTGGACCGTCCAGCAGGTGCCGCCGAAGCGTTGGAGGTCCTGGGAGCCGGTTTTGTGGGTGGGGGCGTAGCGCTTGCACTGGATGACGACGCGGCGGCCGTCGGGGGCCGTGGCCAGGACGTCGGCGCCGAGGTCGCCGGCGCCGCCCACCACCTCGACGTCCTCGCAGCCGTCGCGGCGGCACAGGTCCGCCACCGCCTCCTCGAAGGCGTCCGGGGTGAGGTCGAGTGACGGTTCGGGCAGGGGGAGGGTGCGGCCGTCCTGCGGGCCGGCCGGGGGCAGCACCACCGTGGGCTCGGCCGCGAGCGATTCCGCGTCGGCCTCCGCCATGCCCGCCCGGGCCGCGCGGCGCAGTTCGCGGGCGCGTGGCATGCCCCGTACCAGGGCGTAGAGGAGGGGGAGGGAGAGGACGGTCAGGAGCGCGGCGGGCAGAGGGTGGTTGCCCGCCCAGTGGGCGAGGCGGAGGAAGAGGAGGGCCACCGCTCCGAGGAGGGCGGCGGCCAGGCCCAGTGTCAGGAGGGTCGCGCGTGTGCGTACCCGCGCCTGCTGTCCGCCGTATGCCATGAAACCCGCCCCTTGTCACGCGTCCGTTGTGACGGTCGTGTGCCCACCGGGGCGGGTTTCATGATCATGTAGCCGGAAGCCGGACGCCGGCAACCGGAAGCCGGGCGCCCGCTCAGCCCACCCGTGCCGCCAGCCGCAGCAGGTGGTCCGCCAGTTGCTGGCCGCCCGCCGGGTCGCGGCTGATCAGGAGCAGCGTGTCGTCGCCCGCGATCGTGCCGAGGATGTCGTGGAGTTCGGCCTGGTCGATCGCCGAGGCGAGGAACTGGGCGGCGCCCGGCGGGGTGCGCAGGACGACGAGGTTGGCGCTGGCCTCGGCGGAGATGAGCAGTTCCGAGGAGAGCCTGCGCATCCGCTCCTCCTTGGCGGACTCGCCGAGCGGGGCGCGCGGGGTGCGGAAGCCGCCCTCGCTCGGTACCGCGTAGATGAGGTCGCCGTCGTTGTTGCGGATCTTCACCGCGTTGAGTTCGTCCAGGTCCCGGGAGAGCGTGGCCTGGGTGACGGTGAGTCCGTCGTCGGCGAGCAGTTTCGCCAGCATGCTCTGGGAGCGCACCGGTTGCCGGTTGAGGATGTCCACGATCCTGCGGTGCCGCGCGGTGCGCGTCTGCGGCACCGCGGGCCCGGCCTGCTCGTTGTCCTGCGCCTGACTCGCCTGACTCATCGTCGTCGTCCCACTCTCATCGGCCCGCGTGCGTCCCTTCTCCCGCCGCCGCGTCCAGCACCCCAGGGAGCGCGGCCAGGAAGGCGTCCGCCTCGGCCTCGCCGAGGTTCAGCGGCGGCATGAGCCGTACGACGTCGGGGGCCGGGGCGTTGACAAGGAGTCCGGCGTCCTGGGCGGCCTGCTGCACCTGGGGGGCGCGCGGCTCGGTGAGCACGATACCCAGCAGCAGCCCGGCACCGCGGACGTGGCCGACGAGGGGGTGCCCGAGTTGCTCGATTCCCTCGCGCAGCCGCTCCCCGGTGCGCTTGGCGCGGTCGAGGAGGTGCTCGTTCTCGATGGTGTCGAGTACGGCGAGCCCGGCGGCGCAGGCGACGGGGTTGCCCGCGAAGGTCGAGCCGTGGCGGCCCGGCGTGAGGAGGTCGCCCGTCTCGCCGAAGGCGAGGACCGCGCCGAGCGGGAGGCCGCCGCCGAGGGCCTTGGCGAGGGTGACGACGTCGGGGTCGATGCCCTCCTCGGCCTGGTACGCGTACCAGTGGCCCGTCCGCCCGATGCCGGTCTGCACCTCGTCGAGGACGAGGAGAGTGCCGGTGGCGCGGGTGATCTCGCGGGCGGCGCGCAGGTAGCCGACGGGCGGGACGACGGCGCCGTTCTCGCCCTGGACGGGCTCGATGATGACGAAGGCGGTCTCCTCGGTGACGGCCGCGCGCAGGGCCTCGGTGTCCCCGTACGGGACGAAGGTGACGTCGCCGGGGAGCGGGGCGAAGCCGTCCTGCTTGCCGGGTTGGCCGGTGAGCGAGAGGGCGCCCATGGTGCGGCCGTGGAAGCCGCCCGTGGTGGAGACCATGTGGCGGCGCCCGGTGAGGCGGCCGATCTTGAAGGCGGCCTCGTTGGCCTCGGCGCCGGAGTTGCAGAACAGGACGCGGGCGGGGCGGCCCGCGTATCCGACGAGGCGTTCGGCGAGGGCGACGGTCGGTTCGGCCATGAAGAGGTTGGAGATGTGGCCGAGCCGGGCGATCTGGGTGGACACCGCCTCGACGATCGCCGGGTGCGCGTGCCCGAGCGCGTTGACGGCGATGCCGCCGACGAAGTCGAGGTAGGCGCGGCCCTCGGTGTCGTACACGGTGCTGCCCTCGCCGCGTGCGAGTTCCAGGCGGGGCGTGCCGTAGTTGTTCATCAGGGTGTGCTGCCAGCGCCCGGTGAGGGGATGCGGCTGCTCGGTGGCGGTCACGGGTTCTGCCTTTCCGTGGCGGGCTCGGCGGCGGCCGGGGCGGCGGCCCGCGGGTCGTCGTCCACGACCATGGTGCCGATGCCCTCGTCGGTGAAGATCTCCAGGAGGATGGAGTGCTGGACGCGGCCGTCGATGACGCGGGCGGTGCGGACGCCGTTGCGGACGGCGTGCAGGCAGCCCTCCATCTTCGGGACCATGCCGCTCGCCAGCTCGGGCAGCAGCTTCTCCAGCTGGTTCGCGGTGAGGCGGCTGATGACCTCGTCGCTGTGCGGCCAGTCCTCGTACAGGCCCTCGACGTCGGTGAGGACCATGAGCGTCTCGGCGCCGAGGGCGGCGGCGAGCGCGGCGGCGGCGGTGTCGGCGTTGACGTTGTAGACGTGGTCGTCGTCGGCGCTGCGGGCGATCGAGGAGACGACGGGGATACGGCCGTCGTCGAGCAGCGTCTCGATGGCGCCCGTGTCGATCGCGGTGATCTCGCCGACGCGCCCGATGTCGACCAGCTCGCCCTCGATGCGGGGGAAGTGCTTGGTCGCGGTGATGGTGTGCGCGTCCTCGCCGGTGAGGCCGATGGCGAGCGGGCCGTGCTGGTTGAGCAGGCCGACCAGTTCGCGCTGGACCTGTCCGGCGAGCACCATCCGGACGACGTCCATCGCCTCGGGCGTCGTGACGCGCAGGCCCGCGCGGAACTCGCTGACCAGGCCCTCCTTGTCGAGCTGGGCGTTGATCTGCGGGCCGCCGCCGTGCACGACGACGGGGCGCAGCCCGGCGTGCCGCAGGAAGACGACGTCCTGCGCGAAGGCGGCCTTCAGCTCCTCGTCGACCATGGCGTTGCCGCCGAACTTGATGACGACGGTCTTGCCCTGGTGGCGGGTGATCCAGGGCAGCGCCTCGATGAGGATCTGCGCCTTGGGGAGGGCGGTGTGCTTGCGGGTCGCTCCGGAGGCGGGCTTGGTCTCGTCGCTCATGACGGGTTTGGTCTCGTCGCTGCTCATGAGGAGTACGCGCTGTTCTCGTGGACGTAGTCGGCGGTGAGGTCGTTGGTCCAGATCTCGGCCGAGGCGTCGCCCGCGGCGAGGTCGGCGGTGATGACGACCTCGCGGTAGCGCATGTCGACGAGGGTGCGGTCCTCGCCGACGGAGCCGTTCTTGCAGACCCAGACGCCGTTGATGGCGACGTTGAGGCGGTCGGGCTCGAAGGCGGCGTCGGTGGTGCCGATCGCGGAGAGCACGCGGCCCCAGTTGGGGTCCTCGCCGTGCACGGCGCACTTGAGGAGGTTGTTGCGGGCGATGACGCGGCCCACCGTGACGGCCTCGTCCTCGTTCGCCGCGTTCACGACCTCGATGCGGATGTCCTTGCTCGCGCCCTCGGCGTCGCCGATGAGCTGGCGGGCGAGGTCGGCGCAGACCTCCCGTACCGCCGCGGTGAACTCGTCCTCGGCGGGCGTCGTGCCGCTCGCGCCGGAGGCGAGGAGGAGCACGGTGTCGTTGGTGGACATGCAGCCGTCGGAGTCGACGCGGTCGAAGGTGACGCGGGTCGCGGCGCGCAGGGCGCGGTCGAGCGCCGGGCTGTCGAGGTCGGCGTCGGTGGTGAGGACGACGAGCATCGTGGCGAGCCCCGGGGCGAGCATGCCCGCGCCCTTGGCCATGCCGCCGACGCTCCAGCCGTCCCGCTGGGCGACGGACGTCTTGTGGACGGTGTCGGTGGTCTTGATGGCGAGGGCGGCCTTCTCGCCGCCGTGCTCGCTGAGCGCGGCGACGGCGGTGTCCACGCCGGGGAGCAGCTTGTCCATGGGCAGCAGTTCGCCGATGAGGCCCGTCGAGGCGATGGCGATCTCGCCGGCGTTGTGGCCGAGGACTCCGGCGGCGCGCTCGGCGGTCGCGTGGGTGTCCTGGAAGCCCTGCGGGCCCGTACAGGCGTTGGCGCCGCCGGAGTTAAGGACGACGGCGGAGACCTGGCCGCCCTTGAGGACCTGCTCGGACCACAGGACGGGGGCGGCCTTGACGCGGTTGGACGTGAAGACCCCGGCGGCGGCGAGGCGCGGCCCCTGGTTGACGACGAGGGCGAGGTCGGGCTGTCCCGACGACTTGATCCCGGCGGCGATGCCCGCCGCCGTGAATCCCTGGGGTGCGGTGACGCTCACGGTGTCTCAGGTCTCCTTGGGCTTGTGCCGCGCCGCGGTGCGGAGGGCGGCGCGCAGCCGGTTCGTCAGAAGGGTGATCAGGGGGGCACCGGGGTCGTGCGGGTTCCGGTGCGCGGGTCGGGTACGGCTCATGGCGCGATCCCGGCGGCGGGCAGGCCCGTGGTCTCGGGGAGGCCGAGGGCGAGGTTCATGCTCTGGATCGCGCCGCCCGCGGTGCCCTTGGCGAGGTTGTCGATCGCGGCGAGCACGAGGACGCGCCCGGCGGCGGGGTCGTGGGCGACCTGGAGCTGGACGTGGTTGGAGCCGAGTACGGCGCCGGTGTTCGGCCACTGGCCCTCGGGCAGCAGGTGCACGTACGGCTCGTCGGCGTACGCCTTCTCGTACGTGTCGCGCAGCCGGGCCGCGTCGACGCCCGGCTTCGCCTTGGCGCTGCACGTGGCGAGGATGCCGCGCGGCATGGGGGCGAGGGTGGGGGTGAAGGAGACGGTGACGCGGTGGCCCGCGGCGGCGCTGAGGTTCTGGATCATCTCGGGGGTGTGCCGGTGGCCGCCGCCGACGCCGTACGGGGACATCGCGCCCATGACCTCGCTGCCGAGCAGGTGCGGCTTGGCCGCCTTGCCCGCGCCGGAGGTGCCCGAGGCGGCGACGATCACGGCGTCGTCCTCGACGATCCCGGCCGCGTAGGCGGGGACGAGGGCGAGCGAGACGGCGGTCGGGTAGCAGCCGGGGACGGCGATGCGGCGCGTGCCCGCGAGCGCGGCGCGGGCGCCGGGCAGCTCGGGGAGGCCGTAGGGCCAGGTGCCGGCGTGGGGGGTGCCGTAGAAGGTCTCCCAGTCGCCGGCGTCCTGGAGCCGGAAGTCGGCGCCCATGTCGATGACGAGGACGTCGTCGCCGAGCTGCTCGGCGACGGCGGCGGACTGACCGTGCGGGAGGCCGAGGAAAACGACGTCGTGCCCGGCGAGGCTCTCGGCGCTCGTCGCTTCGAGCACACGGTCGGCGAGCGGCGCGAGGTGCGGCTGGAGCGCGCCGAGGCGCTGCCCGGCATTGGAGTTCGCCGTGACCGCGCCGATCTCCACCCCGGGGTGGGCGAGAAGCAGCCGCAGCACCTCTCCGCCCGCGTATCCACTGGCTCCGGCGACTGCCGCGCGTACCGTCATGAGGACCTCCTACCTGAGAGCATGACTATACATTCACATGCGAAAGTATGCAATGCGCGAGTGGTCGGGCAGCGGACGCGCGGGCCTCGATCGCTCCCGGAATCGGCGGGGACTCCGGAGGGTGCGACATGGCGGACGCGGAGGCCGCTGAAAAGGGATGGCTCGCGCCCGCCCGCCTCCCTACGCTCGCTCGCATGAGCGAAATGGACCCGCAGATCGCGGCCGAGTACGCGGAACTCGCCGCCCTGGAGGAAGCGTCGGCAGGTGGGGAGCCGCTGCCCGAGGGCGAGTACCTCCCCCCTCCACCCGGCGGCTGGTTCCCCTGCCCGTGCTGCGGCCACCAGACCTTCGGCGCGCAGGGCGAGTACGAGATCTGCGAGGTGTGCGCCTGGGAGGACGACATCTCCCAGCTCCGGGATCCGTGGAGCGGCTTCGGCGCCAACCACTTCTCCCTGGTCGAAGCGCAGGAGAACTACCGCAGGAACGGCGTCGTGGAGCCGCACATGGCGCGCCACGTGCGCCCGCCACGGCCGGACGAACCGCTCGACCCCGACTGGCGGCCCATCGACCCGGACCGCGACTCCTTCGAGTCGGAGGGCAGCGCCACGTGGCCCGAGGACCTGTCCGTCCTGTACTGGTGGCGGCCCACGTTCTGGCGGCGTGAGGAACCCGTACGACGGCCGGACCAGAACTGACGCGGGACGAGCGCCGGCGCGTCGAGGCCCCCGAACCGGGGCGGCGGACGAGCACGTACGGCGCGCGGGAACGGCCGCCCCGTAAACCACGTGCCGCCCGCCGCCCTCCGCGTTACCCTCGACCTCATGCACGTCACCGGCCCCCGCACCACCGCGACCGCGCGAGCGCCCCGCTCCCCGGTCGCCGCCGCCTGACGTACTCCCGTTCACTCCCACCGGCGACCGGAACACGGTCCCCGGTGGTTCTTCGCGTTCGCGCGCGACGTGCGGCTCCCGCGGTCCGTGGTTCCGGCGCCCGTACCGCGAAGGACACCGCCGTGACGAAGCTCACCACCGACGAGATCAGCCGCCGCTTCACCGAGTTCTACGAGGATCGCGGGCACGCCCGGATCACCGGTTCCACGCTGCTGCCGCCGCCCGGCGACGACTCCGTGCTCTTCACCACCTCGGGGATGCATCCGCTCACCCCGTACCTCGAAGGCCGTCCGCACCCGCTCGGGCGGCGGCTCGTGAACGTGCAGCGCTGCCTGCGCACGACGGACCTGGAGGAGGTCGGGGACCCGACCCACCTCACCGTCTTCGAGATGCTCGGCACGTGGTCGCTCGGCGACTACGAGGGGCCGCGCAGCCTGGAGTGGGGGTACGGGCTCCTCACGGAAGGGCTCGGGATCGCTCCGCACCTCCTGCACACCACCGTCTTCGGCGGCGACGAGCAGGTGGGGCCGGACCTCGCCTCGCTGGAGGTGTGGGAGCGGCTCGGCGTGCCCGTCGAGCGGACCGTGGCGGACAACTGGTGGTCGAACGGGCCGACCGGTCCCTGCGGTCCGGACTCGGAGATCTTCCTGTGGACCGGGGACGCGCCGCCCGAGTCCACGCCGACGGGTGACGAGCGCTGGGTCGAGGTGTGGAACCACGTCATGATGCGCCACCGCCGCCTCGCCGACGGCTCCCTCGTCCCGCTCCCCCAGCGCAACGTCGATACGGGGCTCGGGCTCGAACGGCTCGCCTCGCTGCTCCAGGGGGAACGCTCGGTCTTCCACGGTGACGTCTTCGAGCCGTGGCGGCGGCTGCTTCCGCCGCTGTGGGGGCTCGACGAGATCTCGCTGCGGCTCGTGAGCGACCACCTGCGCTCGGCCGTCGTCGTCCTCGGCGACGGCGTGCGGCCCGCCGCCACGGGGCGCGGGTACGTGCTGCGGCGCCTCGTGCGGCGGGCCCTGACGACGCTGTGGCGGGCCGATTCCTCATACGGCTTCGGGGAGTTGCCCCGCGAGCTGGTGACGGGGACGCTCGGCCACTTCGGGCAGGGCGGCGAGGACCCGGAGACGGTACGCCGGGTGCTCGGGACACTCGCCGAGGAGGAGCGCCGCTTCCGCTCCCTGCTGGACCGGGGCCGTCGTGTGCTGGCCGCCCCGCGCTTCCGGGGCCCGCTCTCCGACGAGGACCTGCACTACCTCCACGACACGCACGGCCTGCCGCGCGACCTCGTCGAGAGCCTGCGCGGCGAAGGGGCCTGAGCGCGCTCGCCGGTCACGCGCGTACCGCCCCCGTCAGCACTCGCGCGCGTACTCGACCTGGGCCAGCGGTCGTCCGTCGCCGAAGTCGTACGGTCGCTCGGCCCCGGTCGGGGCGTAGCCGCTCTTCTCGTAGAAGCGGCGCGAGCGCGGCGTCTCGCGCAGCGTCCAGAGGTGGACGCGGGAGTGCCCGGCGGCGCGGAGCCGGTCGAGGGTACGGGTCATGAGCGCCCCCGCCACGCCGCTCCCCCAGCCGTCCGGATGCCCGTAGAAGCCGAACACCTCGGCCCAGCCGGGGCGTTCGGGCGAGGGGCCGGACCAGGAGAGGGCGAGGGGGCGGCCCTCGACGCGGGCGAGGAGGATCGCGCCCTCTCCGTTCGCGATCCTGGCGTGCCAGCGGGTGCGGCGGTCGCGTACCCCGGCGGCGGCGAACTCCGGCGCGAAGAAGGGCGCGTACGCGGCTTCCCACCCCGCCGCGTGCACCTCGCCGAGCGCGGCTCCGTCGACGGGCCGGGCGAGCTGGATGTCGATCATGGGGGCAGGGTAGCGGCGAGCGGCGGCTGCGGGGAGCGTTCGCGGCACCCCGGCCCGGGGACGGTAGGGTCCGCGCATGATCGTCTGGCTGGGCGGGACGTACGGGGCCGGGAAGACCACGACCGCGCGGGAGTTGGCGGCTCTGCTGCCGGGCGCGCGCGTCTTCGACACCGAGGAGGTCGGGGGGGCTCCTGCGGGGGATTCTGCGGGACGAGTGGCCCGGGAACTTCCAGCACTGGCCCATGTGGCGGGGGCTCGTCGTGGAAACCGCGCGGCAGGTGCTCGGCTACGCGGGCGGGACGCTCGTGGTCCCGCAGACGGTGCTCAGCGAGGAGTACTGGGACGAGATCGAGACCGGGTTCGGGGCAGCGGGGATTCCCGTACGGCACTTCGTGCTGCACGCCGACGAGGCGACGCTGCGCGCGCGGATCGGGGGCGACGAGGCGCCGGAGAGCGCGTCGGCGGGGCCGTGGCGGCTCGCGCATCTGGACGAGTACGCGCGGGCGGTGGAGTGGCTGCGCGACCGGGCGACCGTGATCGACACGGCGTCCCTCACGCCCGCCGGGGTCGCGGCCCGCATCGCCCGTACCGTCACGGCCTGACCGCGCACGCCTGGAGCCGCCCGCCTGGCGCGCCCGGCCTGACCGCACCTCGCCTCC
>NZ_JAAGLR010000911.1 GCF_010548245.1 Streptomyces sp. SID11385
CCGTCTGCGCCGCGGCATCGCACTCGCCTCGCTCGCCCCGCTCGCCGTCGCCGTCACGCTCAGCACGACGGGCTCGGGCTCCCCCGGCGCCTCCGGGCACTCCGCCGCCGGGCCGGTCGCCGCGGGGGGCGGGGACGAGGTGGACGCGTGCCGGATATCCGGGCCGCTCGGCACGCAGATGTCGGAAGGGCTGCCGACCACCGCCGGGTACGCACGCTCCACCGGGCGCGTGCGCGCGCTCAACCTCCTCGTCGACTTCTCCGACGCGCACGGCGAGGGCACCGTCGACGACCGGCTCGGGGAGTTCTTCCCGCAGACGACGAAGTGGTTCGAGCGGAGTTCGTACGGGCGCATCGACTACCGGCCCGAGACGCCCGTGAAGCGCTGGCTGCGGATGCCGAAGCCGTTCTCCGCGTACGGGATAGAGCGCGGCGCCCCCTTCGAGCCGGGGTACCGCAAGCTCGTGCGCGACCTCGTGAAGATCTCCGACCCGCTCGTGGACTTCGCCGCGTACGACCTCGTGAACGTGCTCGTCACGCCGAACGCGGGGCCGTCCGCGCTCGACACGGTCCTGTCCGTGACCTTCGCCGGCAACCGCGAGGCGCCGGTCGCCGACGGAGTCCCGCTCGCCAACACGAGCTTCCTCTACAGCCGCCAGGACGACGGCTCGGGCTCCTACGCGCGCACGGGCTACCGCGTCCTCCCGCACGAGAACGGCCACGTCTTCGGCCTCCCCGACCTCTACACGCAGGACGGCGGGGGCGCCGTGGGGCACTGGGACATCATGAGCGAGGACTGGGGGGCCGACAACGACCTGCTGGGCTGGCACAAGTGGAAGCTGGGCTGGCTCGACGACGACCAGGTCGGCTGCGTGGCCTCGCCGGGCACCCACGACTTCACCGTGGCCCCGCTCGCCGCGCCGGGCCACGACAGGAAGCTCCTCTTCATCCCCCTCTCGCACACGGCGGGCATCGCCGCGGAGGTCCGCACCCGGGGCGGCAACGACGACAGCGTCTGCAAGCCGGGCGTCCTCGTCTACCGCGTCGACACGGACGTGGACACGGGCCAGGGCCCCATCACGGTCGCCGACGCGAAGAAGGAGAGCGGAGGCTGCACCCGCAGCCCCAACGTCCACGCCGAACTCTCCGACGCCCCCTTCGGCGTCGGCGAGACGTACCGCGACGACGGCTCCCGCACGCGCGTGGAGGTGCTGGGGAAGACGGAGAGCGGGGAGTGGCGGGTACGGGTGCACAGGGACTGAGGGGTTGAAGGGGCAGCGGCCGCCTGCATCACGACCACTGGTGCCCGCTCACCCGGAGGAGCCGGAGGAGCCGGAGGAGCCGGAGGAGCCAAAGGCGCTGTCCGCCTTCTCGCCGCCCCAGCCCGTCGGACCGCGCCAGATGACGTTGACGCCGAAGACGTCGCGAATCGTGTCCGCGGACCATTCCTCGGCAGGTGGTTCGGAGAGGACCAGGTAGAGACCCTCGGCCGACGCGGGCAGCGTGTGGTTGATCTCGAACAGACGGACCGCACCCGCTCGCAGGTCCGCATAGGTGGAGCAGCCCGCGCCCAGGGCCTCGTAGAGGAAGAGGCCGTGCGGGGTGTCGCAGCTGACGTCGATGACCGGTGAGTCGGTCGGCTGGAGGTCCGCCCAGAGAAGTGCCGCCTTCAGCGCGTGGCGTACCGCCTCGTGTTTCTTGCACATGCGGTCGGCACCGGCAGCCGCTTCCAACGCGTGGATGAAGCCGTCCTTCGTGGTCGCAACCGAAATCGCGACGGTGGTGTCCGCGGTGGTCATCCGCTCTTCTTTCTTCTGGTCGGGTCGTGTCGGGGCGATGGGGTCCGCGTCCTCGCGGTTCGGCTCCGTCGCGGTGCCGAAGCGCTCCCGGAGATCTCGCCGTGCTTCGGCGAGAGGCTCGACCCAGCCGGAGGCAGCCAGTCTCTCCGCGAGCCGGCCCGCGTCGAAGGTGCCCTCCTTGAGGGCGCGGTTGGTGGACGCGGCGAGGTCGCGAAGGGCTCCGAGCAGTTCTCTGTCCGGATCGCCGAGCAGGTGGAGAACGTCGACCCAGTCCGCTTGGTCCCTTCGCAGAACGCGGTTGGCCATGCCCTGGAGTTCGGAGAGGCGGCTACGCGCGTCGGACACGTCGCCGTCATCACCGGCCAGTTCCGAGAGGACGTCCAGTGCCGCGAGGTAGCGCCCCGCCATCCGCTCCGAAACGGGTGACCGGCCGCGCTGGTCAGCGGTGAGCACCGTCTGGGTCGTCTCGTTCCCGAACACCCAGCAGTCCAGCACCTCGCCCCGCCGCGGGGGCGTTGATCCGTGGCGGACGGTGAGGACGAGTGATCGGTCGACCACCGGCGACAAGGGCTTGACCTTGTAGCGACCGCCCGGGGCCCGATCCACGACCTCCACCCGGATGTCGGTGCCCACGCGGGGCAGTTCGGCCGCGTCGTCCTTCGGCAGGGTCTCGGGCACCGAGGGCGTCTGGGTGTCCCCAGCACCTGTGAGCGCCTGCGGCAGCGCGGCGGTGTGCAGGACGGTCAGGCTCTGGGTACTGCGGGTGAGGGCCACGTAGAGCTGACGCAGCCCGGCGGGACCGCGGTCGGCGATCGTGGCGGGCTCGACCACCAGGACATGGTCGTACTCCATCCCCTTGGCCTGGGCCGCGGCCAGCACGGACACGGCTTCGCGGTCCCGCTCGGCGATGTCGTCGCCCTCGTGGATCCGCCGGCTGATGGCGTCGAGCCAGTCCGAGTCGTCGGGGACAACGACCGCCACGGAGCGGGGGGTGCTGCCGTCACTGGTGCGCACGAGCCGCGCCACGTGGGCGACGGTGTCGTCGAGGAGCTTCCACGGTTCGGTCGCCACGGTCCGTACGGCGTCCGCTCCCGCCTCACGGACAGCCCGCGGGTACGGCAGGGACGGAGCGATCACGCGGGCGAGGGGAGCGACGAACTCCATGATCTCGGCGGGGACGCGGTAGCTCGTGTCGAGCCGGGCGACGCTCCAGTCGCCGTGGTCCGAGAGGAGCGCGCCGAGCAGGTCCCAGCTCGTCGGAATGTGCGCGCCCGTCGCCTGCGCGAGATCGCCCAGGACGGTCATGGAGCCGCCCGCGGCGCAACGCCGTCGCAGTGAGCGGGCCTGCATGGGCGTGAGGTCCTGTGCCTCGTCGACGACGATGTGGCCGTACCGCGGCGGGGTGTCGCCGCTGATCAGCACTCCGAGCTCTTCGAGGCAGACGTGGTCGTCCAGGGTCCACGGGTCGGCGTCGGCACTGGTGGCCCGGGGCCGCAGCAGGGCCGCTTGCTCCTCCTCGTCGAGGATGCCCTCGGCGCAATCCCTCAGGAGGTCGGCCGAGTCGTACAAGCTGCGCAGGGCCTCCCGGGGCCCCGGCGAAGGCCAGACGCGTTCGACAAGCCGCTCGACCCGGCGGTTGCGTTCGAGATCGCGGCGGATCGTGCGGGCCTGTCCGCGGCGCGGCGCGATCTCGGAGAGCTCTTGGAGGAGCCGGTCGACGAAGAGGCCGCGGAAGCGGTCGCGCCGCTCCCTGAAGGGTCCGTCGCCGGTGCGGGCCCGGTCGAGGAGGGCGAGGACCTCGGACTTCGGCACACGCAGGGTCGTGCTGCCGACGGTGACGACGATCGCGGGCTCGTCGCCCGGGAAGGAGGGGGCGACCGTCAGGGGGTCGAGAGCCTCGGGACGGTAGTCGCTCTCCACCCTGCGCCGCAGCACGGCCGCCATGCGGTCGTCCGACTTCACGAGGCGTGCCTTCGGGGAGTCGGTGCCGAGGGTCTCGCCCTCCCACAGGCGGTCCAGCTGGACGGCGTTGACGCCCCGGGTGCCGAGGGTGGGGAGGACCTGGCCGACATAGTCGAGGAACCGCTGGTGGGGGCCGATGACGAGGATGTCCTGAGCCTTGAAGTGCTCGTTGTTGACGAGCCAGGTCACCCGGTGGAGACCGACCGCCGACTTACCGGTCCCGGGGCCGCCCTGCACGACGAGGATGTCCGAGGGCGAGCCGGTGACCAGCTGCATCTGGTCACGGCGGATGGTCTCGACGATGTCCCTCATCCGGCCGCCGCGCGACCGCTGGAGCTCTCGCAGCAGGAAGTCGTCCGGCTGGAGCGGCTTCCGCCGCAACCGTCGGGCGATATCGCCGGGCGTGGGGGCCGGCCTGACGTCCGGGGCCGGGGACCCGTCCGTCCCCTGCCCCGCGCTGTCGTCGGCGGCCTGACGGGGCACCGGCACGACAGGGAGCTCGGGCACGGGCGCAGGGGCGGGGACGGGGGCGGGCGCGGCCGGGGAGATCTCGTCGAAGTAGCCCTCGACGATCCGTTGTACGCAGCGGAGCTGCCGTCGCAGGACCACCTCGCCAGGGTCCTCGGGCCTGGTCTCGATCCACTTCTTCGCCAGGGGGCTGGTCCACATCAGGACCACCGGCTCGTGTGCGGAGTCGTGGACGCCGCGGCGCCCGATGTACCAGGGACGCGGGTCTCCTCCCGGCTCCTCCGGCGCGTCGACGCGGGAGAAGACCAGGGCTTCGTCGCCGAGGCCTCCGTATGCCTCCGCACGCGCCTCCGCCTCGGCGCGGTTGGCGATGCCGTCCTTGCCGCTCGCCGAGGCGGAGGCGGCCGAAGTGCCGCTCAGTTCGGCCAGTTTCGCGGTGTAGCAGTCGTACGCGTGATCCACCGCCCGCTGCTCGCCGGCGAGGATCTCGTCCTGAGTGGTGGTGCTCATGTGCGTCCTCCCTGCGGTGCCGGTGGACACCGCCGCGGGCATGTGCCCGTACCCCGCTGAAACAACTATCAGAAACCGTCCGGTGACGGGCGGTCAGTGGAACAGTTCGCGGACGAGCTCGTCGGCACCCATCCGCCGAACCCGTAGCTGGTCGTACGCGGGCTCCAGCTCGCACAGGCAGCACTGACGTGCTCGAAGAGCGAGAAGACCGCACCTTCGGAATTCCTCCGCGCTGTCGCGCCGGGCTTCCACTCGGAACCGTAGCTAGGCAAGCATGAAACTGAAAGCATCGTCAAACGACTTGTCAGGTGCGACGGCCGCTGTAGAGTGTTAACCGTCCCTGTCCGACTGGCCCGAGAGGTGCGGAGCCCCACGCCATGCCCCAGCAGCCACCAGCCCGAGCGGCAGCCTCAGCGCATGTGACGGCCGCCGAGATCTCTCGCATCGCGGGAGTTACGCGCGCCACCGTCAGCAACTGGCGCCGCCGCCACGACGACTTCCCGGCTCCCACCGCGGGCACGGAAACCAGCCCGCTCTACGACCTGCCGGCTGTCCAGGCATGGCTGCGGGGCCGCGGGCACACCTCCGCCGCCTCACCGACCGAGGAACTGCGTACGGCGCTCCGGCTGCTGGGGCCCGGCACGGGTGTGGCCGCGCGACTGTTCCCGCTGGTGGCCGCCGCGTCCCGCCGCACACCGGAGGAGCTGACCGAGCTCGCCGCAGCACCCGGCGACCGGTTGATCACCCGGGCGGAGAAGACCGCGCGCGAGCTTCCGGCCGCCGTACCCAAGGCCGATCCGGTCCGCTACGGTCCGGGCGACGCGGACGCGGTCCGCGCTCTGCTGGCCTGCGTGCGTGAGGCGGGGCCGCAGGCCGCCGTCGATGTCCTCGCCGAACGCGAACTGGACGAGGGCACCGCCAGCGGCGTCTACCAGACCCCGGAGGGCCTGGCCCTGCTCATGGCAGGGCTCCTGCCGCCCGATGCGTCCCGCGTCCTGGATCCCGCCTGCGGCAGCGGCACGCTTCTGGCCGCCGCGGCCCGGCAGGGCGCGCGGGAGCTGTTCGGGCAGGACTCGCTCCCTGTCCAGGGCCAACGCACCGCTGTCCGGCTGCTGCTCGCCGCGCCCGAGGCCGAGGCGGCGATCCGCGTCGGCGACAGCCTGCGCGACGACGCCTTCCCCGACGTCACCGTGGACGCTGTCCTGTGCAACCCGCCGTTCGCCGACCGGGACTGGGGTCACGACGAACTGGCCTACGACCCGAGGTGGGCGTACGGACTCCCGCCGCGCTTCGAGTCCGAACTGGCCTGGGTGCAGCACGCCCTCGCGCACCTGGAGCCCGGCGGCCACGCGGTCATGCTGCTGCCGCCCGCACTCGCGTTCCGTTCCTCGGGCCGCCGCGTCCGCGCGGAACTCGTCCGCGCCGGGGCCCTGCGCGCCGTCGTCTCCCTTCCGGCGCGTGCCGCGTATCCGCTCCACATCGGGCTGCAGATCTGGGTGTTCCAACGTCCTGAGCCAGGCAGCTCGGACCGTACGGCGGTGCTGTTCGTCGACGGGGAGGGCGAGCAGCGCGACGGGGCCGCGGGCACGTCGTCCGCCACGGCCGACGCCGGCACCCGTGGCGGCTCACGTCCCCGCCGCTCCGGCTCGTCCTCGTCCGCCGCCTCTTCCGCCGCGACCTCCTTCGACTGGACGGGGCTGACCGAGCGGGTCCTCGGCCAGTGGGCCTCGTTCACCACCGCACCCGACACCTACGCCGACGAGCCGGGCGTCGCCCGCGCGGTGCCGCTCGTCGACCTCCTCGACGACGTGGTCGACGTCACCCCCGCCCGCCACGTCCGGGCGATCGCGGCCGACATCGACCCGGCGGCCCTGGCCCGTCGCGTGGACGACCTGCACGGCGATCTGGCCGAGCAGGTCACCGCGCTGGCGGCCGCCTCCGTCCGCGTCGGGTGGCGGCCGTCCGGGGCCTCGGCCCGCGAGTGGCGCACGGCGACCGTCTCCGACCTGGCACGCGGCGGAGCCCTGACCGTGCTGCGAGCCGCGACGCCCGGCACCCGAGGCTCCAAGGGCTCCGGCGCCCCCGCCGTGGAGCGGCCGGTCCTTGCCGCCCGCGACATCGCGGCCGGAGACCCGCCGTCCGGCACGGCTGGCGACATCCACGCGGACGCCGTGCAAACCGTGGCCGCCGGGGACGTCCTCATACGCGCCGTCGCGGGCGGCGGCGACGCGGCCGCGATGACCAGGGTGGCGGACGACGGGGACGCCGGAGCCCTGCTGGGTCAGCACATCCATCTCCTGCGCCCCGACCCCGCCCGCCTCGACCCGTGGTTCCTGGCCGGGTTCCTCGGCGCCGAGGACAACATCGCCTCCGCGTCGACCGGCAGCAGTCTCGTGCACGTCACACCGGGCCGCCTGCGCGTGCCGCTGCTGCCCTTGGAGGAACAGCGGCGCTACGGGGCGGCCTTCCGCCGCGTGCACGAGCTGCGCTCGGCCGTCCGCCGCACCGCCGGCCTCGCCGCCGACACCGCGGCCACCCTCACCACCGGCCTGACCGCCGGGGCACTCCTGCCACCGGACGACCCGGACGCCTCTGCCGGCCCGGAACTGCCAGAGAGCCGTTCCGCCTGAAAAGCCCCACACGTTCGACCGCACACGACCACACTGAATGCCTGCCGTCCCCCGCCCGGACGGTGCTCTTCGGAAGGAAGCCGAAACCTCTTGAACAGCAGCAAGCACACGGAGCTGGCGAACCACGCCTGGTCCGTCGCCGATCTCCTGCGCGGTGACTACAAGCAGTCCGACTACGGCAAGGTCATCCTGCCGTTCACCGTGCTGCGCCGCCTGGAATGCGTCCTGGAGCCCACGCGCGAGAAGGTCGTGGGGACCGTCGACAGATTCGCGGGCCAGGAGATCGACACCGATCACTTCCTGCGCAAGGCCTCGGGCCACTCCTTCTACAACAAGAGCGACCTCACGCTGCGGAAGATCGCGGCCGACCCGCAGAACGCGGCGAAGAACCTGCAGGTCTACGTCGGCGCCTTCTCCGACAACGCCCGTGAGGTCCTCGACAAGTACGAGTTCAACCAGCAGGTCAGAAAGCTCGACGGCGCCAACCTGCTCTACCAGGTCATCGGCAGGTTCACCGACCTGGACCTGCACCCCGATGTCGTGCCCAACCACAACATGGGCTACATCTTCGAGGAGCTGATCCGCCGCTTCTCGGAGCAGTCGAACGAGACCGCGGGTGAGCACTTCACCCCGCGCGAGGTCATCAAGCTGATGGTCAACCTGCTGGTGGCGCCCGACGCGGACGCCCTCAGCCTGCCGGGTGTCGTCCGCACGGTCATGGACCCCGCCTGCGGCACGGGCGGCATGCTCAGCGCCACCGACGACCACGTCAAGGCCCTCAACCCGGGCGCGACGGTCGAGGTCTACGGGCAGGAGCTCAACCCCGAATCCTGGGCCATCTGCCGCTCCGACCTCATGATCAAGGGCCAGGACCCGGAGAACATCCGCTTCGGCAACTCCTTCTCCGACGACGGCCACGCCCGCCGGAAGTTCGACTACCTCCTCGCCAACCCGCCGTTCGGCGTGGAGTGGAAGAAGGTCAAGGAGGACGTCGAGTACGAGCACAAGTCGCTCGGCGACGCCGGCCGCTTCGGCGCCGGCCTGCCGCGCATCAACGACGGCTCGCTGCTCTTCCTCCAGCACATGATCTCGAAGATGAAGCCGGTGGACGTGAACGGCGGGGGCGGCTCCCGCATCGCCATCGTCTTCAACGGCTCCCCACTGTTCACGGGCGCGGCCGAGTCCGGCGAGTCCAACATCCGCCGCTGGATCCTGGAGAACGACTGGCTGGAGGCGATCGTCGCCCTCCCGGACCAGCTCTTCTACAACACCGGCATCTCCACGTACTTCTGGATCCTCACCAACCGCAAGGACGCCGACCACAAGGGCAAGGTCGTCCTGCTGGACGCGCGCGACCAGTGGGTGAAGATGCGCAAGTCCCTCGGCGACAAGCGCAAGGAGCTGGGCGACGGCACGAACGGCCGCCCCGACCACATCGCCGACATCACCCGGCTGTACGCGGAGGCCGTCCAGGTCGCCAAGGACCCCGAGCACCCGCTGCACGGCAAGGTCAAGGTCTTCGCCAACGAGGACTTCGGCTACCAGCGCATCACGGTGGAGCGGCCGTTGAAGCTCCGCTTCGAGGTCACCGAGGAGACGCTGGCGGCGCTGGCGCAGGCCAAGCCGGTGGCGAAGCTGGAGCGGAGCGAGGAGTTCGTGACGGCGGTGCGTACGCTGCTCGGCTCGTCCTGGACGACGAAGTCCGAAGCTTTCATCGCGCTCAAGGACGCGGTGGTCGCGGCCGGGCTTACGTGGCCGTCGGGGGCGCCGTTCGCGAAGGCGGTACGGGAGACGATCGGCGTCCGCGACCCGGAGGGCGAGGTCCAGAAGATCAAGGGCGCGGCCGAGCCGGACACGGACCTGCGGGACTACGAGAACGTCCCGCTCGGCGAGGACGTCGAGGACTACCTCAAGCGCGAGGTGCATCCGCACGTCCCGGACGCCTGGATCGACCACACGAAGACGAAGGTGGGGTATGAGATCCCCTTCACGCGCCACTTCTACGTGTACAAGCCGCCGAGGCCGTTGACGGAGATCGACGCGGAGCTGAAGTCGCTGGAGGCGGAGATTCAGGCCCTACTGGGGGAGGTAACGGAATGAGCCATGTGCGCATCAAGTCCGTCGTACGCAACGTGGTCCAGAAGTCCGATGGCGCCTCAAGCCCTTTCCTAGGGCTGGAAGACATCGAAAGCGGGACTGGCCGACTACTGGTCAAGAAGCTGCCATTCAAGGCGGCGGAAGATAGCATCTGCCACGAGCCTGGTGATGTTCTATTCAGCAAGCTCCGCCCTTACCTGGCAAAGTCTCATCTCACGCACGCAAACGGAACGGGTACCGGGGAGCTGCTGGTTCTGCGCCCCGGCGCGGAGGTTAGCGCCAGATTCTTGCTTTATGTGACCCTCTCCAATCCGTGGGTCGAGTGGGCGAATACTACGGCCTACGGCACAAAGATGCCACGCACCTCCTGGGAACTCGTCGGCGACTACCGTGTGTGGCTACCGCCGCTGGAGGAACAGCGCCGCATCGCCGACTTCCTCGACGCCGAAACCGCCCGCATCGACGCTCTGTCGGGGCTGGGTAAACGACAGATCGCTCTGCTTCACGAACGCTCAGAAGCAGAGGTCGTCCAATTCTTCGGACCTGGCGACGGACTCCGCCAGTACCGGTTCCGTCATCTCATGGAGTCGAATCCATGCTACGGAGTGCTGGTTCCGAAGTTCGCAGATGTCGGCGTTCCTTTGATTCGCGTAAGCGATCTCGGGAGTCTTGATCACGATCTCGACAGACTGCCTAGAATCGAAGAGGAACAGGCCCGAGAGTATAAGCGCACACGCATCTCCCCTGGGGATCTTTTGATCACTGTCGTGGGAGCAACAATTGGACGGTGTGATGTAGCACCCCCCGAAAGCGCCGGCTTCAACGTGAGCCGCGCATTGGCCAGAGTACGATTGCTGCCTGGTATTGCACCTCAGATGATCGCTTCATGGGTGCGCGGACGAGACTTTCGCGCCCAGGCAGAAGTTGCCACCAGTGGCGCTGCCGCTCAACCCGCGTTGAACATGTCGGATATCACGCACTTCAAGGTGTGGCTACCCGAAACTCATTCCGGACGGCTAGATCTTGCACGTCGCGTAAGCGCACACGCGGACGAAACCGGAAGGCTTTTGTCCACCATTAAGCGAAAGCAAACCCTTACCGCCGAACGCCGCCAAGCCCTCATCACCGCCGCCGTCACCGGCCAGTTCGACGTATCCACCGCCAGCGGGCGCAACGTAACGGACGGAGTCACCGCGTAGTCATGAGCCCCATTCACACGGAGTCCGCCTTCGGTGACGCCATCGTCGCCGCCATGGTCGAGCGCGGCTGGCGCGAAGCAAGCCCGCAGGACTATCGGGCCGATCTCGGCCTGGATACCAACGAGCTGTTCACCTTCATCGGGGCGACGCAGCCCGAGGAGTGGAACGAACTGCTCACCGTCTACGGGGGCGACCCGAACGAGGCGCAGCACGGGTTCGCCGGCCGACTGGGCCAGGCGATCGTCACCAACGGGCTCCTCGACGTCCTCCGCAACGGCGTCAAGGACCGCGGCGTCCTGCTCCGCGTCGCGTACTTCAAGCCCAACCTCGTCGCCCACGAGTCCGTGCTGGACGGCTACCGGGCCAACCGCCTCACCGTCGTCCGCGAACTGGCGTACGCGACGAAGCAGGCCGACTGGGGGAACCGGCTCGACCTCGCCCTCTTCCTCAACGGAATCCCCGTCGCCACGGCCGAGTTGAAGAACCCGCTGACGAAGCAGGGGGTGGAGCAGGCCAAGGAGCAGTACCGCACCGAACGCGACTCCACCGAGCTGATCTTCATGCACCGCGTCCTCGCGAACTTCGCCGTCGACCCGGACCTGGTCTTCGTCGCCACCCAGCTCAAGGGGAAGAACACCCGCTTCCTGCCGTTCAACACCGGCTCCAACGGCCCCGGTCAGCCCGGCGGCGCCGGCAACCCCGCCCCCACCGCCTACGGCACGTACGCGACCTCCTACCTCTGGGAGCAGGTCTGGCAGCCGGACAACTGGCTGGACCTGCTCCAGCGGTTCGTGCACCTGCACAAGAGCAGGACGCCCGGCGGCGGCACGACGAAGACGATGATCTTCCCCAGGTTCCACCAGTGGGACGTGGTCAAGAAGCTGACCGCGCACGCCGCCACGCACGGCGCGGGTCACGACTACCTCGTCATGGCCTCGGCCGGCTCGGGCAAGTCGAACACCATCGGCTGGCTCGCGCATCGCCTCAGCGACCTCCACACCCCCACCGACCCGCGCGAACTCGACGCCGAGGCCCTCGCCAAGGGCCTCAAGCCGGGTGTGCCGGTCTTCGACAAGGTCATCGTCATCACCGACCGCCGCAACCTGGACGCGCAGCTCCGGGAGACGGTCGGCGGCTTCGAGCAGACCGCGGGTCTCGTCGTGAAGATCGACGAGAAGCACGGGGCGAAGGGGGAGCAGCTCGCCAAGGCCCTCTCCCGCGACATCGGGAAGATCGTCACCGTCACCCTGCACTCCTTCCCGGCGCTGCTCGACTACCTCCAGCGCAACCCCACCGAGATCCGGGGCAGCCGCTTCGCGATCCTCGTGGACGAGGCGCACTCCTCGCAGTCCGGCGACGCCGCCACCGCCGTGCGCTCCGCCCTGCGCGACCTCGGCCTGGACTCCGACTCGGACGAGGCGGGCGCCACCGCGGTCAGCGCCGAGGGCCCCGCCCTGGACGAGCAGCTCAGGAAGAAGGCCGAACAGCGCTCCCGCGCCGCCAACCTCTCCTACTTCGCGTTCACCGCCACCCCGAAGGCCAAGACCCTCGAACTCTTCGGCACGCTCCAGGACATCGACGGCAAGGCCACCTACCGGCCCTTCCACACGTACTCCATGCGGCAGGCGATCGAGGAGGGCTTCATCCTCGACCCGCTCCGCAACTACGTCACATACAACACGTACTGGAAGCTGGTGAACCAGAACCCTGACGAGCGGGAGGTCGACCCGTCGAAGGCGAACGGCTTGCTCGCCCGGTACGCGCTCACCCACGACTCGACGGTCGCCCAGCACGCCCAGGTGATCGTGGAACACTTCGTGGCGCACAGCCGGGGCCGTCTCGGCGGGCGGGCCAAGTCCATGGTGGTGACCGCCTCCCGGCGGTCCGCCGTGCAGATGGCGCGCGCGATCAAGAGCTATCTCAAGGACCGGGACTACGACACCAAGTACCCCGACGTCGGGGTTCTCGTCGCCTTCTCCGGCTCGCTCACCGTCGACGGTGAGGAGACCACCGAGCCGAAGGAGAACGGCGGGCTGTCGGAGAGCGCGCTGCCGAAGGCGTTCGCGTACACGCGTGCCGACGACAAGGCCGCCCGGGCCGGCGGCGCGGGCCAGCGCGAATACCGGATCCTGGTCGTGGCGGAGAAGTACCAGACCGGCTTCGACCAGCCGCTGCTGACGACGATGTACGTCAACAAGTCGCTGACCGGCATCTCGGCCGTCCAGACCCTGTCCCGGCTGAACCGGACCGCCGAGCGCAAGACGCAGGCGGACCTGGCGGTCCTGGACTTCGTCAACGACGCGAACGACATACAGGATTCCTTCCGGCCGTACTTCGAGGAGGCGAACACCCTCCCCTCCGACCCCAACCTGCTCTACACCGCGCAGAGCCGCGTCATGCGGGCGCCGGTTCTGTCGGGGCGGGAGATGGACGAGTTCGCCGCCGCGTATTTCGCCGCCAGGAAGAGGGCCGCGGGTTCGCAGTCCAAGTGGGAGAAGCTCCACGCCGAGCTGTACCGGCTGCTGTCCCCCGCCGTCACCCGCTTCGCCGCTCTGCTGGAAAGCGAGGACGAGGACGACCAGGAGACCGCGGAGAGCTTCCGCGCCGACCTCAACGACTACGTGCGGAAGTACGGCTTCCTCGCGCAGATCGTGCCCTACCAGGACGCCGAGCTGGAACGGCTGCACCTCTACGGCCGCTACCTCCTCAACCGGCTGCCGCGCCGCGCGGACGGTGGCGTCGACATCGGCGAGATCGACCTCAGCCACATGCGGGTGGAGAAGACCGGCGAGTACGACGTCTCCCTCGCCGCCGAGGGGCGGGCGATGATGCAGGGCTTCGGCGACGGCTCGGGCGGCGCCAAGGAGGCGGAGAAGTCGCTGCTCTCGCAGTTGATCGACAAGTTCAACGAACGCTTCGGCACCGAGTTCACCGAGCAGGACGTCATCCGCCCGTTCGAGGAGGCCAAGGCCGACCCGAAGGTGCGAGCGGCGGCCGTCGTCAACGACGAGGAGAACTTCGGCCTCGTCTTCGACAACGTCTTCGCTGACAAGATGGCCGACCACATCGACACGATCGCAGGCATGGGCCGCCAGTACTTCGGTCCCGACAAGGGCTTCAAGTCCAGTCTGGACCGCAGCGCCCGCAAGGCCGCCTGGCGGATGATCCGCCACGAGGAGGGCCTGGACGACGGCCTCTGACGGGTACGCCCCGGCCGGAGGTACGGGCCGGGGCGACCCGCCGGAGCGGGGCGACGCCTCCTGAAGACGTGGCGAGGGACGAGGCATGGTTCTTCCTCGCCTGGTTCACCGCGAGACCGAAACCGTGCAGTCGGGCTCTGGAATCGGCTGCGCGTACCACTGGATTTCCGCACACCAGACTGTGAACAGTTCACGTTGCCTTCTTCGCGAGAGCAGCGGACCGGGAGGGGAAGCAATGAGCCACACGTGGGACGAACTCGAAGAGTCCCGGCTTCAGAAGACCGTCGAGATGATCGCCATCACACCGGAGGCTGCCACCAAGCTCGTGGACGGTTACCGCACGACTTTCGAGGCCAAGTACAAGCGGAAGCCCGAGAGCCTGGAGGACAAGCGTCGGATAGCGACCAGAATAATCGGCCGGTACTCCAAACTTGCGGCAGTCTCCGGCGCGGTCACCGCGGCCCCGAGCGTGATTCCGGGAGTCGGGACGGCGGTCGCGGTCCTGGGCGGTGGTATCACCGATATCGCCGCCGCTCTCAAGCTCCAGATCGACATGTGCATGTGCCTGGTCGAGGTGTACGAGACCGAGCTGAGCAACGAGGACAAGAAGCACCTGGCCTTCCTGCTGGCGCTGGCGGGTTCGGTAGAGCAGATGGCGTCGAAGAGCGGCAAGGCGGCGGTCCTGAAGATCGCGGAGAAGCTGGTCTACCAGTACCTGCGGGGGCCGGCCCTGGTCACGATCAAGCAGTTGTTCAAGCGAGTGTCGATCACCTTCACCCAGAAGGCGATGGCCAAGGCGATTCCCGCCGGCGTGGGTGTCGCCTTCAGCAGCTCGACCAACTACGTCCTGACGACGATGGTGGGCAAGGTTTCCATCGCCGTCTTGGCCAAAGAGGTGAAGTAGCCACCAGGTCGCCGACTGCTGGGGCCTGCCCCCGCGCACGGACAACCAGGCATGGCAGTGGACGCGGTCCGGCCTGTCGGCGGAAGACCGGTCGGGCACCGCGCTCTCCTGCCCGCAGCCAAGCGCCGCGACAAGCCCATACCGCACCAGACCGCTGGACGGCAGAACGACACGGCCGTCACACTTGGTCTCTGACCGGGACCGTTCATCACGCACCATCGGGGGCAAAGTGCCGCAGGAGGCGATCTCCGACCGTTACGAACTCCTGGAGGAGCTCAGCCACGGCGGCATGGGCGACGTATGGCGCGGCTACGACGCCGTGCTCGACCGGCCCGTCGCCGTGAAGCTCATCCGGCAGGCGTCGGTCACCTCCCCGCAACTGGCCGAGGAGTTCGCCAAACGCTTCCGCCGCGAGGCCCGCATCACCGCACGCATCCAGCACCCCGGGGTACCGCAGGTGTACGACGCGGTGCTCGACGCGTCGTACGAGCGGTTGTTCCTGGTGATGGAACTCGTCGACGGTGTGCCCCTGTCCGCCTACCTGCACCCGGGCCGACCGCTGCCGGTCAGCTGGGCGGCCGCCGTCGCCGCGCAGGTCGCGACCGTACTGTCGTACGCGCACGACGTGCCGGTGATCCACCGGGACCTCAAGCCGGGCAACATCCTCGTCGCACGCGACGGCACCGTGAAGGTCCTCGACTTCGGCATCGCGGCGATCCTGCGCACCGACGTCACCAAACTGACCGCCACCGGCAGCCTCATCGGCACCCACCAGTACATGTCGCCCGAACAGACCCGCGGCGGACGCATCACCCCGCAGACCGACTTGTACGCGCTGGGCTGTGTGTTGCACGAACTCCTCAGCGGCCGGCTCGTGTTCGAGGCGGAGGGCGAATACCTGCTGATGCACCAGCACGTCAACGCCGCCCCCACCCCCCTGCGACAGCTGCGGCCCGATGTCCCGGAGGCCCTGGAGGAGCTGGTCCTGCACCTGCTGCGCAAGGCGCCCGAGGCGCGGCCCGCCGACACGCAGGAGGTGTACTCGCGGCTGCTGCCGTTCCTCCCGCCTCCGGGCCAGGAGCCCGGCACGACCGATGTCGTGCCGGTCGGCATGCCCGACCCCACGGCCGTGTTCCGTCGCCCCTTCGCGCCCCGCGCCCGCGCCCAGGCACCCGCGTCCGAGGGTCTGCCGCCCACGGCCGTCCTCCCAGGGGCCCCGCCGGTGCCCGTTCCCGCCCGACTGCGCGAGGACATCAGAGAGGCGTACGCCCATTCCGACGCCCTGCTGGAGGAGGAGCGGTTCGCTCAGGCCGCCGAGGTGCTCGGCGAGATCATCGAGCCCGCGGCCCTCGCCCTCGGCTCCGGGAGCAAGCCCGTTCTGGCGCTGCGCCGCCGGAGAGCAGCGATCCGCCTCCTGGGCGGCGACTACCGGGCCGCCCTGCCCGAGTTCGAGGCCCTCGCCGACGTCTACGCCCGTATCGCCGGACCCACCGGCGAGCAGTCCCGCGCCTGCCGTGCTCAGGCGGCCCGCTGCCGCGCCGAACTGGGCCAGGTCACCGACGCGCTCGCCGCGCTCCAAGGCGTGCTGAACGTCGTACGGGCCGTCGACAGCGACGTGAGCGAGGAAGCGGTGGAACTGCGGCACAACATCGGCTTGCTGCTGCTCGCCCAGGGCCGAGCCACCGAAGCCCGGCAGGTCCTCGAACCGCTCCACCAGGACATGTGCATGGTGTTCGGCCCCGACGACGAGATGACCGCGGAGATCGCAGAGGCACTGGCCCTGATCCACTTGGACCTCGACGGCGACGCTGCCACGTAGCCCGGTCGTACTCCCCGGCGAACGGCCTGCAACACACCGCGATCGGGGTGACCGTCGCCCGGGGCGGGGCCCCGGTGATGGTGTGCTCCTGGCCTGGCAACACCGGTGCTCAGAAGCTGACTCCGCAGACCGAGGACGCCATGGAGCACAGGTGAGGCGCCGGCTGACCGTTGGCCGGTCAGCCCCCGTCCGACGCCGGGCGGGTAACCCCCTCGCCCGCACACCCTCACCCGCTACACTGACGGCGGTGTACCAGTCCACTGGTACACCGGTGGATCTATGGGCTGATGTGTCCGGGATCGCGGTTTCCGCCGTAATTTCCCGCACATTTTCCGAGAGATCCCCCGCCTTCGTAGCTCAGGGGATAGAGCACCGCTCTCCTAAAGCGGGTGTCGCAGGTTCGAATCCTGCCGGGGGCACTGTAGTGAGGGGCCCACCTCCGGATTTTCGGAGGTGGGCCCCTTTCGGCGTTCGGGGCTGTGCCCGGCGGCGGCCGTCTCCGTGTGCGACCGTGCGACCGAGAGGCCGGAGGGCCGGGTCAGGGGGTGCCCCTGCCCGGCCCTCCGGCGTGCTTCGGGGGAAGCTCACACGTCTCAGTTCGCCGGGTCCGGTTCCGGGGGCCTCAGTTCCTCCGGGCAGGGGGTGCCGCGGGGGATTTGGTAGGGGCCGGCGATGTGGTAGGTGCCGGGGTGGGGGGCGAGGAGTTCGGTCCATTTGTCGCCGGACTTGTCCTCGGGGGTTTCGTAGAGGCAGCCGTGGAGGTTGCGGAAGGACTTCGGGGTCGAGTCGTCCTCGCGGTGCTTGGACGCCTCGGTCTCCTTCGGGGCGTGGTAGCTCTTGCCGTTCTTGTCGACGACGCTCAGCCAGGGCGAGTACGGGATGCGGATCAGGACGCGGCCCGGGGTCGTGACCTTGATGACCAGCTCGGACTGGCCCGCGCTCGTGACCGTCGCGGGGGGCTCGGCGAGCTGGACGGGGTGGTCGACCTCGTAGACCTGCCAGTTGGCGTCGGCCCAGAGCAGGTCCAGGTAGGGCTGGCCGGCCGTGATGAGGGCGCGTTCGCGGGTCGCGCCGTCGCCGTCGGGCTTGTCGTCGCTCGTGGGGAGGACCACGAAGTGGACGGCCCAGCGCTTGAGCCACTCGTGGTAGTTGGCCGAGTTGAGCGTCGAGTCGTAGAAGAGCGCGTTGCGTTCCATGTCGGCCTGGCGGGTCCAGCCGCGGGCCAGGTTGAAGTACGGGGCGAGCGCGGACGCCTCGCGGTGGCCGCCGGTCGGGACGACCTCGACGCGGCCCTTCTCGGCGTCGTGGTGCTGGAGCTGGTGGATCAGCGGGGCGAGTTCGCGGCCCCAGGAGGCGGCGGGCGTCGTGTGGACGATGTCGTCCGCCGTCTTGAAGCCGATCCAGAAGGTGAAGCCGCAGATGCCGACCACCGCCGTCCACCAGCGCCAGCTCCGCCCGCGCAGGTACGGCAGCGCGGCGACGAGCACGACGCCGCCGAAGAGCATCGCGAGCCGCGTGATGTTGCTGCCGATCTGCGAGCTGATGACCCACACACCGAGCACGACGACGAAGTTGACCACCGCCGTGATCCGCACCGTGTGCCACGACTTCGGCACGAGCAGGAAGGCGAAGACCGAGAAGAGCAACGGCAGGCTCGCCGAGCCCAGCGACATCGGCATCGTCCCCGAGAAGGGGAAGAGGAGCGTCGAGGCGCCGACCACGAGGAGCGGCGGGATGCCGAGGACGTACGCGGCTTTGCGGCGTTTGCAGAGGAACATCGCGACGGCGACGAGCCCCACGTACAGGCCCGCGACCGGCGAGGCCGCCGTCGCGAGCGCCGCGCAGAGGGCGGCGACGAGCGCGCGCGTCCTGCGCGCCTCGCGCCAGCGCTCGGGCCAGGCGAAGACGGCGGCCACGGCGGCGACGGAGAACATCATCCCGAGGCCGAAGGTGACCCGGCCCGAACCGGTGTTGCACAGCAGCGCGTAGACGCCCGCGAGCCCCACCAGGTGCGGGTTGCGCACCGCCTTGACCTGCGTCGCGCAGTACGCGATGAGCCCCGCGGCGGCGGTGCTCGCGAGCATCAGCGTCGTGCGGACGCCGAGCACGTGCATCAGGTACGGCGACACCATGCTGTACGAGACGGGGTGCATGCCCCCGTACCAGGCGAGGTTGTACGCGGAGTCGGGGTGGCGCCCGACGAACTCCGCCCAGGCGTCCTGCGCCGCGAGATCTCCCCCGCTGTTCGCGAACGTGAAGAACCAGACGAGCTGGAGGACGGCCGAGAGGGTCGTGGCGACGGTGACGGGGTGGAAGGCGAAGCGGCGCCAGCGGGAGCGGGGCGCGGGGGGCGGGGGTGGCGGAGGCGGGGGGAGGGAGGGCGCCGCCTCGGGGGCGCCGCCCTGGCGCGGGACGGCCGCCTTGTCCCGTACGGAAGCCGCCTCGTCCCGCCCGGACGCCTTGCCCCGTACGGGCGCTTTGTCCCATACCGGCGCTTTGTCCCGTACGGGGGTGGTGGAGCGCTCCGGCGCGGACGGCCGCTCCGCTCCCGCGTCCCGGGGTGCGCGCACGCGGCGCGCCCCGTCCACGCCGTCCGCTCGCGTCGGCTCCGCAGTGGCCACCGAAGGCCCTCCCAACCCCGTGCCGGCCGCTCCCGGTCGTGCCGGGTGGACTTCGCGACCGCCTGTCCGTTCTGCCCCGATCCGGTGACGCTAGCACGCGCCTCGTGACCGGGGGCGAGGTGCCCCTCACCCCCGGTCAGCCACACACCACGCCCTGTCGTCCGCGCGGCCCGCTCCGAGCGGGGGGTACCGGAGGGGTCCGCCACTCGGCCGAGTGAGCCGCCGCCCCGGTCCCCCGCTCATCCCAGCCGGGTGAGCTTCGCGCCGAGCCCTGGCTCGCTCAGCGCCGATCCGAGCACCACCGGGATCTCGACGGCGCTGCTCGTGCCGTCCCCGGCCCGCAGCACGCCGACCTTCGTGCCCGCCGCGGCCTCGTGCGGCAGCGTCGCGCCGTCGTCGACGAGCTTGAGCCGTACGGTCAGCCCCGGCCAGCCGACCGCGGTGAGGTCCTTGGCCGCGACGACGGGCGTGGTGCCGCCGAGACCGTCGTCGACACTACCGACGACATCCCCCTTCTTCACGACCTTTTCGGCGACGAGCGTGCCCTGCGCGGCCTCGATGAGTGCCTTGCCCGCGTTGAGCGCGCCGGTGAGGATCGAGTTGTCCTCGGGGGCGGGCGGCTGGGCGAGCACGGCGCCGACGATGGTGCGCGTCGTGCCGCCGACCTCCTTCGTCGCGGCGTAGAGCAGGTTGCCGCCGGCCGCCGTCGTCGTCCCCGTCTTGATGCCGACGGTGTTGTTCATCGGGACGAGCCGGTTCCAGTTCGTCTGCGTCTTGCCGTTGCTGTCGACGTACGAGGGCAGCCGCACGACCTCGCGGAAGAGCGGGTCCTTCATCACGACCTTGCCGAGCTTCACCTGGTCCTCGGCGGTCGAGACGGTCGAGGACGTGAGGCCCGAGGGGTCGGTGTACGTCGTGTTCTTCATGCCCAGTTCGTCGGCGGCCTTGTTCATCTTCGCGACGAAGTCCTTCTCGGAACCGGCGTCCCAGCGGGCGAGCTGGCGGGCGATGTTGTTCGCCGAGGCGAGCATGATCGCCTCGATCGCCTCCTTCTGCGAGAGCTTCTGGCCCGCGTGCACGTCGACCGTTGACTCGTTCTGCGCGGACAGGCCCGCGTCGTCCTCGGCCTTCTGGTCCATCGTGATGCTCGCCCCGTCGCTGCCCTTCTTGACCGGGTGGTCGCGCAGCACGAGGTACGCGGTCATGACCTTCGCGACGCTCGCGATCGGCACCGGCTTCTGGGCGCCCGAGCTGCCGAAGCTGCCGAGCCCGTCGACGTCCATCGCGGCCTGCCCGCTCTTCGGCCACGGCATCGACGCCGCCTTGCCGGTGAACTGGTACGTGGTCGCGGCGGTGAGCGCGAACGTGGGCTGCGGCAGCGGGCGCACGGCCTGCACGACGCCGAGGACCACGATCAGGAGCAGGACGAGCGGCGTCCAGATCTTGAACCGGCGCACGACCGTGCGCAGCGGGGTCTCGGGCGGGGGCGGCGTGTTGGTCAGCTCGGCGAGCAGGTCGAGCGGTGCCTTGGGCGGCAGCGGCTGCTGGCGGGTCTCCTCGGCGCCGACGGCCGTACCGACCGGGATCTCGGCGGTGATCGAGGCGGGGGTCGCGGGGCTCGTGGAGGACGGCGTGGAGCCGGTGGTGGTGTTGTCGGGCTGGGACGCGGTGTAACCGGCGCCGAAGGTGGAGGACTTGGCCGCCGACTTGTCGGGGGACTTCTCGGCAGGGGTGGCGGCGGGCGCCGACGGGGCGGAGGCGGCGGGCTTGGCGGCGGAGGCTTCGGAGGGGGTGGCGCCGGGCGTGGCGGCCGGGGCGTCCGTCCCGGGCTTCTTCTTGCCGGTGCTCCTGCCGGGGGCCTTGTCCGGGGTCCGGCCCGGGGTGCCCTTGCCGGACGCCTTCTCCGCGTCCTTGCCCGCGGTACGGGGCCCGGCGGGCATCGCCGCGGCGGCGCGGGGGTCCTTCGGGCGCAGCGCGGCGGGGCGCGCGTCGTCGAGCGGGCGCAGTGGGACGAACTTGCTCGTGCGCTCGGCGGGGGGCTCCTCGTCGGGGAGCGGTCCGGCGAGGGCGAGGGGTTCGGCGGGCTTGGGGGGTTCGGGGGCCTCCGGGGTCTTCTCGGCTTTCGGGGACGCGGCCTTCGGGGCGCTCTTCGCAGCGGTCCCCGGGGCGTCGCTGAGCTTGGAACTCGGGGCCTCGGCCTCGGGGAGCTTCAGGACCGTCGTGGTGTTGTCGACCGGGGGGCGCAGGACGCCGAAGACGGAGGTGGGGGTGTCCACCTTGTGGAACGAGAGTCCACGGGTGGCGGGGGCGGGCTTCGGGCCGGGGGTGCGCTTCGGGCCGGAAGCGGGCTTCGGCTCCGCCTCGGGCTCGCTGGGCTCGTCGGCAGCCGCTTCCGGCTTCTCCGGCTTCTCCGGCTTCTCCGGCTTCTCCGGCTCCCCGGCTGCCGCCTCGGGCTCGTCCGGCTCCCGGGTGGGCTCCTTCGCCGCCTCGGGTTCCGGCGACTCCGCCGGTACGGGGGGCTCCGCCGGTACGGGCGGTTCGTCGGCCTGGGCGGGTACGGCGTCGGCCTCCCGCTCGGGCGCCGCGTCGGCCTCCGTACCGTCCGGCTCCGCGTCCTCGTCCTCCCGCGCCTCCCGCGCCCACGAGGGGCCCGCGGGCTTCGCGGCGGGCTCGTCGGCCCGTACGGCGGGCTCCTCGGCCCGTACGGCCGGCTCCCCGGCCCGCGCCTCCGCTTCCTCCGCCTCGTCGGCCGACCGCACCCACCGCGCCACCGCCTGGCGCAGCCGGTCGTCGGCCGGGCGCGAGACGGGAATGCCTCCCCCCGTTCCGGTCGTACGTGTCCGGGCACTCCCCTCCGGTGAGTTGTGCTCCTGTGCCCTGTCGGGGGACTCGCCCGCCACCGATGCCTCCTCCGTAAGCCGTGCGCGCACGCACGCGAACCGCTCGTGCTGCCGAACCTCTACCAGTGTCCTTGGCACGACCGCGACTCGGGCTCGGGACAAGAACGACATGTGTGCGCATTCCCTGCCGAAAAGGTCAGGCACCCTCGACAGACCAATGTGAGAGGGGTCACCCTGTCAGACATCCACGCGGGGAGGCATGGATGGGCAAGAGCCGCAGAACACTTCCGGAGGAGCTTCTGCTGCTCGCTCTGGACCCGGCCACGGGTACCACAGCGCAGCCGCAGTCGCTCGACCTCGGTCTGGCCGGAGCACAGCTAGTGGAGCTGGCGCTGGCCGGACGGATAGCCCCGGACGGGGACCGGATCGCCGTGGTCGTACCGCGGCCGACCGGTGATCCGACCCTGGACCACGCGCTTGAGCTGTTGCGCAGGCGTGGCGCCCCGGTGCGCGCGGTCCACTGGATCGGTGGGCCCCGTCTCGGGCTGCGTCAGACGTACCTCTCGCACCTGGAGCGCATCGGCATGGTCACCGCCGTCGCGGGCCAGATGTGCGGAGTGCTGCCGACGACGCGCTACCAGGCCGCGGAGACGTCGACGAGCAGGGAGATCAGGTCCCGGCTCGACACGGCGATCCGCACCGGCGTGCCACCGGACCCGCGCACGGCCGCGCTCGCGGCCCTCGCGCACGCGGTGGGCCTCGGCAAGCACCTCTATCCCGGCAACGAGGGGCGCTCCTCGCGCTCCCGGCTGCGGGACCTGATCCGGCACGACCCGATGGGCGGGCTCGTGGCGCACGCGGTCATGGACGTGCAGAACGGGGCCGCCGCGCCCGCGCGGCGCGGCCAGGCACCGGGACGCGTCCCCTCGCAGCCGCAGCGGGCGGCGTCGGTGGGCACGGCACTGCGCTGACGCCTTCGGCGGACGGGCAGTTCTCGGCGCGCGGGCGAAGCGGGAACTGCGCAGACGGATGGACGTGTACGGGGCGGACCCGGCCGGGCGGCAGACGGCGCGGGGCGCCCCGTATCCGTACCGCCGGGCGCGCCCCGTACCACCCGCCGCGCCCCCTTACACCATCGGGCGCCCCTCCGTCGTGCCCTTCCGCGTTTTTGGCTCAACTCGACTGTTTCGCGCCCGGGTACGGCGTGTCGGTGGCACCCTGCTGAGCAGCAGACACGCGCCGCCTCGTGCGGGGCGGTGAAGAACGCGAGCCGGAGGTGCCCGCCCGTGGCGTCCAATGTCAACCCCACCGTCAGGCGTCGGCGACTGGGTCAGGAGCTGCGCAAACTGCGTGAGGCCCGGAACATGACGGCCGAGGAGGTCGCCGAGCGCCTGCTCGTCTCGCAGTCGAAGATCAGCCGCCTGGAGAACGGGCGGCGCAGCATCAGCCAGCGCGACGTCCGCGACCTGTGCGGGGTCTACCAGGTCGAGGACCTGCGCATCGTCGACTCGCTCATGCAGATGGCCAAGGACTCGCGCCAGCAGGGCTGGTGGCACACCTTCGGCGACATCCCGTACTCCATCTACATCGGCCTGGAGACGGACGCGGCGAGTCTTCGCATCTACGACCCGCAGGTGGTGCCGGGGCTGCTCCAGACGCCCGAGTACGCACACGCGCTCGTCACCGGCGCGCTGCCCGAGACGGCCGCCGCCGACATCGAGAAGCGGGTACGGGTGCGGATGGCGCGCCAGGACCGGGTGCGGGACGTCAACGCCGAGAAGCCGCTGCGGCTGTGGGCCGTCATCGACGAGGCGACGCTGCGCCGCAAGGTCGGTGACGAGGACGTCATGCGGGGGCAGTTGGAGCACCTCGTGAAGATGTCCCACCTGCCGCACGTCACGGTGCAGGTGATCCCCTTCGAGGTGGGCGCGCACCCGGGGCTCAACGGGCAGTACGCGGTACTGGAGTTCCCCGACACGGCGGACTCCAGCGTCGTCTACATCGAGGGCGTCGTGAGCGACCTCTACCTGGAGAAAGCCGCGGAGGTCGAGCAGTACAGCGTCATGTACGAGCACTTGAGGGCGATGGCGCTCAACCCGGACGTGAGCCGTGACTTCATCACGGATGTGGCACGGGAGTTGTACGGCTCGCACGGGGAATGAGGCGGCGTACGGGGCGAGTTGACCGCGTGGCGCGGGACGGTACACCTTTTCCCGCGCTCGCGGTAGGGACCTCTGGAATATGCCATCCGGTCGGGTGAACGACCGCTTTCGGCGGCGCGGGGGACGGGTAGCGTCCTTCACGCCACCTGATGCGTCCCGAACGGGCACGTCAGGGGGCGTATCGGCGCCCGTCGGCCGTTCCGGCGGGGGTCTCGCCACCACCTCGCACACCCGGAGCAATTCTCATGTCTCTTCAGCACGGTCGCACCAACGAATGGGTCAAGTCCTCCTACTCGACGGGCAATGGCGCCTGCGTCGAGGTCAAGTCCCCCGTCTTCTCAGCGATCTCGGTGCGCGACTCGAAGGTCTCCGAGGGACCCGAGCTGGGTTTCCCGGCGGCGTCCTGGGGCACCTTCGTCAGCGCGGTCACCCGCGTCGCCGGCGTCTGATCCGCGCGCCGCGCCGCCGGTACCCGCACCCCGCACAGCCGCTTCCCGCCCCGCCCCGGGGTGGGCCCGGGCGGCACGAGCCCTCTCGACCGGTCCGCCGTCCTGGCCGAGGGGGCTCACCCATGTCCGCGCCCGGGCCTCACAGTTCGCGCGGGTAGCGCTCCAGCCAGGCGAAGACGGCGCGGTCCGGGCCGTGCAGCGCGGGGCCCTGGGTCATCTCCAGGGCGAAGTCCTCGGCGAGCGCGAGGAGGCTCGCGCGGCCTTCGAGGGCGGGGAGCCAGTCGGGGGGCAGCGCGGTGTCGCCGTGCGCGGCGCCGAGCAGCGCGCCGCACAGGGCGCCGCGCGCGGCCGAGT